>JAZGBC010000072.1:0-11309 GCA_036444495.1 Kiloniellales bacterium
TCCACGTTGTCGCCCTCACCGGCCAGGATTTCCGACAGGACTCCGGCGGAGCTGGCGTTGACCTCGAGGGTGACCTTGTCCGTTTCCAGCTCGACCAGCAGCTCGTCCAGTTCGACCGCTTCGCCCGCTTTCTTGAGCCACTGCGCGACCGTCGCTTCGGTCATCGATTCGCCCAGCGCGGGCACCAGAATGTCCATAGTCATGCTTACCCGTTACCGTCCTGCCGGAGGCTTAACCCGCGCCCCTGTTATACCTTGTTTTTTCCGGTCCGCCGCCGTTTCTTGTAGGGCCCGGCGCGAGCCGATCCGGCCAAGCGCGGGCTTGCCCACCGTAAGCGCGTCGTCGATCAAGGCAGCCTGCTCCACCTGGTGCCGCTTCATGAGCCCGGTCGCGGGCGAGGCGGCCGCCGGCCGCCCGGCATAGCGCGGCCGCGGGTGTTCGGCGCCGACCTCCTGGGCCAACTCCTCGATGAATTCCGAGAAGTAGCCCCAGGCGCCCATGTTGCGCGGCTCCTCCTGGCACCAGACAATGTGACAGTGCTTGTAAGGCGCCAGCTCGCCCGACAGCGCATCCTCCGGGAAGGGATAAAGCTGCTCCAGGCGCAGGAAGTGCACATCCTTGAGGCCCCGTTTCTCCCGCTCCTCCAACAGGTCGTAGTAGACCTTGCCGGAACAGAGCACCACCTGCTTGGCGTCCTTGGGGTCGCTCGGCAGCTCGTCGCAATACATGACCCGGTGGAAGGAGGAGCCCGGCCCGAAGTCGGCCAGCCGGGACACCGCGCGCTTGTGCCGCAACAGCGATTTGGGCGTCATGACGACCAGCGGCTTGCGGAAGCCGCGATGCATCTGGCGGCGCAGCGCATGGTAGTAGTTGGCCGGTGTGGTGCAGTTGATCACCTGCATGTTGTCCTCGGCGCAGAGCTGAAGATAGCGCTCGAGGCGCGCGGAGGAATGCTCCGGCCCCTGCCCCTCGAAGCCGTGCGGCAGCAGCATGACCAGGCCCGACATGCGCAGCCACTTGGATTCGCCCGAGGCGATGAACTGGTCGATGATGACCTGCGCGCCGTTGGCGAAGTCGCCGAACTGCCCCTCCCAGAGCACCAGCGCGCGCGGCTCGGCCAGGGAATAGCCGTACTCGAAGCCGAGCACCGCCATCTCGCTCAAGGGGCTGTCGACGATCTCGATCGTCTGCTGCCCGTCGCGGATGTGGTTGAGCGGGACGTAGCGTTCCTCGGTCTCCTGGTCGATGAAGGCGGCGTGACGCTGGGAGAAGGTGCCCCGGTTCGAGTCCTGTCCCGAGAGACGTACCGGGTGCCCCTCCACCAGTAGCGTGCCGAAGGCAAGCGCCTCGGCCGTCGCCCAGTCGATCCCGGCGCCGTTTTCAAACACCTTCTTCTTGGCCTCGAGTTGGCGCAGGATCTTGCGGTTGAGTTTGAATCCCTCGGGTGCCCGGGTCAGGGCATCGGCCACCTCCCGGAGCGTTTCGTCCGTCACGTCGGTCTTGCCGCGCCGCGCGTCGTAGCCGCGCACCCGGTCCAGACCGGACCAGGCGCCTTCCAGCCAGTCGGCCTTGTTCACCTTGTAGCCCTTGGCGCCCTCGAAGGCCTCTTCGAGGCCCTGCTGCATCTCCGAGACCATGGCCTCGGCTTCGTCCTGGGTCACGGCGCCCTCGGCGATCAGGCGCGCGGCGTAGATCTCCCGCGTGGTCGGATGCTCGCCGATCCTGCGGTACATGAGCGGCTGGGTGAAGGCCGGCTCGTCGCCCTCGTTGTGGCCGAAGCGCCGGTAACAGAACATGTCGATGATCACGTCCTTCTTGAAGGTCTGCCGGAACTCCACGGCGATGCGCGCCACGTGCACCACCGCCTCCGGATCATCGCCGTTCACGTGAAGGATCGGCGCCTGGATCATCTTGGCCACGTCCGAGCAATAGGGCCCGGATCGCGAGTGTACCGGGTTGGTGGTGAAGCCGATCTGGTTGTTGACGATGAAATGGATCGTGCCGCCGATGCGGTAGCCCTTGAGCTCGGACAGATCGAGCGTCTCGGCGACCAGGCCCTGTCCGGCGAAGGCGGCGTCGCCGTGCAACAGCAGGCCCATGACCTGGGTGCGGTCGCTGTCCTGGCGCTGCTGTTGCTTGGCGCGCACCTTGCCCACGACGACCGGGTTGACCGCCTCCAGGTGCGATGGATTGGCGGTCAAGGAAAGGTGAACCACGTTGCCGTCGAACTCCCGGTCCGAGGAGGTGCCCAGGTGGTACTTCACGTCGCCCGAGCCGCCCACGTCCTCGGGATGGGCCGCCCCGCCCTGGAACTCGGAGAAAATGGCGGTAAACGACTTGCCCATGAAGTTGGCCAGCATGTTGAGCCGTCCCCGGTGGGGCATGCCGAGAACCACATCCTTGAGGCCAAGCTGACCGCCGCGCTTGAGGATCTGTTCCAGCGCCGGAATCATGGATTCGGCGCCGTCCAGCCCGAAGCGCTTGGTGCCGGTGTATTTCTTGTCCAGGAAGCGCTCGAAGACCTCGGCCGCGGTCAGGCGCTCGAGGATCATGCGCCTGCCGGTCTCGGTGAACTCGGTGATGTTGTGGATCGACTCGATGCGCTCCTGGATCCAGGCCTTCTGCGCCGGGTCCTGGATGTGCATGAACTCCACGCCGATCTTGCCGCAATAGGTCTCCCGCACGGCCCGGAGGATCTGCCGCAGGGTCGCGGTCTCCAGCCCCAGGACCTTGTTGATGAAGATCGGCCGGTCGAAATCCTCCCCGGTGAAACCGTAGCTGCGCGGGTCCAGTTCGGGATGGGGCTCGATGGTTTTCAGGCCCAGGGGGTCCAGATCGGCCTGCAGGTGGCCGCGCACGCGATAGGCGCGGATCAGCATGAGCGCGCGGATCGAATCGATGGTCGCCGCGCGGATGTCCGCCGCGGTGATCTCGCGCTCGCCGGCGACACCTTCGGCGACCGCCGCCGTGCTGTTGCCTTCCTCCGCCTCGGCCTCGGCCGCGCCGTCGCCATTCAGATCGGCCGGCCTGGGCGCCCAGCTCGCCCCGCGCAGCTCCTCGATCACCGCGCGGGCGTCGTCGTTCAGCTCGCGGAAGAATCCCTGCCAGCTCGGGTCGACCGAGCCCGGGTCTTCGAGAAAGCGGCCATAGAGATCGGCGATGAACGACCCGTTGGGGCCGAAGAGAAAGGAGCTTTGCTCCAGATGCTGATTGGACATTCCTTACTGCGGCCGGATTTACGAAACTGCCTTCCCGGCCGCCTCCTCGATGATATGGGGGGGCTACGCTGCCCCCATCGCTTCCATCATGGCCGAGCCCAGCCCGGCCGGGGAATCGGTCACCGTGATGCCGGCGGATCTAAGGGCCTCGATCTTGTCCTCGGCCCCGCCCTTGCCGCCGGCAATGATCGCGCCCGCGTGGCCCATGCGCCGGCCCGGCGGCGCGGTGCGTCCGGCGATGAAGCCGGCGAGCGGCTTCCTGGCGCCCGAGGCCCTGTAGAACTCGGCCGCCTCCTCCTCGGCGCTGCCGCCGATCTCGCCGATCATGAGCATGCCCTCGGTCTCTGGATCGTCCAGGAAGAGCGCCAGGCAATCGACGAAGTTGGTGCCGTTGACCGGATCGCCGCCGATGCCGATGCAGGTGGACTGCCCCAGGCCGACGGCGGTGGTCTGGGCCACGGCCTCGTAGGTAAGCGTTCCCGAGCGCGACACGATGCCGATCTTGCCGCGGCTGTGGATGTGGCCGGGCATGATGCCGATCTTGCATTCGCCCGGCGTGATGATCCCGGGACAGTTGGGGCCGATCAGGCGGGCCTCGGACCCCTCGATCACCCGCTTGATCTTCAGCATATCGAGGACCGGGATGCCCTCGGTGATGCAGACGACGAGCGCGATTCCCGCATCCACCGCCTCGAGGATGGCGTCGGCCGCGAAAGGCGGCGGCACGTAGATCACCGAAACGGCCGCGCCGGTCGCCTTGACCGCTTCGGCCACGGTATCGAAGACCGGCAGGTCCAAATGGGTCATGCCGCCCTTTCCCGGCGTGACCCCGCCCACCATGTTGGTGCCGTAGGCGATGGCCTGCTCGGAATGAAACGTGCCCTGGGCGCCGGTGAAGCCCTGGCAGATGACCTTCGTGTCCTTGTTCACCAACACAGACATTCAGGCCGCCTCTTTGACCGCCTGCACGACCTTGGCCGCGCCATCCCCCAGATCGTCCGCCGAGACGATGGGCAGGCCCGAGTCGCTCAGGATCTTCCTGCCCAGGTCCACGTTGGTGCCCTCCAGGCGCACGACCAGCGGCACGCGCAACTCTACCTCGCGCGCGGCCGCGACCACGCCCTCGGCGATCACGTCGCAGCGCATGATGCCGCCGAAGATGTTGACCAGGATGCCCTCGACGTTGGGGTCGGACAGGATGATCTTGAAGGCCGTGGTGACCCGCTCCTTGGTGGCGCCCCCGCCGACGTCGAGGAAATTCGCCGGCTCGCCGCCACAGAGCTTGATGATGTCCATGGTCGCCATGGCCAGGCCCGCGCCGTTGACCATGCAGCCGATGTTGCCGTCCAGCTTGACGTAGCTGAGCTCGTGGCGCGCGGCTTCGAGCTCCATGGGCTCTTCCTCGCCCTCGTCGCGCATTTCCTCGATATCCTTATGCCGGAACAGCGCGTTGTCGTCGAAATTCATCTTGGCGTCGAGCGCCAGAACCTGTCCCTCGCCGGTCACCACCAGCGGGTTGATCTCGACGATGCTGGCGTCCAGCTCGACGAAGGCCTTGTACATGGCCATGAGGAACTTGACCGCGGCGCCCACCTGCTTGCCTTCGAGCCCCAGGGCGAAGGCGATCTCGCGCCCGTGGTAGGGCATGATCCCCGTGGCCGGATCGATCGCGACCTTGATGATCTTTTCCGGCGAACGCGCGGCCACCTCCTCGATGTCCATGCCACCCTCGGCGCTGGCCATGATGGTGATGCGGCTGGTCACGCGGTCGATCAGCAGGCCCAGGTAGAGCTCGCGCGCGATGTCGCAGCCCTCCTCGATATAGAGGCGCTTGACCTCCTTGCCGCCGGGGCCGGTCTGCTTGGTCACCAGGACGTGGCCCAGCATGCCAGCCGCGTTCTCCCGCACCTCGTCGAGGGACTTGCACAGGCGCACGCCGCCGGCGCCGTCGGGATCGTCCTTGAAGCGCCCCGCGCCGCGCCCGCCGGCATGAATCTGCGACTTGACCACCCAAATCGGTCCGCCGAGGGTGCGCGCCGCCTCCAGCGCCTCGTCCGGCGTAAAGGCCACGCCGCCGCGCGGCACCGCGACGCCGAACTTCGCCAGCAGGCCCTTGGCCTGGTACTCGTGGATGTTCATGGACCCCCGCGCCGCGTTTTCTGCAGAAGGCTCTCGGACCGAAATCTGACCTGGGCCGGGCCTGCCCCATCGTTTTGCAGGTAATCTAACACCCCTCGCCCTGGGAACAACCGGCAGTCTACAGCGAATGCCTGCATCACCGGTTAAGGGGCTACCTGCCGTTCAGGCTTTCTTGCGGGCGCGGGGCTTGGAGGCTTTCTTCCGGGCCGAGGATTTTCCTCCTGCGCCCTTCTTGATCTTCTTATAAGCCTCGATCAGGCCGCGCACCGAGGCCACCGACTTGTTCAGCATGGCCTGCTCGGCCCGGGTCAGCTGCAGCTCCATCACGCGCTCGACGCCGCCCGCGCCGATCACCACCGGCACGCCGACGTAAAGTCCCTTGATGCCGTACTGGCCGTTCAGATAGGCGGCGCAAGGCAGGAGCCGCTTCTTGTCCCTCAAGTAGGACTCGGCCATGGAAATGGCCGAGGCGGCCGGGGCGTAGAAGGCCGAGCCGGTCTTCATCAGCCCGACAATCTCGGCGCCTCCGTCGCGCGTGCGCTGGACGATCTCGTCCACCCGCTTCTGCGAAATCCAGCGCATCTTGACCAGGTCCGGCAAGGGTATGCCGGCCACGGTGGAGTAGCGCACCAAGGGCACCATGCCGTCCCCGTGGCCGCCGAGCACGAAGGCGCTCACGTCCTCGACTGAGACGTTCATTTCCTCGGCCAGGAAGTAGCGGAAGCGCGCCGAATCGAGCACGCCGGCCATGCCCACCACCTTGTTCGCGGGCAGGCCGCTGGCCTGCTGCAAGACCAGGACCATGACGTCCAGCGGATTGGTGATGCAGATGACGAAGGCCCTGGGGCAGTGGCGCTTGATGGCGGCGCCGACGGTTTCCATCACCTTGCCGTTGACCTCGAGCAGGTCGTCGCGGCTCATGCCGGGCCGGCGCGGCACGCCGGCGGTGACGATGACCACGTCCGCGCCCTTGATCGCGTTGTAGCTGTTGGCGCCCGCCAGCTTGGCGTCGAAGCCCTCGACCGGCGAGGCCTGCGCCAGGTCGAGCGACTTGCCCTGGGGAATGCCCTCGACGATGTCGAACAGCACGATGTCGCCCAGCTCCTTGAGCCCGGCGAGCAGGCCCAGCGTGCCGCCGATCTGCCCAGCGCCAATCAGCGCGATCTTGCTGCGTGCCATGGTGTTTACCCCCGAGGATTCCAGCGCGAAGCCCTACCCCGATTCAAGCGGAGGGGCAAGAGCGGGCGACGTCCTATTCACCCCTTGTGCGGCGTGGCGATGTAGGCCGGCGAGCGCATCTCGATGAGGCGCGAGGAGGTGCGCTTGAATTCCCTGGCGCCCGCGCCCTTGGGATAGAGCGCATCGGGCTCGGCGGCGGCCGAGGCGACCAGGTTGACCCGCTGCTCGTAGAGCGCGTCGACGAGCGTCATGAAGCGGCGCGCCTCGTTGCGCTTGGCCGGGCCCATCTTCGGGATGCACGAGAGGATCAGCGTGTGAAAGCGCCGGGCGATCGCCAGGTAGTCGCCCGCGCCGAGGGCCTCTTCGCACAGCTCGGCGAAGGAAAAGCGCGCCACTCCGCGGGCGGCCATCGGCGTCTGGATCACACGGCCCTTGACCGTGAGCGTGACCGGCCCGGCGACCGCGCCGGCGCTCAGCTCCGCAAAGGCCGCATCCAGCGCCGCCTTGGCCTTCTTGACCAACGGGCTGTGGTAGACGCTCATGTCCTTGAGCCGCCGCAGCCGGTAGTCCAGCCCGTTGTCCAGCTCCAGCACATCCAGGCGCCGCCTCAGGAGGTCGAGGAAGGGCAGGAAGTTGTCCCGCTGCAGGCCGTCCTCGTAGAGACGGTCGGGCGCAACGTTGGATGTCGCCACCACGACCACCCCGCGATCGAACAGGGCCTCGAACAGGCGGCCGAGGATCATGGCGTCGGCAATGTCGGCCACCTGGAACTCGTCGAAGCAGAGCAGCCACGCCTCGCCCGCCATCTCGCCGGCCAGGCGAGGCAGGGGATCGTCCTCGCCCTCCTCGCTCGCCTGGCGCCAGGCGTGCAGGCGCTCGTGCACCTCCTGCATGAAGGCGTGGAAGTGCACGCGCCGCTTGGCCTCGCCCGGCGCGGTCTCGAAGAAGATATCCATGAGCATGGACTTGCCCGTGCCCACCGGGCCAAAGAGATAGAGCCCCTGGGGCGGCTCGGCCTGGCGCGCCGCCAGGCCCAGATGCTCCTTCCAGTCCGCCGGGCCGGCCGGGGCCTGGTAGCCTTTGAGCGCGTTGTGCAGGCTTTGCAGCTTCTGCGCCGCCAGCTCCTGCATGGGGTCGAAGGTCAGCTCGCCCGCATCGTACTTGGCGCGGTAGGCGCTGAGCGGTCCGTCGGTCATGGGATTCCAGCAATCAGCCCGTTTCGCCGGAGGGAAACCTGTCCCTCGGCTCAGGGCGAAGCATAGGAGGATAAGGTTAGGATTCTTTTGGCAGGCGAGAAAACTGTCCGGACGCCGGGGGGGCCTCAGAAGCGGAAGAGGATGGACAGCAGCACGTCGTGGGAGACGTAATCGTCGCCCGTGATGCTGTCGGTCGTGTTGAGGGCCCCGGTGTCCACGTCGCCCAGGTTGATATAGCGGTAGGCGAGCTGTGCCGCCCATTCCTCGCCGAAGTCCCAATCCACGCCGGCCATGCCGCCCCAGGCGAGGTTGTCCACGTCGGTCTCGCGGTTCACCTGGGCCTGGGTCGTCAGGTTGGTGCGCTGGGTATCGGTGGAATTACGCGCCCAGCCGACGGTCGCGCCAACGAAGGGCGTGAAATCCGAATCGTTGCGCCATTCCACAATGGTGTTGAGCAGTGCCGATGTGGTGGCGATGTTCATCTCGTAATCGATGGTCTGGGCGGCCACGTCCCGGACGTCGAAATCGAAGCGGAAGCGGTAGCCCACCTCCAGCTCGGCGCGCAGGGGAACCTTGTCGAAGGAGTAGCCCACGATCCCGGCGATCCCGGCGACCAGATCGGTGTCGTTCTCCACGAGCGTGGTCCCGGTGAAGGCGGTCGTGCCGACATCGCCGATCGCGGCGGCGGAGCCGACCGCCCGCACGCCGATGTAAACCGTGCCGCCGTCCTGACCCGCGAGCGCCGGCGTCATGGCCGCCGGCACGAGGCCGAGCGCGAAAGCAAAGGGCCAAAGCCTCATCTGCCTGTCTCCAGTGAGGTTATCGATAAGTGCTTGCGCCTAGGCAAAACCGGATATGTCCCCCGCCAGCGAGCGCACGACTTCACAGGGTTCCCCCGTTTTTCTATAATCTTACGTAACGATTCGCCTTGGCAAGGCGAAAATTCACGCCGAGTTTCAATCGCTTAGTTTCATCCCGCGGGATTTCCCGGCGCCGGCTCAGCGCCCACCGGCCACACGCAGGATCGCGCCCGTGGTGTAGGACGCCGCCTCCGAGAGCAGCCAGAGGATCGGCTCGGCAATCTCTTCCGGCTCGGCCGCGCGGCCGATGGGCACGGCCCGGCCGATGCGCTCGAGCCGATCCGCATCGCCCGAGGCCGCATGAATCTCCGTCGAGACCATGCCGGGCGAGACCGCATTCACCCGGATGCCCTCGCCCGCCACTTCCTTGGAAAGACCCAGTGTAAAGCTGTTCACCGCGCCCTTGGCGGCGGCATACCAGATGTATTCGCCCGGGCTGCCCAGCGTCGCCGCGCCCGAGGAGATATTGACGATCGCCCCGCCCTTGCCGCCGTGCCTAGTGGACATGCGCTTGACCGCCTCGCGCGCGCACCAAATGACGCCGAAGACATTGACCTCGATGACCTGGCGGATGGTCTCGCTCTCGGCCTCGTCCAGGCGGCTGATGAGGCCCGCGAGGCCCGCGTTATTGACCAGCGCGGTGACCGGGCCGAGCTCCCTGTCGACCACCTCGAAGAGCCGGATCGCCTCCTCCTCGCGCGCCACATCGGCCTGCACCGCCAGCGCCCGCCCGCCCGCGGCCTCGATCTCGGCCACCACGGACGCGGCGGCCTCGGCATTGCTCAGGTAGTTCACGCAGACCGCATAGCCGCGCGCGGCGCCCAGGCGCGCCGTGGCCGCACCGATGCCCCGGCCGCCGCCGGTCACGATCAAGACTCCAGACATCCGGGAAACTCCCTGGTCCCGCTCGGCAGGGCCGCGAGCTTACGGCCTCTGCGCCCCGGCGCAAGACGGGAGACACGCGCCAACGCGGGAAGCGCTATTCCGCCGCCTTAGGGGTTTCTTTCGCGAAGGCGGCCTCCATCTCGCGGCGGATGCGCACGGCCTCGCCGGACTCGTCGAGTGCCACGTCGGCCCGGGTCAGCATCGCCCCCGCCGCGACCGGGCGGGTCAGCTTCACGCCCTGGGCCAGGCCGATGGGCAGGGCGCCCCTGCTGAGGCTGTCCGCCGCCGGCATGAGCTTGCCCCAGACGGTGAAACCACCCTCGCCGTCGAGCACTTCGCCCTCGGCCAGATCGCGCTTGGCGGTCGCCGCCACGTCGGCCCGGAACCCGGTCGCCGCCCCGGTCGGCTCGCCGCGCAGGGCGACGCTCGCCACCGATATGCCGAGTTCCAGCCCGATCAGGTGATAGGGCCGGTAGAGCGCGCTCACCCGGCCGCTGTCGTCGGTCACCAGGCCGTATTCGGAAAAGCAGCGGGCGGTGTAATCGGATGGCGCCTCGAAGACCACGTAGACGCCCCAGCGCAGGTCGCGCTCCACATCCGAGCCGTCGCGCTGCAGGCAGGAAATCACCTCGACCTGGCCCTTGTGGTGCAGCTGCCCACCGTCCGCCGCGGGCCGCAGCAGGCTGGCCAGCTCGTCCGCGCCGCAGGGCGGGAAGCTCAGGCCGTCCGGCGGCGGTGTCAGGCCCGTGGCGTTGGCCACCGCGGCCATCTCGATGCCCGATTTGGTGCCGTCCAGGAAGGAGTTGAACATCTTGGAGTTCATGCCCGCCTCGGCGGCGCGCTCGGGCGAGAGGCCGTAATAGCCCCAGACCGTATCGGGCGTGGAGGCGTGATATTCGGGCAGGTACTTGGTGCCCTTGCCGGCGGCGACCACCTCGAAGCCGCTGGCGCGCGCCCAATCCACCATCTCGCAGATGAGCGCGGGCTGATCGCCGTAGGCCAGCGAGTAGACCAGACCCGCCGCCGCCGCCTCGCGCGCCAGGAGCGGCCCGGCCAGCACATCGGCCTCCACGTTGACCATGACCATGTGGCGGCCGTGCTCGCGGGCCAGGCGCGCATGGCGCAGGCCGGCGTGCGGGTCGCCGGTGGCTTCGATCACCACCTCGAGCCCGCCGGCCCGGATCAGCGCCTCGGCATCGTCGGTGATGCAGGTTCCCCCGCCCTTATGGGCTTCGTCCAGGGAGCGCGCGGCATAGGCCTCGGCCGGCCAACCCACGCCGGCCAGCCGCTGCCGCACGCCGTCGGGCGCGAGGTCCGCGATGCCCATGACGTGGATGCCCGGGGTATGGCGCGCCTGGGCCAGGTACATGGAGGCGAACTTGCCCGCGCCGATCAGCCCGACACGGACCGGACGGCCTTCCGCGGCGCGGCGCTGCAGCATGGCATGGAGGTTCATCGGGCCTACTCCGCCGGCTCGCGCGCCAGCTCGAGCAGGCAGTCGTCGGCGAGCGGCGTAATCGGCGCAAAATCCCGGTGGGCGATCCACTCGGGGCGCTTGAAGCGGCGGATGTGGTTATCAACGTGGCACAGGCTGAGGTACACGATGGTGCGGTTCCAGGGTGAGATGTTGCCCGGCGAGGCGTGCACCAGATTGCCGTGGAACAGCAGCATGGACCCGGCCGGGCCCTTGGGCGCGACCAGGCCGCCTTCCTCGACCAGGCGCGCGATCGTCTCCTTGTCCAGCGTCCAGAGCGGGTAGGAGGTGGTCAGCAGGTCGTGCCCGGCCTCCAGCACCCCGCCCTTGTGGCTCTTGGGGATGAACATGAGCGCCC
>JAZGBC010000073.1:0-10458 GCA_036444495.1 Kiloniellales bacterium
CCCGGGTCATCCCGGCGCGCCTTTGGGGCCGGCGCGGCGAGGCGCGCATCGAGGTCACGCTGGTCAAGCGGGACGAAAGCGGAAATGCGGACACCGGCGGGGTCCGCTGGCGCGCCTTCGCGCGGCCAGCCAAGCGCCTGAAGCCCGGCGACCGGCTCGATTTCGGCGAAGGATTCTCGGCAGAGGTCGCAGCCAGGGGCGCCCGCGGCGAGGTGACGCTGGCCTTCGGCATGAGCGCGGGCGAGCTCGCCGCGGCCCTCGAGCGGGCCGGCGCCATGCCCCTGCCGCCCTACATCAAGCGCGAAAGCGGCGGGAGCCTGCGCGACCGGGAGGATTACCAGACGGTCTTCGCGCGCCAGGAGGGGGCCATCGCCGCGCCCACCGCGGGGCTGCACTTCACGCCCGGGCTGCTGGCCGGGATCGAGGCGCGCGGCGTGGCCAGCGCCTTCGTCACGCTGCACGTGGGTGCGGGGACCTTCCTGCCGGTCACCGCGAACGACCCGCGCGAGCACGTCATGCACGGCGAAACCGGGACGATCGATCCTGAAACCGCCGGGGCGATAAACGCAGCGCGCGGGGCCGGCGGGCGGGTCGTCGCCGTAGGCACCACCGCCCTGCGCCTGCTGGAGAGCGCGGCCGGGGAGGACGGCGGGGTTCAGCCCTTCTCCGGCGAGACCGCACTTTTTATCCTGCCGGGCTACCGTTTCAAGGCGGTGGACCTGCTGCTCACCAACTTCCACCTGCCGCGCTCGACGCTGTTCATGCTGGTCTGCGCCTTCGCCGGCACGGCGCGCATGAAGGCGGCCTACGGGCATGCCAAGGCCGAGGGCTACCGCTTCTTCTCCTACGGCGATGCCTGCCTGCTCACTCCGGAGGGCGCGCGGTGACGGGGATCGGTTTCGAGGTCCTGGCCCGGGACGGGGCCGCGCGCCGCGGGCGGCTCACGACCGCGCACGGGGAGGTCAACACGCCCGCCTTCATGGCCGTGGGCACGGCGGGCACGGTCAAGGGCATGACCCCGGAGCAGGTCGCCGAAAGCGGTAGCGAGATCATCCTGGGCAACACCTATCACCTCATGCTGCGCCCGGGCGCGGAGCGCGTGGCGAAATTGGGCGGCCTGCATGTCTTCATGAATTGGCCGGGGCCGATCCTGACCGATTCGGGCGGCTATCAGGTCATGTCGCTCACCGATCTGCGCAAGATCAGCGAGCAGGGGGTGAGCTTCAAGTCGCACCTGGACGGCGCCCGGCTCGACCTCACGCCCGAGCGCGCCATGGAGATCCAGGAGCTCCTGGGCGCCGACATCGCCATGGTGCTCGACGAATGCACCCCCTTCCCCGTGAGTGAAAAGGTAGCGGCGGAGTCCATGCGCCGCTCCATGCGCTGGGCCGGGCGCTGCCGCGAGGCCTTCAAGGCGCGGCCCGGTCACGGCGTCTTCGGCATCGTCCAGGGCGGAGTCTTCCCCGAGCTGCGCCGCGAATCCGCCGAAACGCTGATCGAGCTGGGCTTCGACGGCTACGCCATCGGGGGCCTGGCGGTCGGCGAGGGCCAGGAGGCCATGTTCGAGGTGGTCGAGGGGACGGTCCCCGCCCTGCCCGAGGAGCGCCCGCGCTACCTCATGGGCGTGGGCAAGCCGGCGGACATCGTCGGCGCGGTCATCCGCGGCATCGATATGTTCGACTGCGTGCTGCCCACGCGCTCGGGGCGCACGGCCCAGGCCTTCACCCGGCGAGGGAGCCTGAACATCCGCAACGCCCGGCACATTGAAGACAGGCGGCCCGTCGATCCGGACTGCGCCTGCGCCACCTGCGCCAACCACAGCCGCGCCTATATCCACCACCTGTTCCGCGCCGAGGAGATGCTCGGGCCCATCCTTTTGACCCGGCACAACCTCTATTACTATCAGGAGCTGATGAGGGCCTTGCGCGCGGCCATCGAGGCCGGGAAGCTGGAGGACTTCGCCGCCGAATTCGCGGCGCAGCAGGCCGCGGGCGATCTGGAGCCGATATGACCGAAACCATCACCGAGAACCTGACCCAGTTGGGCGCCAAGGCGGAGTTGCCCGCCTCGCCCGCGGAAGCGGTCATCGAGACGGTGCCCAACCCACATCCGGGGACGCTGTATCTGGTGCGCTTCACCTGCCCCGAGTTCACCTCGATCTGTCCCGTGACCGGCCAGCCCGATTTCGCCCACCTGGTGATCGACTACGTGCCCGAGAAGGCGATCGTCGAGAGCAAGTCGCTCAAGCTCTACCTCGGTTCCTTCCGCAACCACGGCGCCTTCCACGAGGCCTGCACGGTCACGATCGCCGAGCGCCTGATGGACGAGATGAAGCCCCGATGGCTGCGCATCGGCGGCTACTGGTATCCGCGCGGAGGCATGCCGATCGATGTCTTCTACCAGTCCGGCCCGCCGCCCGAGGGATTGTGGCTGCCCGACCAGGGGGTCCAGCCCTACCGCGGCCGGGGCTGAAAGGGCCTTCGCCCGTGGACGTGGACCCCAAGGCCGCGATCCGGGACCGGGCGCTGGAGTTGGGCTTCGATGCGGTCGGCTTCGCCGCGCCGGACCCGGGCGGAAGCGCAAAAGCGAACCTTGCCGAGTATCTGGCCCGCGGCTACCACGGCGATATGGGCTGGCTGGCGGAGCGGGCCGCGCGGCACGGCGATCCCCGGGTGCTCTGGCCGGAGGTGAAAAGCGTCGTCGTGCTGGGCATGAGCTACGCCCCGGCCGGCGACCCGCTGGCGCTGCTGGAGGCGTCCGGCCGCGGCGGCATCTCGGTCTATGCCCGGGGCCGCGATTACCACGATGTGATCAAGCACCGGCTCAAGGCGCTGGCGCGCTGGACACAGAAAAGCTTTGGCTGCCAGGTCAAGGTCTTCGTCGATACCGCACCGGTCATGGAAAAACCCCTGGCCGAGTCGGCCGGCCTCGGCTGGCAGGGCAAGCACACGAACCTGGTGTCGCGCGATCACGGCTCCTGGCTTTTCCTGGGCGAGGTTTTTACCGACCTTGCGCTCGACCCCGGCGCGGCGGAGAGCGACCACTGCGGCAGTTGCCGGAACTGTCTGGAGGTTTGTCCGACACAAGCCTTTCCGGCGCCCTACCAACTGGACGCGCGGCGCTGCATTTCCTACCTCACCATCGAGCACAAGGGCCAGATCGCGCCCGAGTTCCGCGCCGCCATGGGCAACCGCATCTACGGCTGCGACGATTGCCTGGCGGTCTGTCCCTGGAACAAATTCGCCCGGCGCACGCGCGAAGCCGCCTTCCTGCCGCGCGCCGAGCTGAACGCGCCCCGGCTCGCCGAGCTGGCCGGCCTCGACGACGCGGCCTTCCGGCGGGTCTTCGCCGGCACGGCGATCAAGCGCACGGGGCGCGACCGCTTTGTGAGAAACGTGCTGATCGCGCTCGGCAACACGGGCGACAAAGGCCAGGCGGGCGTGGCCGAGGGGCTGCTGGCCGACGCCTCGCCCCTGGTGCGCGCCATGGCGGTCTGGGCCCTCGCGCGCCTGGCCAGTGAAAAGGCCTTCCGGGACGCGCGCGACAGGCGCCTGCCCGATGAGCAGGACCCCGATGTGCGCGCGGAGTGGACGCGGGAGGTCGCTTGAACCCGGGCGGCCCTATTCCGGGATCGGCCGGCGCCTGCAGATGTAGTTGGCGCGCGCGGGCTGGAACAGAGTGCAGCTGTTCCAGATCTGATCGCTGCCGCGGTATTCCACCTCGCCGCCGCAGGCCACCTGGGCCTCCTCCAGCACCTCTTCGGGGTCGTTGAGCAGGTCGCTGTAGCAGATGGAGATCACCGTGACCCGCGTGCGCTCCTCCTCGGGAAGCTGACCCAGCTCGCGCGTCAGTTCCTTCGCGGGCTTGCCGGGGAAGGGAAAGGTGGAACAGGCGGCAAGCAGAAGCGCCGCCGCAAGCGCCGGGAACCCCGCTTTGATCATCCGACCCGCAAACATAGGCAGACAACTCCTCGCGATCTCGATCCTATCCTATCACGGCCCGCGAGAGGCCGAGGCATCATCCTTGGTCTTCCCCTTTGCCTGGGCGAGGGCAATGCCGAAGAGGATCAGCCCCAGGGCGCCCAGCGCCTCGGCCCGGAGCGCCTCGCCCAGCAAGGCCGCCCCCCAGAGCACGCCGAAGACGGGGATAAGATAGTTCAGCAGGGCCGCGAAGGTCACGCGCGTCGTGCTGATCAGGCGGAACAGGATGAGATAGGCCAGCGAGGTGCAGAGCCAAGCGAGCACCAGCAGCGCCAGGAGCGAGTCGGTGGAAGGCTTGAGCGCCCAGGGCCGGTCAAGCGCCAGACTGAGCGGCAGCGCCATCACGGCGGCGCAGAGCAGCACGCCCGAGCCGTTCACCACCGGATGCAGGTCGCGCAGACGGCTGTTGCGGGTGTAGACGTTGGTCACGGCGTACAAAGACGCCGCCACGGCGACGGCCAGTTGCGCCGCCACCTCGCGCCCCAGGCCGGCCAGTGCGTAGGGTCCCACGAGCACGACGATGCCCGAGAAGCCCGCCAGCATGCCCATTACCTTTCCCAACGTCAGCCGGTCGTCCTTGGTGAAGGCGTGGGCCAGGACCACGGAAGCGAGCGGCATGGTCGCCATGAGGATGGCCGCCAGGCCGGAGTCGATCGTCGTCTCGCCCCAGCCGATCAGGTAAAACGGCACCAGGTTGCCGATGAAGGCCACGACGGAGAAATCCCACCAGATGCGGGCCTCCCGCGGCAGGCGCCGCCCCGTGGCCCAGAGGAACGGCAACAGCCCAAGCGCGGCCAGGATCAGGCGCGCGGCGGTCAGGGTCATGGGCGGGATCGTCGCCACCGATATCTTGATGAAGAGGAACGAGGAGCCCCAGATCGCCGAGAGGGCGAGCAGCAGGAGATAATCGACCGGCTGATACGATCGGCGGAACATTCAGGCTCCTCGAGTCTTGCGGAATGCCGTGGCGCAACCCCGGCGCCCGGCGGAAGCAGCGCAGAGGACAATCCCCGCCCGCGCTTGTCACGGGAAAAATCCGGTTTTGCCGACTCCCGGCCCGCCGCTAAGGTGGCCAGGCCATGCTGGAAGTCCGCGCACTCAGCCGCCCCGGCCTCGCACCGGTGGATCTGGACCTCGCCGAGGGCGAAGCGCTCGCCCTGCTGGGCCCCTCCGGCTCGGGCAAGACCCTGCTGCTGCGCGCCATCGCCGATCTCGACCCGAACGAGGGCCGGGTCAGCCTCGACGGCATGTCGCGCGAGGCCGTCTCCGGGCCCGAATGGCGTTCGCGCGTCACTTATCTCGCCGCCGAACCCGGCTGGTGGGCGGCACGCCCCGCCGAGCATTTCGCCGATCCGGCCGCCGCCAGGGCCTTCCTGGCTCCGCTCGGGCTGCCCGAGGACAGTCTGGATCGCCCCATCACCGAGCTTTCCACCGGCGAGCGGCACCGCCTGGCGCTGATCCGCGTTCTTGTGCAGTCGCCCAAGGTGCTGCTGCTGGACGAGCCCAGCGCCGGGCTCGATCAGGACACGGCGCGCGCCCTGGAAAACGTCCTCCGGGAGCGCATAAAGAACGGCGCCGCGATCCTCTTCTCGACCCATGACGAAGCCTTGGCCGCGCGCCTGGGCGACCGCAGGCTGCGCGTGAGCGGCGGCCGGGTCGCGGAAGAGACATCATGACCGCGGCCTACATCACGCTCGATTTCTTCGACCTCGCCCTGGCGGCGCTCCTGCTCCTGCTCAACGGGGCGATGTCGATCTGGCTGCGCCTGGCGATGGGGCGGCAGCTTCTGATCGCCGCGGTCCGCATGTGCGTGCAGCTCGGCCTCATGGGGCTGGTGCTCAAGACGCTCTTCGCGCTGGTCTCGCCCTGGCTCACGGGGCTGGCCGTCCTCGTCATGGTGCTCTTCGCCGGCTACGAGATAATGCGCCGCCAGGAACGCAGGTTCCACGGCCTCTGGGCCTACGGCCTGGGCACCTCCGCGGTGCTCTTCGCCGGCACCCTGGTGACCATCTTCGCGCTGGCCAGCCAGATCCAGGCGGACCCCTGGTACCACCCGCGCTACGCCATCCCGCTGCTCGGCATGATCCTGGGCAACACCATGACCGGTATCTCGGTCGGGCTGAATACCCTGACGAGCCAGGTGCGGCGCGAGAAGGCGGCCATCGAGACCCTGTTGGCCCTGGGCGAGACCCGTTTCGTGGCCTTCCGGCCGCTCATCCGCTCCGCCGTGCGCACCGGCCTGATCCCCATCGTCAACGCCATGGCGGCGGCCGGCGTTGTTTCCCTGCCGGGCATGATGACGGGCCAGATCCTGGCCGGCGTGGAGCCGGTCGAGGCCATCAAGTATCAGGTGTTGATCATGTTTCTGATCGCCGGCGGCACGGCCATCGGCGTGGTGAGCGCGGTCCACGCGGGCGTCTTCCGGCTCAGCGATTCACGCCACCGCCTGCGCCTCGACCGCCTGACGGCCGAATAGGCGCGGCACAAATGTCGAAAGGGGGTTAACCCGCGTCCTTGGCCGCAGCGATCATGGTTTCGGCGAGCAGCCCATAGACCGCCGTCCAGGCCTCCTTCACCTCGGCGGTGAAGGCCTCCTCCAGCCCCTGTTCCAAAGTCCAGATGAGCGCCGTGGCAACCGTAGTGTAGTGCGGCGGCTTGACCCCGTAACCGGCATGGCGCCGGCCCAGGTCCTGCACTACGGGCACTAATTTCTCAAGATTATCAAGTCCTTTAACTGCGACCTTGAGGGTCGCCATGAGCTTGCGGCCCTGCTCCTTCATGTCGGTCTTGAACAGCGACTTGAGCGAGGGATTCAGCTCGAAGAGCTTGTTGTAGAACAGCTCGGCGGCGGCCTCGGCGATCGGCTCGACCTTGGCGAAGCTTTCCTGAACCAGCTTCTTCTGCGCTTCGCTTATCGGGCCCTCGTCCTTGGATGCTTCGGGGGCCGCCGGCTTGGACGTGGAGGCCTTGGGCGCGGGGGCCTTGGGCGCGGGCGCCGGGGCCTTGGACTTGGACGCGGGGGCCTTGGGCGCCGGGGCCTTGGGCGCCGGGGCCTTGGACTTGGGCGCGGGCACATCCTTGGCGGCAGGCGCCGGCACCGCCGGCTTGGGCGCTGGCGCGGGCACGTCCTTGGCGGCAGCGATCATGGTTTCGGCGAGCAGCCCATAGACCGCCGTCCAGGCGGACTTGACCTGGGGAGTGAAGGCCTCCTCCAGACCCTGTTCCAGGGTCCAGAGCAAGGCCGTGGCGACCGTAGTGTAGTGCGGCGGCTTGACCCCGTAACCGGCATGGCGCCGGCCCAGGTCCTGCACCACGGGCACCAGCTTCTCCAGGTTGTCGAGCCCGGCGACCGCGACCTTGAGGGTCGCCATGAGCTTGCGGCCCTGCTCCTTCATATCGCCCTTGAACAGGGCCTTGAGCGAGGGATCCAGCTCGAAGAGCTTGTTGTAGAACAGCTCGGCGGCGGCCTCGGCGATCGGCTCGACCTTGGCGAAGGTTTCCTGAACCAGCTTCTTCTGCGCTTCACTGATCGGGCCCTCGTCCTTGGATGCTTCGGGGGCCGCCGGCTTGGACGTGGAGGCCTTGGGCGCGGGCGCCACCGGCGGCTTGGGCGCCGGGGCCTTGGGCTTGGGCGCGGGGGTCGGTTCGGGCGCGGGCGCCGCTTTGGGCGCGGGCGCGGGTTGCGGCGCGGCCGGCGCGTCCTCGATGGCGGCGCTGGACCGCACGCGCTCGACGGCGGCTCTCGCGCTCTCGCCGTGCTCGGTCAGGCGCCCGGCCTGCCCGGTCAGGGCCTCGACCAGGTCTGTGATTTCCTGGGTCGCGTTGCCGGTCTGGCCGGAGAGCTGCTTGACCTCGCCGGCAACCACGGCGAAGCCCCGGCCGGCGTCTCCGGCGCGAGCCGCCTCGATCGTGGCGTTGAGCGCCAGAAGATTGGTCTGCTTCGCGATGTCCTTGATCTGCTGGGCCACCAGGCCGACCCGGTCGATCTCGTCGCGGAGATCTTCCAGCTCCTTATCGATCCCATCCACCGCCTCGACCAACTTGCCGAGGCCGGACCCGCCGCCCTGGAATTTTGCTGCTGCCGACATGTCTCTCAGGCTCCGCTCATCGCGCTCCGATGCGGGAAATGACAACCCCCCATCACCCTTAGGGAGTAGCATCCGCTTGGTTAAGGTCTGCTTAAGTTTTGCTGCTGAGACAGAGTTGGCGGCGGCGCACGCGCCCTTGGCAGGGCGGCGGCTAACTCTCGCCGGTCAGGCTGAGGCGGGTCTTCCAGCGCCCGGGAGATGCTGGCCTCGATCGGCGCCTGATCCACCCTTCCCGGCCGTGACCGCGGCCCCGTGCCAAAAGGCCTTCCCCCGACTCGGGGCCATGCCTCAGCATAACCCTGCCTATGGCCTCCCAGCGCGGACGGACTTTTCGCCGTGAATCGGATCTTCTTCGCGCTCATCCTGATCGCCTTCCTGATCGCCGGCTACCGCGAGATCGCCTGGCAGCCCGCCGGGCCGGAGGTTTCCTCACCCATGGAGACGCTATCCCTCGCGGTCGTGGACTCGGCCAGCGGGGCGGTGACGCTGGCCATCGGGTTGATCGGGGTCATGGCGCTCTTCCTCGGGCTCATGAAAGTGGCCGAGGAAGGCGGCCTCCTGGTCATCATCGCGCGCGTCGTGCGCCCGCTCATGGTCCGCCTGTTCCCCGACGTGCCCGCCGAGCACCCCGCCATGGGCGCCATGATCCTCAACATCTCGGCCAACGTGCTGGGCCTGGGCAACGCCGCCACCCCCTTCGGCATCCGCGCCATGCAGGAGCTGGACAAGCTGAACGCGGACAAGGGCACCGCGACCAACGCCATGGCGCTGTTCCTGGCGATCAACACCTCGAGCGTCACCCTGCTGCCGACCGGCATCATCGCGCTGCGCGCCTCGGCGGGCTCCGGCGACCCGGCCGGCATCCTGCCGAGCACGCTTTTCGCCACCATCTGCTCCACGACCGTGGCGATCCTCGCCGCCAAGCTCTATCAGCGGTTCTCGCAAGCCCCGGCTGGAACGGCCGGGCCCGCGGGGGACGGCGATGACGGCGCCGGGACGCCTGAGGCCGAGGCCGGGCAGGCCTATCCCACCTGGGTCTCGGCGCTGGTGCTGCTTGTGATCCTGGCCATCGTCCCGCTGACGATTTTGTACGGCAAGGCGATCTCGCCCTGGATCATCCCGGGCCTGATCGTCCTGCTGCTGGGATTCGGGTTGCTGCGCGGGGTGCGCGTCTACGAGGTCTTCGTCGAGGGCGCCAAGGACGGCTTCCAGGTGGCGCTCAGGATCATCCCCTATCTGGTGGCCATCCTGGTCGCCGTGGGCATGTTCCGCGGCAGCGGCGCGCTCGAACTCCTGATCGTACCGCTCGGCAGTGTCACCGGCCTCTTCGGCCTGCCGCCCGAGGCACTCTCCATGGCGCTGCTGCGCCCGCTCTCGGGCTCGGGCGCCTACGGGCTGGTCGCCTCGATCATCCAGGACCCGGCGATCGGGCCCGACAGCTACACCGGCTACCTGGTGAGCACGCTGCAGGGCTCGACGGAGACCACTTTCTACGTACTCGCGGTCTATTTCGGGGCGGTGCAGATCAAGCGCGTGCGCCACGCGCTGGCCGCCGGCCTGACCGCCGACCTGGCCGGCGTCATCGCCGCGGTGGTGATCTGTTCGGTGCTGTTCGCATAAAGAACCGCGCTCAGACGATCGCCTGGCGGATCAGGTTGAGGCCGCTCAGGAGCAGAAGAATCAGCAACGCCCGGCGGAACAGGGCCTCGGAGACGTGCCCGCGCAGCCGCTCGCCCAGGAACATGCCGGCCAGGACCGGCAGCAGCGCGGCCACGCCCCAGATCAACTCCGTCTGCCCCAGGCGGCCGAAGCCCGCGAGCGCCAAGGCCATGGGCACGAGCCCGACCAGATAGGCGAGGCCCACCGTGCCCACGAACTCGTCCTTGGGCAGGCGCAGGGCCAACATGTGCATGACGATGGGCGGGGCGAAGATGCTCGAAATTCCACCGATCAGCCCGGCGCTCAGCCCCACGAACGGCTGGAGCTGACGGTCCCGGCGCGGGGAGAGGCGCCAATCGAAACGAAATTGGCTGAGGGTCGCGAAGGCGACCACGATGACCCCCACCAGGCCGGTCACGGTCTTCGGGTCCATGCCGGTCAGGAGCCTGACCCCGAGCAGCGTGCCGACCGGCAGGCACAGGAGCAACGGCCAGAAGCTCCGGATGGCGCCGCGGAAATAGCCGCCGCGAAAGGCCTGCCGGGCGTTGGCGACCAGAAGCGGAACCGGCATGAGCGCCACCGCCGTGGGCGCGTCGATCACGATGGCCATGACGGCGACCGACACGGTCGGCAGGCCGCTGCCGCCAAAGCCCTTGGTCAGGCCGCCGAGAACCAGCGCCAGCGCGAGGAACCCGAGCGTGGCCGCGTCCAGATCGTTCATGCTTTGGCCG
>JAZGBC010000074.1:0-19633 GCA_036444495.1 Kiloniellales bacterium
CCACGCGGGCACCCCGCCCGAGCCCATCACCGGCGCGCGCCAGACGCCGATCTTCCAGAACACCTCCTATGTGTTCTACGACGCCGATCACGCGGCCTCGCTCTACAACCTGCAGACCTTCGGCTTCGTCTATTCGCGCCTGGGCAACCCCACGGTATCGGCGCTGGAGGAACGCATCGCCAGCCTGGAGGACGGGCGCGGGGGCACCTGCTGCGCCTCGGGCCACGCCGCCCAGTTGCTCGCCTTCTTCGCCTTCATGGAACCGGGCGACGAGTTCATCTCCTCGACGCGGCTCTATGGCGGCTCGATCACCCAGTTCGGCAAGACCTTCAAGAAGTTCGACTGGCACTGCCATTTCGTCGACTTCGACGAGCCGGAAAACATCCGCAAGGCGCTCACGCCCAAGTGCAAGGCGATCTTCTGCGAGAGCCTGGCCAACCCGGGCGGCGTGGTGAGCGACCTGGAGGCCATCGCCAAGATCGCCGAGGAGGCCGGTGTCCTGCTCATCGTGGACAACACCATGGCCACGCCCTACCTCTGCCGCCCCTTCGAGTGGGGCGCGGGCCTCTCGGTCCATTCCACGACCAAGTTCCTCTCGGGCAACGGCACCTCGCTGGGCGGCTGCGTGGTGGACAGCGGCACCTTCGACTGGGCCAAGAACGACAAGTTCGGCGGGCTGACCAAGCCCGAACCCGCCTATCACGGCCTGACCTTCTACGAGACCTTCGGCGACCTGGCGTTTACGACCCACGCCCACGCGGTCTCCCTGCGCGACCTGGGCGCGACCATGGCGCCCATGAACGCCTTCCAGACGCTCCTCGGCATCGAGACGCTCGCCCTGCGCATAGAACGGCACTGCGCCAACGCCCAGAAGGTGGCCGAGTTCCTCGACGCCCACGAGCTGGTGACCTGGGTCAGCTATGCCGGCCTGAAATCCAGCCCCTATCACGCGCTCGCCAGGAAATACCTGAACGGCGGCTTCGGCTCGGTCTTCACCTTCGGGGTCAAGGGCGGCTACGAGATGGGCATGAAGGTGGTGGAGAACTGCGAGCTCTGCTCGCACCTGGCCAACGTGGGCGACGCGCGCAGCCTGATCCTGCACCCGGCCTCCACCACGCACCGGCAACTGACCGACGAGCAGGCGCTCGCCGCCGGCGCCGGGCCCGACGTGGTGCGCATCTCGGTCGGCCTGGAGACGGTAGAAGACATCATCGCCGATCTGGATCAGGCGCTGAAAGCCGCCGCGGCGGGCAAGAAAGCGGCGGAATAGGCACCCACCGTATTTCGAGAACTCGATCGGATCGCCTTCAAGTGCGCGAGCTCGTTGGCAAATCGGCGGTGGCAAGATCGGCGATCAAGCGCTCGCGATAGCCGCGATCCTTGAACGGCTCGTCGCGCACGAAGGCCGCGATCTGGAAACCGGGATCGATGCGCAGCAGTTCCTGAACGGCGGCGCCGGTGTCCCTGTCATCGCAGTGGGTGGTCGAGGCCACGCCGTAGACCGCCGCGCGCCGGCTCAAGCGCGCCAACTCGGCGTTGGCGGCCAAGGCCTCGGCGTAGCGCTCCAGAATGTAATAGGCAACAGCCGTTTCCTCCCGGCAATAATCGGGCAGGAAGGGATCGAGGCGTTGAGCGCGCGCCAACAACTCCAAAGATTTCTCGCCATCGCCGAGGTAGTTATGGAGTTCCGCGGTCTTGGCAATGATATAAGCGTGATTGGGGTTCAGCTCGATGCCACGCTGGAAATGGTACGCCGCCTTGTCGAATTTCCGCTGGAACAGGTTGATCGACCCCATGATGCGATGGACCTCGCCTTCGTTAGCATCGAGCTCCAGGCCACGTTGAGCGCTGGCGATACAGTCGTCGAACCAATCGATGTTGTCGGCCCAATCGCCCTGGGTGGCAATTGCGCAGGCCCGCCAGGCGTGGGCCCGGCCGTAGTCGCTGTCCTTCTCTATCGCGCGATCGAACCATTCCACCGCCTTGTCCGCGTGTTCGCGCGTGACGCCGCCGAGGCGATGGTATTCAAGACCATGCAGCAGGCAGTCATAGGCATCGAGGTCAGCCGGCCGCTTGCGCCGAGCCGCCGCACCGGCGTTGGCCTCAACGAGGTCCGCAATCGTGGCGACGATGTGGCTCGCCAACTCGTCCTGAACGTCAAAGAGTTCTTCGAGCTTACAGTCGAAACGGTCGGCCCAAAGGTGCTCGCCGCTCACCGCGTCGATCAGCTGAGCCGTGATGCGGACGCGGCTACCTATTTTGCGTACGCTGCCCTCCAGGCAGTGAGCGACTCCCAAATCGCGGCCCACCTGGCGCAGATCGACGTCGCGGCCCCGGTAGGCGAAACTGGCGTTCCGCGAGACCACGAACAGCGCCTTGAAGCGGGCCAGCTCGGTAATGAGGTCCTCCGAGAAGCCGTCGGTGAAATAATCCTGCTCCCGGTCCCCGCTCATATTGACGAAAGGCAGCACGGCGATGGACGGTTTATCCGTTGGCGCGGGCGGCCCTTCGCTGATCGGAGTGCCGTCCTGAGGCGACGACCCGTAGCTGTGGATTGGCTGCTCGCCGGCGACCCGATAGAGCCGAAGTGGTTCCGAAATGTTCTTGAGATCGTGCTCGCCCAGATCCTCGAAGATCAGGTTGGCCGTGCGCTTGACTTGATCGAAAATGGCCTGGCTGATCGTCACCGTGCCAGGCGCCGCCGCGCCCTCGATCCGCGCGGCGATGTTCACACCGTCGCCCAGAAGGTCGTCGCCCTTGACCACGACATCGGCGAGATGCACGCCGATGCGAAGCTCGAGCGGCTCCGAACCGCCGCGGTTCAATTGACCAAGGTCCCGCTGAATATCAAACGCCGTGCGCACCGCCGCCACAGGGCTCGCGAACTCCGCCAGGAGGCCGTCGCCCGCAAGTGAAAAGACGCGCCCAGCCGCCCCTGCGACCCGGGATTGGACGATTTTTTGAAGCTCGTCAAGACGGCGCAGGGTTGCCTCTTCCTGGGCGCCCATCAGGCGCGAATAGCCAACAACGTCGGCGGCCAGTATTGCGGTTAGGCGGCGGTCCATGCGGGGCTCCTCGATGGGCGCGGTATGTTAAGGCAAATATCGGCAGAATCCCAGAGTCGCGGGGTCATGGCAGACGTAGACGCGCCGGCCTAGGCGTCGGCCTCCGCCAGGGCGGCGGTCCTCGGCTTGACCTTCTGGCTCATGAGCCAGGTGTAGATTTTCTCGTAGAGCCCGAAGTGGAGCGCCCGGTCGAGGCCGCGCACGGAGCCGCAGAGCAGGATCCCGTAAGGCAGGTTCACGTTGAGCAGCGTGATCTTGGGCAGTCCGCTGGAGTCGTGGAACACGGACCGGTCGGGTATGGCGTATTGGCCCAGCGCCGCCCCAAAGGAGTTGTTCAATAGCGCGGTAAGCGATTTCTGCTCCGTCTGCTCCTCTTCGATGATCAACTCTTTTTCATTGAGCACCCGGTCCAGGAACTCGGTGCTGATATCGGTCCGGTTGACGAACTGCCGGAAAGCCGAATCGGTCATCTCGAAGACGTCGGAGTTGTCCGACAGGAGATAGGCCACGATCCTCTTCAGCTCCGCTTCGGAGATGGAGCCGCCCGAGATGGGCTCGATGCCGAAGGCGGCAAGCGCCGCGTCGATGTTCGCGTGCTCGGAGAAGTTGGCGCAGACGAATAGCACGGCGACGGAATAATTGGGCCGCAGGGGGTGTAGCAGGGTCGTCTGAAAGATTCGCCGCAGCGTCACCGCCACCTCCTCTTCCGTACGACGTTATACCAAACCTCGTTGATTAGAATAGCAGGACTCAAGCCCTTGTGGGAACAGCCGTGAGCGCCACTGGATAGCGCCTGAAAAGTGCAGTTTCCCGGGGTTTCACGCGCGCCGGCGCAGAAACCCCAGGATTGCGAGCGCGGCGTAACTGACAAACAGCATGAGAGGCAGGCCGTCCGGGCCGAAGGCCTCCATGGCGGCGCCGCCGAGCGGCGGGCCCAGGATCCCGCCGACGCCCCACATGGCGGCGAACGCCGCCGAGCCGGCCAGCAGCAGCGCCCCTCTAAAGCGGTCCCCCAACTCGGTCATGGCCAGGGTGTAGACCCCAAAAGCGGTCGAACCCCAGACGAACAACAGAGGCCACAAGAAGAGCGAGTCGAACGCCACGGGCAGCAAGAGGCTGCCAAGGGCGGTCAGCGCCGCGCAACCGACCATAACCGCGCGCCGCGGGGCATGGTCCGCCAGCCAGCCGATCGGGTACTGGAGAACGATGTTCCCGGCGATGAGAACGCCGAGCGCGTTGGCCGCCGTCGCCTCATCGAGCCCCTTGCGCAGGCCATAGAGCGGAAAGAGCGACAGGACCGCCGCGTCGAAAAAGGAGAAGATTCCAACCGCAATGAGCAGCGTCGGCGCCAGCCGAAAAAAGGCCAGGAACGAGGGGTGCTCCTCGTCGCTGGGCCCGCCCACCGCTCCGCGCGCGGCAAGCAGCGGGACCACGCCGGCGAGCGCGAAGCCGGCGCCGATCAGGAACGGTGTCCAGCCGCCGGTGCCGGTCTGGGCAACCAGGAATGGCCCGGCCGCAAAGCCCAGCGAGAGAAGGCTCGAATAGATGGCGACGACGCGGCCGCGCGTCTCATTCGTGGTCAGTTCGTTGATCCATGCCTCACTCACCGCGTACAGGCCGCTGATCGCGGCGCCCAACACGAAGCGCAACACGAACCAGGTGGCGAGATCGGAAAACACCTTGAACAACACGAGCGTGGCCGCGGCCACCACGATACCGGCAACCAGGAAGCGCCGCGTGCCCAGGCGCCGCGCCATCGACGGAACGAAGGGTGCGGCCACGATCAGGCCGACCGACGTCATGGCCGCGTTGAGGCCGGTGGTCACGGCATCGACCCCGCGGGCCTCCAGGATCAGCGCCAGCAACGGATAGCTAAGCCCCAAGGTGACGTCGAAGACCGTGAGGCACGCAATGATGGCAACGAGCGTGCGCCAGCGAACGCCTAACTGGCCAAATAGCCCGGTCACCGGCCGGCCCTCAACACGCCGCGTAATTCGACACTTCGATCAAATTCCCGTCCGGGTCGCGGAAGTAGACCGAGGTCATGGGCCCTTCGGCGCCCACGCACTCCACGGGGCCCATCTCGATTTCGATCCCGCAGGCCGCGAGATGCGCCATGACCCGCTCGAGCGGCGTCTCGGCGATGAAACAAAGATCAACGGTCCCGGGACGCGGGTCCTTGGCCACGAGTTCCACGGGGCTGGGATAGGGATGCACGTTGATCTTCTGCCGGCCGAAATGGAGCGCCACGCGGCCCTCCCCGAACGTCTCGCGGCGCATGCCGAGGACGGTTTCAAAGAAGCGGCAGGTCGCCTCCACGTCGCGCACGGTGATGACCAAGTGATCGAGGCGATCGATCATGACGGCGCTATCAGACATGGCCCCTCCTTGAGGAATTATTGAGGTTCAAGATTCACCACAGAGACAGAGAGACACAGAGAAGAAAGGCTGTTTAACCACTAAGACACCAAGGCACGAAGAAGAATTTGTTTGCGCGCTTCGCGCGTTTAAATCTTTTTTCTTGTCCTTCGTGTCTTTGAGTCTTCGTAGTGAATCTCTTGTTGGTTCTCTGTGTCTCTGCGCCTCTGTGGTGAATCTGCTTTTCAACTCCGCCATGAGTCATGTAGCCCGCCCCTACTCCGCCGCCACGGGGGCCGAGCGCCGGCGCCACTCGCCTGGCAGCATGAACGCGGCCAGCGTGGCCAACCCCGCGAAAGCGGCCAGAATCAGGAACAGCCAGAGGAACTCGCCCGTACGCTCCTGGATCCTGGACACCAGCATGATGGAGAGCGGCGCCGTGCCGAAGGCGAGCACGAACTTGATGCCGTAGGCCAAGCCGTGGTACCGGGCCGGCGTATAGCGGGCGAGCAGCATGTTCTCGGCGGGTAGCGGCGCGGAGGTCAGCACCACGGCGACCACGGCGAGCCCGATGAGCGGCAGTCCGCCGAACGCGGCCAACCCCGCCAGCACCGGCACCTGGAACAGGAAGGCGCCGGCGTAGATGGGCTTCAAGGGGTACTTGTCGGCCATGTAGCCGCCGACCAGCTGCATGAGGCTGCCCGCGACATAGACCAGCGCGATGATCGCGCCGATGCCGAAGACGCCATCGCCGGCGATATCCCGGAGCCGCAGGTCGAAGACCTTGGGCATGGCCGTCTGGGTCGCCTGGAAGACGATGCCCATGGTGAGCATGGTGAGCAGAAGGATGGCGTAAACGCGCAGCATATCGCCGCGGCTCTCGCCGCCCTCGCTTCTGGGCTGGATTCCCGCCTCGACGATGAGACCCAGCCGCAGGCAGGCGAAAAGCACGAGACCGGTCGCCACGGATATCACGCCGGGAACGATGAAGGCGGCGCGCCAGCCGAAGAGGTCGATGAGCGCGCCCGCGACCAGGGCGGCGGCGGCGATGCCGATGCCGCCGAAGACTCCGTTGATGCCCAGCGCCTTGCCCCGGGCCTGGGCGTTGCGCACCAGCCAGGCGATGCCCACCGGATGGTAAATCGAGGCGAAGAGGCCGATCGCGGCCAGCCCAAGGAGCAGCGCGGTCTTGCTGTCCACCAGTCCGCAGACGATGCCGGAGACGCCCAGGCCGATGAAGAACACCACCATCATGCCGGAGGCCGACCAGCGGTCGCCCAGCCAGCCGGCCGGCAGCGCCGCCACACCCACCAGGAGCGCGCCCAGGGTCCAGAGCTCGAGCAACTCGTGATAGGGCAGCGTCCACGCCTCCTCCAGCGCCAGCACGATCACGAAGTAGAAGGCCGTGAAGAGGTGCATGTAGGCGTGGCCGAGGCACGAGAAGACGAGCGGCAGACGGGACGGGCCCAGTGCCATGGCAAGCGATCCTTCTGAAACAGTGCCGTTCCTGTCTACACGCGGCCCATAAGGCGGGCAAGGCGCCCCGCCGCATGCCTGCCATGCGCCCCCCTGCCTAGAGCAGCATCCCTTCAGATGGGATCGCTTTCAGTGATCCAACTGAACGGATAAAGCTGCTCTACCTATTGAGAAGTAGAGCAATTTTATCCAAACGGATGGAACCGGACCGGTTCCATGCGTTCGGATATTGCTCTAGCCGGGGCTGCCCGCATATCGCCTTACTTTGGCCCCACCCGGGCCCAACTCCCGCCCCCGCACCGCCCTATTGACCCCCTAGCCTCGTTGAGCGATGGCAAGAAAAAGCGTGCAGTTGAGACAATTTGCGATGAAGACCCTTGGCAGGATTCGGCCACTCTCCGCGGCACGGCGCTGGCGGTGGACACCCGAGGCGCGGCCCCTGGAGGTGGAGCCGGAATTCGACCTGGAGCGCGTGGTCTGGGACCCGGAATACCGGGACGAGGTGCGCGCGCAGTTGAGGCAGAGTGGCTTGAGTTAACAGGGAGGCCGCTCGGACGGGGGACGGGCGCGGTCGGACCCCCCGCCGGCCGCGCCCGAACCTCCGCTTCTAGATTTCGGCCGTCTCAGCGGCGATCCAGTCGAGGAAGGCCGGGTTGCCGTTCTCGATCGGCAGCGCGACGACGCAGGGGCAGTCGTAGGAGTGCCGCTCCTTGACGAGGGCGACGACCCGGTCCACCAGGTCCGTCCGCGTCTTGGCGATGAGCGCCACTTCGCTGCCCTCCTGCACCGCCCCCTCCCACCGGAAGATCGGCACGATGCCCGGCAGCACGTTGGCGCAGGCCGCCAGACGCGCCTCCACCAGCGCGCGGCCAAGTGCCTTGGCCTCTTCCGTATCGGCGGCGGTGATGTAGATCAGGCTGTAGCTCATGGCGTGATCCCCAGGCCGGCGCACTCGCGCTTGGACGCCACCCTTGGACGCCACCGGCGATTTATTCTAACATACCTGCAATGCGCGCCGGCGATTCATGAGCGCGCCCATCAGGGAGGACTACCATGGTCGAGATGGAAACGGCCACGCTCGTCCTCGAGCGGCCCGTCAAGGGCCTGGGACGGCAGCAGCGGGCCGTGCGCCCGAGCGCGGCGCAACGGGCCTGGCTCAGGCAGGGACTAAACGAAGCGGGCGGCAAGCTGCCGCTCTTCGACAGACAGGGCCAGGCCTACAACCGGCGCACGATCCGCGCCTGCATCGCCCAGGGCTGGGCCGAGCCCTGGATCGAAAACCCGATCAAGCCCGACTGGCTGGTCTGCAAGCTCACCCCGGCCGGCCGCGCGACGGTGTCGTAGGGACGGTAAAGGCGGCGTAGGGCCGGAAAGCGCCTGACCTCTGGCGTCATCCCGCGCGCGCCTGCGCCGCCGCGCGCTAGACGAGAAGCTCCTCGACTACCTCCAGGAAGGCGCGGATGAGGTGGGATTCGCGCCGTTCCGCCAAGCAGACGACATGGGTGTAGTAGTAGATATCGGCGTCGCTGATCTCAAGCGTGCGCAGGTTCGGATCGGTGTAAAACTCAAGCTCCGAGACGACGCCGATGCCGATGCCGTGGCGCACCGCCATCCAGACCGCCTCGCGGCTGCCGATCTCCATGACCGGGCCGATCGTGACTCCGGCCCTGTCGATGACCTCTTCGAAGGCGCGGCGGGTCGTCGACCCGACCCCACGCAGCACCATCGACTGCCCCTCGAGCTCCTCGATCCGGATCGAGGTCCGCTCCGCCCAGGGATGGTCGGTATTCACGAATACGACGACCGGATGACGGCTGTAGGGGACCGCCAGAAGGCGGGGGTCGTCCTCGATCTGTGCGAGCACGGCAACGTCGGCGCTGAAGTCGAACAGTGCGTCCAGCACCTCCCTGGAGTTGCCCATAGTCACCGAGACCTTGAGGTCCGGATAACGCTCGTTGAAGGCCGCCAGCATCTCGGTCGCATCGTAGGGCCCGACCGCACCGACCTTGAGGTGCCCGATATGGAAGCCGCCGAAGGCGTTGAGCAGGTCGACGGCCTCCTTCTCGCGGCTCATGATCCGGCGCGTCACCGCGAAAAGTGCATGGCCCGCGTCGCTCAACTCTACCCGGCGCCCACGGCGGTGGAACAGCTCCACGTTGAAATAGCGCTCCAACGCCTTGACTTGGCTGGTAATTGTGGGCTGGCCCACGTTGAGGACCTTGGAGGCGGCCGTGAATCCGCCTTCGGCGGCGACCGCGTGGAACGACCTGAGTTGCGTATATATCATCTATAAAACCAATGGAATGGATAGAATATTTGTATTGGATCAATAATGCAGCCCGTGGAACCTTAAATCAACGGGGAACCGGGGCGTCTAGGCGTGGATCCCATGTGGGCTTATTGCAATCCTGTTGATATCAGCTTCGGCGCCGGCTCGCTTGCCCGCGTGCCGGCCTTGCTTGGTGGCCGATCCTACGGCTTGGTCACTTACGGCGAGCCGATGTTCGCCGAGCTGGCCGGGCGCCTGGCCGACCTCGCGGGCGCGCCTGCGATCACAGTCGACGACATCAGGCCGAACCCGGATTTTGCGGGGCTCGGCGACTCTTGCGCCCGCTTCGCCGAGGCAGCGGAGCCTCCGCAGGTCATCGTGGCGCTCGGCGGCGGCTCGGTGATCGACGCGGCAAAGGTGTTGGCGGCCTCCAATGGCGACTTCGCCCGGGTCCGGCGCTACCTGGAAACCGGCGAAGGGGCCAGGGACTTGAGCGCCCTGCCCATCATCGCCATTCCGACCACTGCGGGAACCGGCAGCGAGGTAACTTGCTCAGCGGCCCTGTGGGACGCCAAGGCCGGCAAGAAATACTCGCTCGCCCTGCCCGGCCTCTATCCCGAAAAGGCGGTCGTGGACCCGGAGTTGCATCTGGGGCTGCCCCGGGCGCTCACCATCAGCACCGGGCTGGATGCGCTCTCGCATGCGCTGGAGAGCCTGTGGAACGTGAACGCCAACCCGGTCTCGCGCGCCCTTGCGGTCAGCGCGGCGCGCGACATTTTGGACAGCCTGCCAAAGGTCGTCGAGGATCCGGGAAACATCGATTTGCGCACCCGCGTGGCGCGGGCGGCCCTTATGGCCGGGCTGGCCTTCTCCAACACCAAGACCGCGCTGGCGCACGCGCTGTCCTACGCGATCACCCTGCGCCACGGCGTGCCGCATGGCATCGCCTGCTCCTTCAGCCTGCCCCTGGTGATGCGCGCGGCGATCGGGGTGGATGGGGATTGCGACCGGGCGCTGCAGGCAATTTTCGGGGCCGATCTTCAGGCCGGCGCCGATGATCTGACCGGCTTCCTGACCGGCCTGGGCGTGTCCGTGAAGGCCGCGGACCATGGCGTCACGGAAGAGGAATGGCAGGACCTCGTCAATCTCGCGTTCGCCGGTGACCGGGGCAGAAACTTCATTGGAAACCGGGAGCGATTCGAGGCCAGCCGTGATAAATTGGCGGCCGTGGCAGAGGCCCGGCCGCTTGAGGCAACAAGCGTCAATTAGGGAGGAGAATGAAAAATGTATTCGAAGACAACGCAGCATACGATCATACGGGAGAAGAAGCGCGGACTGCTGGCCGGCATGGCGGCGGCCTTCGGCCTCGCCGTCCTGCTCGGCGTCTCCGCGAGCCAGCCGGCCCTGGCCGCTGGGCAGTGCGAAGATCCCGACGTGCTCACCTTCTCGATCATACCGACCGAGGAGACCATCCAGGAGCTGACTCTCTACAAGCCGGTGGTCGACTACCTCGCCGAGAAGACCGGCAAGAAGATCGAGTTCTACATGCCGACCTCGTATGCCTCGGTCGTCGAGGCCATGCTGGGCGGCTGGGTCGACGTCGCGGTGCACGGGCCCTATTCATATGTGATCGCCAACTCCAAGGACCCGAACATCGAGGTCTTCGCGACCTACGCCAAGCGCCCGGGACACCTCCAGGAAGAGGGGCCGGGCTACAAGGCCGCGCTGGTCAGCAAGAAGGGCAGCAAGTTCACGACCATCGAGTCGCTGAAGGGCGCGGTTATCGGCCTGACCGACCCGGCCAGCACCTCGGGCAACCTCTTGCCGCGGGTGGTCTTCACCAAGGTCATCAACCAGGACCTCGAGGACTATTTCGGTAAGGTCGTCTACACCGGCGGCCACGACCTTTCGACGCTGGCGGTCTACGAGGGTCGGGTCGACGCGGCCTTCGTCGCGACCCACCGCTTCGACAACGTGATCGACCGGGGCCTGGTCAAGCTGGAAGACTTCAACGTGCTGTGGTCCTCGGCGGCGATTCCGCAGGACCCCTTCACCTACCGGATGAGCCTGTGCGAAGACCTTCGCAAGAACATCGCGGACACCTTCCTCACGCTGCACACCCAGGAGAAGACCAAGAGCTTCCTGGACAACGTCAAGTCCAACAAGTTCGTCAAGATGACCTCGTCGGACTACGACATCATCCGCGACCTCAAGAAGGCCAAGGACGCCAGGAAGAAAAAGAACTAAGCTTGTAGCACGCGATCCGGGACGGCCTCGCGGGCCGTCCCGGCCTCGGGCACGGGTGGCCGTGAAACGAGAGCCTTGGGGAACGGCCCGAACATGATTGTGTTGCAAGTGAAGAGCCTGCGGGCGCGCTACCGCGGGGCGAGCGAGGATGTCCTGAAGGACATCAACTTCTCGGTCGAGGAGAACGATTTCCTCGCGATCATCGGGCCGAGTGGCGCCGGCAAATCGACGCTGATCCGCTGCATCAACCGGTTGGTGGAGCCGACCTCGGGCGAGATTTTCCTGAACGGCACCGACATCACCAAGCTACGCCAGCGGAAGCTGCGCGCGGCGCGGCGGAACATGGGCATGATCTTCCAGGAATTCAACCTGGTCGACCGCATGTCGGTGATGGACAACGTGCTCTCCGGGCGCCTGGGCTACACCGGAAACCTGCGCAGCCTGTTCCGGGTGTTCCCGCGTAGTGACATCGAGCGGGCGCTTGAGTTGCTCGACAAGGTCGGTCTGAGCGAGCATGTCGACAAACGGGCCGACCAGTTGAGCGGCGGGCAGCGCCAGCGCGTCGGCATCGCGCGCGCCTTGATGCAGAACCCGAAGCTCCTGCTGGTCGACGAGCCGACCTCCAGCCTCGATCCCAAGATCGCCCGCGACGTCATGGGCCTGATCAAACAGATGGCTCAGGAATTCAAGGTCCCGACGCTGTGTAACATCCACGACGTCCAGCTCGCCTTGGAGTACTGCAACCGGGTCATCGGCCTGCAGGATGGCGTGAAGAAGTTCGAGGGCACGGCCGAGGAGGCCGACCGCAAGGTCCTCGACGAGATCTACGCCATGGAAGTGTTGTGATACCTGCCGCCGCGCAAGCAAGCGTGCCGGCGGCCGCCCGCGCGGGCAGCCTCCAGGAGCGCGCCGCGCGGCTATCCGCGGCCCGGCTCAAGGGCAAGACCGGACGCTATCTGATCTATCTGGGTGTCTTCGGGCTCGTCGTCTGGAGCGTGCATGGCACCATCGTCGTGGACACCGACTGGGAGCGCATCGGCGGCCTGTCCGCTATTGCGCGCTCTGTCGGGCGCTTCGCGGCGGTCGATTTCGAACTTGTGCCCCATCTGCTCGGGCCGACGCTCGAGACCTTCATGGTCGCCTGCCTTGGCACGCTGCTCGGCATGTGCATGTCGGTGCCGGTGGCCTGGCTGGGGGCGCGCAACATCGCGCCCTTCGCACCGATCGCCTACCCCATCGCCCGCGCGCTGATGACCATCAGCCGCTCCGTGCACGAGATCGTCTGGGCGCTGATCTTCGTGTCCGCCGTGGGGCTCGGCGCCTTGCCGGGAATCCTCGCGCTTGCACTCCGCTCGATCGGCTTCATCTCCAAGATGACCGCCGAAGCCATCGAGGACGTGGACCCGAAGGTTATCGAGGCGATCCGGGCGGTCGGCGGCAACCGTTTCCAGATCGTGCTGTATGGAATCCTGCCGCAGATCCTGCCGGTCTTCCTGGGCACGATCATCTTTGAGTGGGACATCAACATTCGCCGCTCCGCGATCATGGGATTGGTCGGCGCGGGCGGCCTGGGACTCGCCTTCCACCGCCAGATGGTGATGTACAACTACCCCGGCGTCACCACGGTCATTCTCGCTATCCTATCGCTCATCGTCATCGGCGAGGTGGTGTCCTACTACGGGCGCAAGGCGGTTATTTAGAATGCTGGACCGATCGAGGAGCGGCTAAGCCCCATGAGCGGCATCGATGCACGGACGGCCCCGGCGAGCACGGCCCCGCGACGCTGGAGCCGGTTCAAATATCCTCAGTCGCTGATCAGGTACGGCGTGCTCCTTGCCGTTCTGATGTTCCTGACCTATTCGACCGATTACCTGAACATCCACTGGGATCGGTTCCTGGCCATGTTCGGGCGGGTCGGTGACCTCATGGTGAACCGCTACTACCCGCCGGACATTCCCTACGTTCTCGACGGCCGCTATCTGGGTTATGTCCTCGAGACCATTCAGATGGCCTTCCTGGGTGCGCTCTTCGGCCTCCTGATCTCCGCCCCGCTCGCCTGGTTCGCCGCGTTCAACATGACGCCCAGCAAGCGCTTCGTCTTTCCGCTCGCGCGCCTTGCCATCATGGGCTGCCGCTCGGTGCATGAGATGATCTGGGCGATCCTCTTCGTCACCATCTTGGGTTTCGGCGTGCTGCCGGGCGTGCTCGCGCTCACGCTGTTCAGCGTCGGCTTTGCGGGCAAGCTGCTCGCCGAGGAGGTCGAGGCGATCGACCGGGGCCAGGTCGAGGCGGTTCGGGCGAGCGGGGCCAACGAGTTCCAGGTCATGCTCTACGCGGTTCTTCCTCAGGTGCGCGTCGCCTGGACCGGCATCGCGATCTACACTTGGGACGTGGCTTTCCGCGCCGCCACGGTGGTCGGCTTCTTCGGTGCCGGCGGCATGGGCTGGTACCTGAAGCGCAACGTACAGCAACTGGAAACCGAGCGCGTGGCGGCGATCCTGCTCTCCATCATCTTCTTGGTGATCGTCGCCGAGGTGATCTCGGCCTGGGCGCGCGACCGCGTCGCCAAGAACTGACGCGATTTCAAGAGTCGCCGGGAAGAACCCGGAGACCGCCTCGCTCTAAACCACTTGGGCGTGACGGGTTTCCGCAGGTTCCAGGTAGCGGTCGAAGACGGCGCAGACCCGGCGCAGGAAGGGCCGGCCCTTGGCGGTGACCTTTAGCTTGCTCCCCGTCACGCGAACCAGGCCGTCGGCCTGCAAGGGAAGAAGCGCCTCCATCTCGTCAGCGAAGGCGCCGGCCTCCTGGCCGTGCGCCCGGCAGACCTCTGCCAGATCGACCCGCAGGAAGCACATCAGCCGTTCGATCACGGCCGCGCGCAGGCGGTCGTCGTCTTTCAGCTCCAGGCCACGTGCGATCGGCAACTCACCCGCCTGCACCGCCTCGCGGTAGCCGTGCAGGGTCACTTCGTTCTGCACGAAGCCCTCGGGCAACATGCCGATGGCCGAGGGGCCGAAGCCGAGGCGCAGCTGCGCGGAATCGGTGGTGTAGCCCTGAAAATTGCGGTGCAGGGTTCCGTCACGGGCGGCCCGGGAGAGCGCGTCGCCGGGCAGCGCGAAGTGGTCGAGCCCGATCCAATCGTAGCCCGCGTGTTGCAGGTATTTGGCCACCCCCATGTACTGCGCGAAGCGTTCCTCCGCATCGGGCAGGGCGGCCTCGTCGATCAGCCGTTGGTGTTTCTTCATCCAGGGCACATGGGCATAGCCGAACAGGCAGATGCGCTCCGGCTTGAGCTCCAGCGCCGCGTCGATCGTCCTGAGCACGCGTCCGAGGGTTTGATGCGGCAGGCCGTACATCAGGTCGATGTTGATCGAGGAAATGCCGGCTTCGCGCAGGGCGTCCGCCACGCGCCTGGTTTCGTCCAGCGACTGCACCCGGTTGACCGCCTGCTGGACCTGGAGATTGATGTCCTGCAGGCCGAGACTCGCCCGGGTGACGCCGGCCTCGGCCATGACCCGAACCAGATCGGGATTGAATTCGCGCGGGTCGTTCTCGATCGCGATGTCGGCGTCGGGCTCTACATCGAAGCGCGCGCGCAGACGGGCGAAGAGCCGGGCCATGTCGGCGGGCTCGAGGATGGTCGGCGTGCCCCCGCCCAGGTGGATGTGGCAGACCCGCCGCCCCGGCCCCAGCAGCTCCGCAACCAGGTCGATCTCGCGCAACAAGACGTCGAAATAGGCGGCCACGGGATCGTAACGGCGCACGACCTTGGTGTGGCAACCGCAGAACCAGCAGAGGCTGTCGCAGAAGGGGATGTGCAGGTAGAGCGACAGCGGCAGCGCGCGATCGAGCCCGCTCAGCCAGGCCCGATAGCTGCCCGCATCCACCCCGGCGTGAAACTGGGGGGCCGTGGGATAGCTGGTGTAGCGCGGGACCCGTTGGTCGTACTTGGCCAGCAAGCGGTTGCTCATAACCGGATTAGAGGTGGAAGCCGGCCCGGTCGCCTTGATTCAGATCAAGCTCGGCGGCCCGAAAACAGGCCGCCACCCCAAAAGGGCGGCGTCCGGACGCGAAGTACAAGATGGTCGGAGCGGCAGGATTTGAACCTGCGACCCCCACACCCCCAGTGTGGTGCGCTACCAGGCTGCGCTACGCTCCGTCACGGGCCCTATATAGCGCCGGGCGGAGGCCGAGGCAACGCGCCCGCGCCTGCCCGCCGGCGCCTTGGCACAGCCGGGCCTGCTCTACCTTGACCGGTTCGGGATGCTTTTCCCGCCCCGCCTCAAGGCCGTTTTTTGCGCAACAGCTCCCGCGTTTCAACCAGCTCGCCGAGGACGGTCTCCAGCACCTCCCGGTCCGAGGCGGGGGGCGCCGGGACCGGATCGATCCTGCCGTGCCCTTCGCGCAAAAGGCGCTGCACCCCCTTGATGGTATAGCCTTCGGTATAGAGGAGATTGCGGATACGCCGCAGGAGGTCGATATCCTCCGGCCGGTAATAACGCCGCCCACCCCCGCGCTTGAGCGGCTTGACCGGCGTGAATTTCGATTCCCAGAAGCGAAGAACGTGCTGAGGTACCTCCAACTCCTGGGAGACTTCGCTTATGGTGCGAAAGGCAGCTGCGGATTTAACTCCCGTTCGAGTGGCTGGCATCAGGTCAAGTCTCCAAGACAGCCATCCTCATCCGGTCCGACGGTTCCTAATCATTACTCGGCCCAGACAAAGAGTCGTTGATTCGGTTCTTCAAGACGTGAGAGGCGCGAAACACCAAAACCCGCCGCGGAAGGATCGGCACTTCTTCTCCGGTCTTCGGATTGCGCCCTATGCGCTGACCCTTCTGGCGGACCGCGAAGCTCCCGAAGGACGAGAGCTTGACCATCTCGCCCCGTATGAGTGCTTCGGAAATCTCGTTGAGCACGGACTCGACGAGATCGGCGGACTCGTTCCGGGAAAGGCCGACCTCCTGATACACGGCCTCGCTTAGGTCCGCGCGCGTCATCGTTCGAGCGGCCATGGAAGTCTCCCTGTCGCGTTTATCGTTATATTTTGAAAAACGTTACCCTATGCCCGGCGGACGGTCAAACATCGTGCACCCGTAGGGCTGTGAGCCGTTTTCTTGCTCGCCAAGTCTAGAAGGGGTGAAAGGCGCGCCCTTACCAGCGCACCAGGGCGGATCCCCAGGTAAAGCCCGCGCCCATCCCCTCGAGAAGGACGAGATCCCCGGGTTGAATGCGCTTGTCGCCGATGGCCTCGGAGAGCGCGAGGGGGATGGAGGCCGCCGAGGTATTGGCGTGGCGATCGACCGTGATGACAACCCGGTCCTGGGGCAGGTTGAGACGCCGGGCCATGGCCTCGATGATGCGCAGATTGGCCTGATGAGGCACCAGCCAGTCGATGTCGCCCGGGGTGAGCCCATTGGCCTCGAGCGCCGCGTCGATCGCCTCGGCCATACGCACCACCGCATGGCGGAACACCTCCTTGCCCTCCATGCGCACGTGCCCCACCGTCTTGGTCGAGGAGGGCCCGCCATCGACATAGAGCGCGTCGTGGTACCGGCCATCGGAATAGATATGGGTTGAAAGCACGCCCCGATCCTCGGGCCCGGCCATGCCGTTCTCGGCGCGCAGCACCACCGCGCCCGCGCCGTCGCCGAAAAGCACGCAGGTCGAACGGTCTTCCCAGTCGAGGATGCGGGAGAAGGTTTCCGCGCCAATGACCAGGGCGTTCCGGACCTGTCCCAGGCGAACGAAATTATCGGCCACCGCGAGGCCATAGATAAATCCGGTGCAAACGGCCTGCACGTCGAAGGCCGCGCCCCTGGTCATGCCGAGCCGCGCCTGAATTTGCGTGGCCGTGGCCGGAAAGGTCTCGTCCGGGGTGGAGGTGGCGCAGACGATGAGGTCGAGATCATCCCCGCGCAGGCCGGCCATGGCGAGCGCCGCCTCGGCCGCCTTGACGCCCAGATCGGAGGTGCATTCGCCTTCTGCGGCGATCCGCCGCTCCCGGATACCGGTACGCTGAACGATCCACTCGTCGGAGGTGCCAACGGTTTCCGCAAGCTGGGCGTTCGTCAGCACCCGGGCCGGCAGGTACGACCCACAGCCCGCAACCTGGGAACGCCAAAGCATCAGCCGGCGGCCACTCGGGCGTCGAGCGGCTGCTCGGTGATGGCCGCGAAATCGGCGCGGGTTTTTTCGATGATCCCGTACTTTTCCATGTCCACGGCCACGTCGATCGCGTGGGCAAAGCCCAACGCATCGGTCCCACCGTGGCTCTTCACGGCGATTCCGTTAAGGCCCAGGAATATGGCTCCATTGTAACGGCGCGGGTCGAGCCGGCCGCGCAGCTTGCGCAACGCGGGCCGGGCCAGGAGATAGCCGAGCCCGGCCATGATCGAACTCTTGAAGGTGTGGCGCATATACTCGTTGACCAGCTTGGCGGTCCCTTCGGCGGTCTTGAGCGCGACGTTGCCCGTGAAGCCGTCGGTAACGACCACATCGACCGTGCCCTTGGCGATATCGTCGCCCTCGACGAAACCGACGAACTCGCCCGGCAGTTGGGTCCCGCGCAGAATGGCGCTGGCCTCGTGCAGGGACTCATGGCCCTTCTGCTCCTCCGATCCCACGTTGAGCAGTCCATAGGTAGGATGCAGCACGCCGAGCACGGAGCGGGCGAAGGCGTTGCCCATGATCGTGAAGTCCACGAGGTTGCGCGCATCGCAAACGACGTTGGCGCCTAGATCGAGCAACAGGGATTCCCCGCGCAAGGTCGGGAAGAAGGCCGCGATCGCCGGCCTGCCCACGCCCGGCAGCGTCTTGAACACGAACTTGGCCATGGCCATCAAAGCGCCCGTGTTGCCAGCAGAGACGATCCCCTGGGCCCTGCCATCCCGCACCGCGTTTATGGCCAGGCGCATGCTGGAGTTCCGCCCGCTGCGCAGGGCCACCGACGCCTTTTCCTCGGAGGCCACGACATCGTCGGTGTGGACGAAGGTCGTGACCGCCTTCAGCTTCTTCATCCGGTTGAGCAGCGGCAGGACCTCCGCCTCACGGCCGAACATGATGTACTCGATCTGCGGATAGCGCCGGCGCGCGATGTTGGCGCCGCTCACCACCATCCGCGGCGCGGCGTCGCCACCCATGGCATCAAGGGCTATGGTCAGGCGATCACTCACCTCATCCTCGCTAACCAGCTATCAGAAGACCGGCATTGTGACAGAAGGCCGGCAGAATACCGAATCGGGGATCAGACCCCCTCCAGCTCGACAACCTTGCGGCCGTCATAGTACCCGCAAGCATCGCAAAGGTGATGCGGGCGCTTCAACTCGCCACAGTTTGGGCACTCATGATAACTGCCCGCCGGCAGGGCGTCGTGGGCCCGCCGCTTATTCCGGCGCGATTTGGTAACTTTTCTCTTCGGTACCGCCATACTCGTCGACTCTCGATTCCAGGAAAGGGGCTCTCATTGGGGCGTTTCTTAGCCAAATTCGGCTTCTTCGGCAAGCCCGAGCGGCAACGGAAACCCACTAAGGCGCTTGTCGCTCAGTCCCTTTCCGTCAGGCTTTTCAGCACCACGAAGGGATTTTCCTTGGCCGGCCCGGCGCCGGCCTCGTCCACGGAGGATTCGGCCGTTTCGGCGCCGGGTGCCCGCGGGTAGGGCTCCAGCGCCAAGGCGAACTGCTGGACCACCGCCTCGCCCAGATCGATACCCGCCGGACCGGCCGACTCGGGCGGCTCCTCGGCATGGGGATCGATGACCAACTCCCGCCCCTCGTCGCCGGGCGGCGCCTCGCTGTAGAGCGAGGTAAAGGTCTGTTCCAGGCGGCTGTGGACCGGCTCCAGGCTGACGATACAGGCCTGGCTCACCTCGGCCTCGAGGCGGCCGCTAACACGCACCAGCCCCTCCTCGCCGCGAGTCAGGCGCAGATCCGCCTCCAGGCGGTCCAGAGCGAGCAGCCCGAAGCGCCGGGCCAGGGCAGCCCGTTCCTCCGGGCCGGCGGCGATGCGCTCGGATATGCCCGCCTCGCCGAGCCGCTCGAGCGGCAGGAGGCGGGAGAATTCGGGCTTGGTGTCGGGCGCGGCGGCCATGAAGTTCATCTCTTCGTCGCGAGGTAGAAGGCAGCGGACTCCTAGGTAGGGACCGCCTGTAAGCGGGTCAACACCTGGATTCGGGGGAATTATATGCCCGCCGGCGGCTCCGGCGGCCCGCCGAAGCTCAACT
>JAZGBC010000075.1:0-11817 GCA_036444495.1 Kiloniellales bacterium
GAGACCACGATCATCGACGGCGCCGGCAAGAAGAAGGAGATCGAGGGCCGCTGCGGACAGATCCGGGCGCAGATCGACGAGACGTCCTCGGATTACGACCGGGAGAAGCTGCAAGAACGTCTGGCCAAGCTGGCCGGCGGCGTCGCGGTGATCCGGGTCGGCGGCGCGACCGAGATCGAGGTCAAGGACCGCAAGGACCGGGTCGAGGACGCGATGAACGCGACCCGCGCCGCGGTCGAGGAAGGCGTCGTGATCGGCGGCGGCGTGGCACTGCTCAACGCGGCCAAGGCGCTCAAGAAGCTGGAGCCGGACAACAACGACCAGAAGGTTGGCGTCGAAATCGTGCGCCGCGCGCTTCAGGCTCCGGTGCGGCAGATCGCCGAGAACGCCGGCGTCGAAGGCTCGGTCGTAGTCGGCAAGCTGCTCGAGTCCAAGGATCTCAACAAGGGCTTCGACGCCCAAGAGGGCAAGTACGTCGACATGTTCAAGGCCGGGATCATCGACCCGACCAAGGTGGTGCGTATCGCGCTGCAGGACGCGGCGTCGGTCGCGGGCCTCTTGATCACCACCGAGGCCATGGTCGCGGAGAAGCCCGAGAAGAAGGATTCGGCCATGCCGCCGGCCCCCGACATGGGCGGCATGGGCTTCTAAGGCTCCGAACAAACACGAATTCTGCCCTTGCAGGGCCGCGGTTCATCGCCGCGGCCCTTTTTCTTTGTGCTTGCTAAGGGGCACTAGGTCCGGGCCTCGTCTTTCGACAGGCTCAAGATGAGGCCCTCATCCCGAGCTTCCTCATCCTGAGCTTGTCGAAGGACGAGGGACGAAGTATGAGGGCCGGCCGTATTTGGAAAGGAGGCGCGCCACAATCGCGCCACTTTGCCCGGGCAGATTCCCCCACGGGTTGAAACGGCGGGGGACTAACCCATGGCGGTCCGGGCGGCACTCTTCGTGACGGCGTGCGTCGCGCTGGCGCTGGTCCCCGTCGCGGCCACCCCAGTGCGCGCGGCAGGGGACGGCCCCTATCCCGTCTGGTGGTCGGATGAGTTGGAGTTGGAAAGTCTCGATCGGGTTGAGGCGCGGCTGCGGCGCGATTTGTGGCCGGACTCCACCGAGGGTATGGAACTTTATGTCGGCGGTGGTCCGGACGGCCAACAAGCGCAGGCACGCGACTGCGACTCTCTCCTCAAATTGAGCGAGGCCGGCTATCAAGGCCTTGGCAATCCAAACATCAAGGTGCAACTGCTCAATTTAGCCTATTGCCGGGCCATCGCCTTGCTCGGACAGGCCAAGCCGGCGCGTGTGAGCTACCTGCGTGCTCTCAGGATGAATGCGGGGGCGCTCGACTATCTGCCCGCCCAGGTGAATCTCTATGCCTCCTGCGAGTTCGTCTGCTACGCGGTCGAGGCCAACGAGCGCGGCATTCCGTTCACCAAATTCGAAACGCCTCTGGTTGTTGACGTAAGGAGCAGCGACGAAATGCTCGTTTGGACTACCGGCTCGATGGTGATCCTTACCATCGTGGGGCGCGGCGATTTCACCGCGGACGGTGTGGACGACATGCTGCTGCTGGCAAACGGCGGTGCAACCGAAGGCACCTATGGCGCTTCCAGTCTCTATCTCATGACCCGGGATGCGCCCGGCGCCGTCTTGCGCGTGATCGATGCCGAGCGGGAGCTGTGCCCCGATTATAATTGTCATCCCTTTCCGCCCGACATCGCCGCGTATCGGGACTCCTCGCCGCCGCCCTCACCCGCCGACATAGGTGGTTCCCCGGGGCCGCCGCAGCCAGGCTCAACGGCAATAGGGGATACCCCACCCTATCCCGTGTGGTGGTCTCCTGGTTACGGCATCCGAAGCTTGGACGAAATTGGTGCCTGGCTGAGGCGCGACATATGGGCCGGTTTCGATCATGGGCTGCGGCTAATCAAGGGACCAATCGACAGCTACACCGAAGCGGAGGCGAGGACTTGTGACGAACTGGAGGCGCTGACTCAAGCGGGCTATGGCGTTCGCCCGGGTTGGCATCACGTGTTGCAATCGAATTATCTGCTCGATTGCCGGACCGTCGCGCTGTTCGGAACGGCCCAGCCGTCACGCGAAAGTTTCTTGAGAGACTTCGTCATTAGCCAGGAGAGCAGCCGCGATTTGCTCCGGGCGTTGGGGCTCGTTGTCGGGGGCGGGGTTTCGTCTCGGAACGGCGAGATGCTTCTGACCAGGGGGCTGGGAAAGCTCCTCGTCGTCGATCTGATTCGTGCCGCGAGCGGCGATGCGGATATTTGGGCCGATAAGGGGCGGGTGTTGCTAAGGGTCGAGGCGCGCGGTGATTTCACCGGCGACGGCATCGAGGACTTGCTGTTTTCGGCTGGGACTAGGCGGTCAAGGTATCGGCCTAAAATCAGCGATCTATGTCTCGTAACCCGCGAGGCGACGGGCGCTCCGCTGCGTATGATCGAGGTGGCGCCCTATTCCTGCCGCGAGCCGGGAAAATATGGCAGGCCAGCGGATGACAATGATTCGGACTAGGCCGAAACGGGAGCTCATTCACTGCAATTGAATCTTGATCTTCTTCGGCCGGCAGGCTGGGTCGATAAAGAAGGGCTCCTGCTTCGCGGCCTGCTCGAACCACTGACGGACAATTTGGTTACGGGAAGCTGAGACTGTCGAGCGACTCGATTCGTTTGCCGCTATCCGCCAGTCTCTCCGGCGTACCGTTGGGTTAAACACTTTAAATATTGTCAGTAGATTTGGCAGTCCGAGCGTGTAAATCATATCGAGCAGGCCCATCTTAGCCGTCACTGGAAATGTGTCGAACTCGCGAAAGAAATCTTGCTTTTTGAGTTCTTCAATGAAGACTCGCGCGTCTCCCCATGCTTTGGCGATGGCGTCGGCTTCCGAGATTTCAATCGAAGTCAGCGGCTCAAATACGGTATGCCGGCTACCGGCCAGGCCCGAGTTTTTCACTTTGTTGAAAGCGTTGATGATGTGGTTCTTATGCGCGGACTTATTCGTGCCGCGTTCGACAAAGGGCAATCCCTCGGCCTCCTGTGAATTTTCCAAGAGTGTGCCAATCCCCACAGTCACATAGCCTTTCTTGTCGAGATACATATACGGGACGAAAAGCTCGTTATCTGCATCCTTGAGATGCTGGATGAACGCCCCTTCGTTGATGCCCGGCGTCATCGGATGGGTAACCGGCTCATTCCGGTGGATATCCTTTCCTTGCGGATCCTGGAGAATGCACCCCGTGTAGCGCTCGACCAGCACGGAGCCACTTTTACCGGGATCGTTGGCCCAGCCGGCGCGGCCTGACTTGACGAGGTTTTGGACGATCTTAGGCAGCGCCTTTACGGCCGTCTGCTGGATTTTCTTTTCCAAGTTCTTACGGAACTTGGCGGCCTGGGCCCTGTTGCCGGTCAGCTTGGCGATCGAGCGCTCTACCTCGCGCATCTTCTGGTCGAACCTGCCCATAAGCGCCCTCCTGGCTTGGGTCTTCCGCTAGGCCCAATCTGCGCCCCGCCTGGGCCGGATTCAATCCCCTGGCGTGTGGAAGTTGCTCAGAAAGTTCCCAAAAACCCCCCGACCTCCCGCACCACCTCCGCCAACCCTGCGCGGCGCACCTCGACGCCGTCGGGAAAGGCGCCGGAGAGGCGGCTCGGCATCATGGGGTCGAGCAGGACGAAGACGCCGCGGTCGTCGGCGCGGCGGATCAGGCGGCCATAGGCCTGCTTCAGGCGCAGGCGCGTGATCTGGTCGTCGTAGTGGCGCCCGCCGAAGGCGGCGCGGCGCACGCGGTGGCGGATGTCGGGGCGCGCCCAGGGCACGCGGTCGAAGACGATGAGCCGGAGCGCCCGGCCCGGCACGTCCACCCCGTCGCGCACCGCGTCGGTGCCCAGCAGGCAGGAGTCCGCCTCGGCGCGGAAGATGTCCACCAGCGTTGCCGTGTCCATGCCGTCCACGTGCTGGGCGTAGAGCGACAGCCCGGCACGCTCCAGCGCCGCGCCCATGCGCCCGTGCACGGCGCGCAGGCGGGCGATGGCGGTAAAGAGGCCGAGCGCCCCGCCGCCGGCGGCCAGGAACAGCTCGCGATAGGCCGCGGCCACCTGGTCCATCTCGTCCTTGCGCACGTCGTTGACGACGAAGACCCGGGTCTGCTCTGGGTAGTCGAAGGGCGAGAGCAGGCCGGCCCGGATCGCCGGGTTGGGCAGGTGCGCCGCGCCGCTGCGCCGCTCGGCCGCTTCCCAGTCGGCCTCCGCATCGCCGCTGCCGTCGGTCAGCGTGGCCGAGGTGATGACCGCGCCGTGGGCCTCGGCGAGCAGGGTCTCGGCGAAGGGGATCATGGGGTCGATCCAGTGGCGGTAGAGGCCGACGTCGAGATCGCGCCCGTCGCTGCGCTCCACCGCCAGCCAGTCCACGAATTCCGGCGGCGCGTCGTGGGGCAGCGAGTCCAGCATGGCGCGCCAGGCCTTGAGCTGCAGGGTGGCGCGGCGCTCGATGCCGCGGCAGGTCGCCTCGATGCGCCGCCGCGTCTCGCTTTCGAGCGACTCGGCCTCCTCGTCCAGGCGCGCGGCCAGGCCCTTGCGCAGGGCGTTCAGCGGCTCCAGCAGGCGATTGAGCGCCAGCGCCAGCTTGGCCGCCGCCTCCAGCAACTCGCCCTCCACGGGCCGGGCGTCCACCTCCAGGCCGTAGGGGCTCTGGGCGTTGGGCGCGCGGGCGTAGACCTGTGCCCGCAGCAGGTGGAGAAACGTCTCGCAAGGGCCCTGCGGCGCGTCCCCGGCCAGGCGCTGCTGCCAGCCCTCGCCCGGCAGGCCGCGCGCCGCGCGCAGGGTCTTGTCGAGCAGCGCCTGCATCTCCGGGTCGCCGAAGACCAGGTCCTCGACGCGGCGCTGCAGGCCCCGGTTGCGGCCGCCGCGGCGCGTGCGTGCCTCCGCGCCCAGAAGCCAGCGCCTGAGCGCATAGGTCTCCTGGCCCGAGAGATGGGCGGCGAAGGCGCTGTCGGCGGCGCTGAACAGGTGGTGCCCCTCGTCGAAGACATAGCGCGTCGGGAGCTGGCCCTCCTCGGACGTGCCCAACGCCGCCTGGATCATGACCAGCGCGTGGTTGGCGACCACGAGGTCGGCGTGGCGCGCGCGCCGGATGCCACGCTCGATGAAGCAGCGGCCATAGTGCGGGCAGGCGGAATAGATGCACTCGCCGCGCCGGTCGGTCAGGCCCAGGCTGCGCCCGCGCCCTACCAGATCGGGCAGCCAGCCGGGGAAGTCGCCGCCCACCATGTCGCCGTCGCGCGTGCGCGCGGTCCAGCGCGCCATGAGGCCGACGGCCAGCGCATCGCCCGGGCGCGCGCTCAGCCCGTCCACGGCCTCTTCCAGGTTCAGCAGGCAGAGGTAGTTTTCCCGCCCCTTGCGCACCACGACGCGCTTGGCCTTCTCCCTGGGCGTGGGGCAGAGCTTGTCCAGCTCGCCGTCGATCTGGTGCTGCAGGTTGCGCGTGAAGGTGGAGATCCAGACCGGCCCGTGGTTCTTCTCGGCCCAGAGGCTGGCCGGCGCCAGGTAGGCCAGCGTCTTGCCGATGCCCGTGCCGGCCTCGGCCAGCACCAGGCGCGGCTCGCCGGCGCGTTCCCTTGGGGCAAAAGCCTGACTGACGGCGGAGGCGTAGTCGGCCTGCTGCGGCCGGGGTTCGGCCTCGTTGCCCAACAGCTCCGCCAGGCGCGCCCGGGCCTCGCCCGCGCTGACCGGCTCCTGTCCCGGCGGGGCGGCGGGGGCCTGATCGCTCCAGGCCGCCAGGCGCTCCCAGACCGCCAGCCCGCCGCGCCGCCGCGCGCGCCCCTTGTCCGGGGCCGGTACCGGGGCGCCGAGCGCGTCCAGGACGAAGGGACCCCAGGGCCAGCCGCCCCGTTCCATGACCCGGGCGATGGCGGCGGCGTCCCGGTCCCAGTCACGGCCCGCGGTGAGTTCGCTCAGCAGGGTCCGGGCGGCCGTGCGCAGGCTGGAGACGGCGGCGGCCAGGTCCGCCGGCTCGGGCAGGCCGAGCGCCGCGGCCAGGCCCCGGGGCGTCGGGGTGCAGAAGACGGCCGGGCGCACGAAGGCGAAAAGCTCGAGCAGGTCGAAGGCCTCGAAGGGGGCCGCAGCCAGGCGCCGGGCGCTGGCCCGCGCGTGGCACAGCAGGGGCGCCTCGGCCCGCGCCCGCGCCGCGGCCTCGGCCGGCGAGAGGTGCAGCACCTCCCCCTCGGTGCTCAGCCAGACCGCTTCGCTGAGCCCCGCGGCGAGCACGGGCGCGGCGGGCAGTGTTACGCCCTTGGCCGCGCTGGCGGTCGTGCGGGACTTGGCTTTGGCGGGTGCCGCGGCGCCGGTCATTCGCCGGTACCGATCGTCTCGAAGAGTTCGGGCAGCGTAGCGCAGAGCTCATCGGCCTCGCGGCTGCGGTCGTGCTCCAGGATGGTGGCGCAGACCCGCGCCATGGCCTTGTAGGCGGCGCGCAGTTGATGGTTGGCGTGGATCACGATCGAGGCGCCGCGCTCGAACAGCTCCTCGTCGGTCACGAAGTTGTAGGCCGTGGGGATGCAGACCAGCGGTTTGACCCTGCCTGTCTCCTCGCACAGCCTCTCGTAAGCTTGCATGAAGGCGAAGATCTCCTCGCCCGTCTCGTCCTTGGAGTGGATGACGATGCCGTCGGCCTCGGAGCCGAGATAGGCGCGCGCGCGGGTCAGGGCGTCGTCCTGTCCCGCGCCGGCGATCAGGCTCTCGATGCGGGCGAAGATCAGCATCTCGCCGCTGCGCAGGACCTCCTTGGCCTTGGCGATCTTGGCGGTGAAGGCCGCCGGGTCCTCCAACTCGTGACGCACGCCGGGCGCCAGGCTGCTGCGCTTGGGGAAGACCTTGTCCTCGACGATGACGAGCGACACGCCGAGCGCCTCCAGGCGCGCGCAAAGGTACTGGAAGGCGAGCGCGTCGCCGCCCGTATCCCCGTCGGCGATCAACGGTTTGCTTGTGGCCGCGGCGATCTCCTGCACGGACTCGAGGCGTCGCTCGAAGCGGGCCAGCTCCGCGTCGGGCAGGGCGCGCGCCGTGGCGTTGGTGAAGCCGGACAGCCAGAGGGCGTCGAACTCCTTGTTCGTGCCGTCCGGGGCCGCCAGCGAGGCCGTGCCGCCGATCATCGCGGAGAGCGGGTTGTGAACCTCGATGGCCCGGATACTTCGCCCCTCGGCGAGCAGGGCCTTCAATCGTCCGCGGCGCTCTTCCGCCAGGCTGCGGTCATGAAGCGTCATGGCTTTCCCTCCACGTCCCGGTTCAGCACGCGCAGGACGTTGTCGATGGTGACCCGGCTGATCCGGTCGTTGGACTCCTCGGTGACGCCGGCGATGTGCGGCGTCAGGATCAGGTTGGGCACGCCGTCGAAGCGGGCCGCCGCCTCCGCGGACAAGGGTTCCTCCGCGAAGACGTCCATGACCGCGCCGCCGATGCGCCCGGCTTGCAGCGCCTCGACGAGGGCCGCCTCGTCGACCACGCCGCCGCGGGTCGTGTTGACCAGGACCGCGTCCGGTTTCATGCGCGCCAGGGCGGCCGCGCCGATCAGGTGCCGCGTCTCCTCGCTGAGCGGCACGTGCAGGCTGATGGCGTGGGACTCCGCGAGCAGGCGATCGAGTCCGGTCCGCTCGGCTTGCAGCTCGGCCCAGACCGGGTCGTCCGGCGCCACATAGGGATCGAAGGCGAGCAAGCTCATACCGAGCCCGCGCGCCCGCTCCGCCACGTGGCGGGCGATGTCGCCGAACCCGATCAGACCGAGGGTCCGGCCCGCCAGCTCCAGGCCCGAGAGTTCCCGTCGCGGCCACTCGCCCCCGATGACCCGGGCGCTGGCGAAGAAGGCGCGGCGATAGCTGAGCAAGAGCCCGGCGATGACGTATTCGGCCACGGCGACCGCGTTGGCGCCGCGCGCCGGGCAGACGGTGACGCCGCGCGCCTTGCAGGCCTCCAGGTCGATGCGCTCCAGGCCCACGCCGAGCCGGCCGATGACGCGCAGCTTGGGCGCCCGGTCGAGCAGCGCCCCGTCCACGCGCGTTCGGTTGCGCACGATCAGCGCCCGGCAGTCCGGCAGGGCGGCGGCCAGGTCGTTCGGCCGGTCCACCAGGTCCGGCTCGTAGAGCACCTCATGGCTCCCGGCCAGCTCGCGGGCGATCTCGTCGTCCATGAACTCGGTGATCACGATGTCCGCCACGGATGCCTCCCGTCTGCCTGCCTGCCTCGACCCTGGACTATAGCGGCGCGCCGCCCGGCGGTGTACCACTGTGCGCTGCCACCTCATGCCGGGATGACCGTGACCCCCGAATTCGAGGACTTCACCCGCCTGTTCGAGGGCGACAAGGCCACCTGGGACCGCTTCGTCCAGCGCTTCTCGCCGGTGATCTTCGCCGCCGTGCGCCGCCGGCTGGTGCCCGCCGGGCGTAGCGACGACGCCGAGGACGTGGCCCAGGACGTCTTCATGAAGCTCTGCGCCCGGGACTACCGCGTGCTCAGGACCTACGACGCCGGCCGGGCGAAGCTGACCACCTGGCTCACGGTGATCTCCAACACCACCGCGATCGACCACCTGCGCCGCCAGAAGGGACCGACCCAGGACATCGATGCGGTCCCAGAGTCACGCCTGTCCGTGGACCCAAAGGAGCCGGCATGGCTCAAGATTCCGCCCGGCCTCCTGTCGCCGCGCCAGGCCCTGGTCCTGGAAATGCTCTATACGCGCGAGATGGAGGTGGCCGAGGTGGCCGGCACCCTGGGGGTCGACCCGCAGACCGTGCGCAGCACCCACCACAAGGCGCTCATCAAGCTGCGCGCCCATTTCAAGGAATAATATCCTATTATCGGCGTAAAGGGGATGATATCGCCATGACTTGCGTAAAAACTGTGAAAGAGGAGGCCCTTGGGCCATGAGCGGAGAATCGAACATCGGCAAGGCCGGCGCCGAGCTTTGGGCTCGGGCGCGCGGCGCCATGGGTTCGCGAGCCGAGCCGGGCGAGACGCCCGACGCCCTGACGCTCGCCGCCTACCTGGACGGCACGCTCGATCCCGAGGCGCGCGACCGGGTCGAGGCGTGGATGGCCGGGTCGTCTGACGCGCTGGACCTGGTCGTCGCGGCGCGGGAGGCCTTGGCGGCGGCCCCCGCGCCGGCCCCACAGGGCCTGCTCGAGCGCGCCCGGGGTCTGGTGCGCGCCCAAGGTTCCGAGCAAGACCGGCGGCGCGATGGTGGCGGATTGGCTGCTCGGCTGGCCGCTTGGCTCGTGCCGGAAGTCGGGTTCCTGCGTCCGGCCATGTGGGCCGCGGCGGTCTCGCTCTTCCTGCTGGTCTCGATCAGCGGTTTCGAGCTGGGCCGCCTGGGCGCGGTTCAGATGGTCGCGCTGCAGAGCATCCCGGCCGATGACCTGGGCTTCGATCTGGGCGATTCGACCGAGGACTTGCTATGAAGGGAGGAGCCATGCGCGCCAAACTTCCTTGGATCCTGCTGGCCGTCTCGCTGCTGGGCAACGCGGTGCTGGCGGGCGCCGTCTATACCCTGACCCGGGAGGAAGACCCCGCGGCAAAGCAGGCCGCCCATCTGGACTCCGTCGCCGAACGCCTGAACCTGACCGCGGAGCAGCGGGACGGGCTGATCGCCCTGCGCGACCGGGCGCGGGCTCGCCGCGAATCCCTGAGCGAGGAACGCAAACAAGCGCGCGAGGGCCGGCGCGCCGCCTTCCTGGAGGAGCTGGCCAAGCCCGAGTTCGACCGCGCTCGGATCGCGGCGCTGATGGAGGAGCGGGGCGCCCGGCGCCGCGCCCATTTCGCCGATCTCGCCGCCGGGCTGCACGCCTATCTCGCGACCCTATCCTCATCCCAACGCGAGCAGTTCCTGGACATGGCGCGGGAGCGCGGCTTCCTGCGCGGGCTGTTCGGCCGCCGGCGCCATCGATCGCCTTCGCGCTGAGGAGACGCCGGGCGCCGTTGACGCCGCAAGGACGCCCGCATAGGTTCCTGGTCGCCTAGGGACAACAGCACAGCGATTCGAGACGACTTATGACCAGCGAACGCGAGCTGGCCGAGGCCGCACGGGCCTGGCCCTTCGAGGAGGCCCGCGGGCTGCTCAAGCGCTTGGGCGGCAAGACGCCGGAGAAGGGCTACGCCCTGTTCCAGACCGGCTATGGCCCCTCGGGCCTACCCCATATCGGCACTTTCGGCGAGGTGGCGCGCACGGTCATGGTGCGCCAGGCCTTCCGAAGGCTGAGCGATATCGAAACGCGCCTGTTCTGCTTCTCGGACGACATGGACGGCCTGCGCAAGGTGCCGGACAACCTCCCGAACCAGGCCATGATGGCCGAGCACCTGGGCAAGCCGCTCAGCGCGATCCCCGATCCCTTCGGCACCCACGAGAGCTTCGGCGCGCACAACAACGCGCGGCTCCAGGCCTTCCTCGACGACTTCGGCTTCGACTACGAGTTCCAGTCATCGACGGATTGGTATAAGTCCGGGCGCTTCGACGCGGCGCTGCTCAAGGCGCTGGAGCACTACGACGAGATCATGGCGATCATCCTGCCCACCCTGGGGCCTGAGCGGCGCCAGACCTACAGCCCCTTCCTGCCGGTCTGTGCCAAGACCGGGCGTGTGCTCCAGGTGCCGGTTACCGAGCGAAACCTGGAGGCGGGCACCATCGTCTACCGCGGCGAGGACGGCAGCCGGGTCGAGACGCCGGTCACCGGCGGGCACTGCAAGCTGCAGTGGCGGCCCGACTGGGCCATGCGCTGGTACGCGCTCGGCGTCGACTACGAGATGTCGGGCAAGGACCTGATCGACTCGGTCAAGGTCGGCGGCAAGATCACCCGGGTCCTTGGCGGCAGACCGCCGGCCGGTTTCACCTACGAGTTGTTCCTCGACGAGAACGCCGAGAAGATCTCCAAGTCCAGAGGCAACGGGCTGACGGTGGAGGAATGGCTGGCCTACGCACCGCCGGACAGCTTGGCCCTGTTCATGTATCAGAAGCCGCGCGCGGCCAAGCGGCTCTACTTCGACGTCATCCCGCGCGCGGTCGACGATTATCTGTCGTTCCTGGCCCGCTTCGAGGGCGAGGACGCGGCCAAGCGCCTGGAGAACCCGGTCTGGCACATCCACGACGGCAAGCCGCCCAAGCCCGACGCCCGGCTCGGCTTCGCCATGCTGCTCAACCTCGCCGGCGTCTGCAACACCGAGGACCCGGCCGTGCTCTGGGGCTTCATCTCGCGCTACGCGCCCGAGGCCAGCCCGGAAAACGGGCCGATCCTGGATGAGCTCGTCGGCTGCGCCATCCGCTATTACCGGGACTTCGTGAAGCCCAAAAAGAAGTACCGCGCGCCGAGCGAGACCGAGCGCGCGGCGCTAGCCGACCTGCTCGCCGAGCTCGAGGCCCTGCCCGAGGACGCCGACGGCGAGACCATCCAGACCCGAGTCTACGAGGTCGGCAAGCGCCACGACTTCCCCGAGTTGCGCGCCTGGTTCAAGGCGCTCTACGAGATCCTGCTGGGCCAGGAGCAAGGCCCGCGCATGGGCTCGTTCATGAGCCTCTACGGCATCGAGGAGAGCCGGGTGCTGCTGCGCCGCGCGCTCGCCGGCGAGGACCTGGGAGAAACCGGCGAAGCGGCGGAGTAGCGCGGCGGCTTCTGCGCCTACTTGAACGCCCAGTCCCAGTACACCTCGCGCGCCTGGCGGTAGATCGGGCCGGGCTGCAGGTCGCGGGTCTCGACGCGGGTGATCGGCAGGACCTTGATGTAATTCCCGGTGGTGAAGACCTCGTCGGCGCCGAGCACCTCGTCCCAGGTGATGGTGC
>JAZGBC010000076.1:0-28051 GCA_036444495.1 Kiloniellales bacterium
CTGGTGGTCGCGGCCTGCGGCGTGCCGGTCGCCAAGCACGGCAACCGGGCACTGTCGTCCAAGGCCGGCGCGGCCGATGTACTGACCGCGCTCGGCGTCAACATCGACGCCGACATGAGCCTGGTGAAGAAGGCGCTGTGGGAGGCTAATATCTGCTTCCTGATGGCGCCGCGCCACCACAGCGCCATGCGCCACGTCGGCCCGGCCCGGGTCGAGCTCGGCACCCGGACCATCTTCAACCTGCTTGGCCCGCTGTGCAATCCGGCGCGGGTCAAGCGCCAGACCATCGGCGTGCCCTCGCCCGACTGGGTCGAGCCCATCGCCCAGGTGCTCAAGGGCCTGGGCCACGAGAGCGCCTGGGTGTTCCACGGCGCCGGCGGCCTCGACGAGCTCTCCACGATCGGCCCCTCCCAGGTCGCCGAGCTCAAGGACGGCGCGGTCACCACCTTCGAGGTCACCGCGGCCGACGCCGGACTCGCGACCGCCACCATGGAAGACCTGAGGGGCGGCGACGCCGAGCACAATGCCCAGGCCATGCGCGCCCTGCTCGACGGCGCGCCCGGGCCGTTCCGCGACATCGTGATCCTGGCCAGCGCCGCCGCGCTGATCGTGGCGGGCAAGGCCGCGGACCTGAAAGAAGGCGTCGGGATCGCCGCCGAAGCGGTGGACAGCGGCCGCGCGCGCGAGACCCTGGCGCGGCTCATCGCCATCAGCAACGAGCCCGTGGTACAGGAAGCCGTTTCGTGAGCGATACCCTGGCACGAATTTGCGCCGACAAGCGGGACTTCACCGCCGCGCGCAAAGTACGGGTTCCGCTTGCCGAGTTGGAAGCCCGCGCCCGCGCCGCCGAACCCCCGCGCGGGTTCCATCGCGCCCTCGCCGAGCGCGCCGCCGCGGGACGCTACGGACTCATTTGCGAGATCAAGAAGGCCTCACCCAGCAAGGGCCTGATCCGCGAGGACTTCGATCCACCGGCGCTCGCCCGCGCCTACCAGGAGGGCGGCGCGAACTGCCTCTCGGTGCTCACCGACGAGCCCTACTTCCAGGGCGAGGACGCGCATCTGATCGCCGCGCGCGCGGCGGCGGAACTGCCCGTATTGCGCAAGGACTTCATGTTGGAGCCCTATCAGATCGTGGAATCCCGGGCCCTGGGCGCGGACTGCATCCTGCTCATCCTGGCCGCGCTCGGCGACGCGCAGGCCCGCGAACTGGAAGAGGCCGCGCGCGATCTTGGCATGGACGTGCTGATCGAGGTGCACGACGGGGCGGAGCTGGAGCGCGCGCTCGAGTTGCGCGCACCGCTCATCGGCATCAACAACCGCAACCTCAAGACCCTGGAGGTCGATCTCGAAACCACGAAAAAGCTTGCCCCGCGCGTCCCCAGCGAGCGCCTGGTGGTAACGGAAAGTGGACTGCTCACCGCCGATGACCTGGCGCACATGCACGAGGCGGGTGCGGCCGCCTTCCTGATCGGCGAATCCTTGATGCGCCAATCCGACGTGGCCGCCGCCACCGCCGCGCTTCTGGGTGGCGCCGCGCCGCGCGCCGTGAGCGCGTGAGAAGGGACACGCACATGTCCGATTTCACCCACTTCGACGAGGACGGCAAGGCGGCCATGGTCGACGTCTCGGACAAGGACGCGACCGCGCGCGTCGCCGTGGCCAAGGGCTCGGTCATCGTGCAGCCCGAAACGATCGCGCTCATCCAGAGCGGCGGTGTCAAGAAAGGCGACGTGCTTTCCGTCGCTCGCCTGGCCGGGATCACCGGCGCCAAGCGCACGCCCGATCTCATCCCGCTGTGCCACCCGCTGCAACTCGACTCGGTCGCGGTGGACCTGGAGCTGGCGACCGAGCGGAACGCCATCGACATCATCGCCACCTGCAAGTTGACCGGCAAGACCGGCGTCGAGATGGAGGCCATGACCGCCGTCGCGATTGCCGCGCTCACGGTCTACGACATGTGCAAGGCGGTCGACCGCGGCATGCGCATCGTGGACATCCGGCTCACGCACAAATCCGGCGGCAAGTCGGGCACCTTCGAGGCGCCGTAAAGTGATCTCCGTCGCCGAAGCGCTGGCCCGCATCACCGCGGCCTTCAAGCCCCTGCCGGCCGAGACCGTGGGCCTCGATGCGGCGCTCGGCCGCGTGCTGGCCGAGGACGTCATCGCCCGGGTCACCCAGCCGCCCAAGGATGTCTCGGCCATGGACGGCTACGCGCTGCGCGCGGCCGACGTGGCGAGCGTGCCCGCGCGCCTGAAAGTGGTGGGCCACGTGCCGGCGGGGTCGGCGCACGAGGGCGTCGTCCAGGCCGGCCAGGCGGTGCGCATCTTCACCGGCGCGCCCCTGCCCGAGGGCGCCGACACCATCGTCATGCAGGAGGATACGGAAACCGACGGCGACGATGTGATCGTCAAGCAGAGCGCGCCCCGGGGCCACTACGTGCGGCCGGCGGGCCTCGACTTCCGCGCCGGCGAGGTGGGCGTGGCCGCCGGGCGGCTGCTCAGCGCGCGCGATGTGGGCCTGGCCGCGGCCATGAACCAGCCCTGGCTGCGCGTGCACCGGCGCCCCCGCGTGGCGCTGCTCGCCACCGGCGACGAGGTGGTCATGCCCGGCGATCCCCTGGGCCCCAACCAGATCGTCAGCTCCAACGGCATCTCGCTCACGGCATTCGTCACCGCCTGCGGCGGCCAGGCGGTCCACCTGGGCATCGCGCCGGATGACGTGACGGGCCTCAAGGCCCTGGTGGAGGGCGCGCGCGGGGCCGACCTCCTGGTCACCACGGGCGGGGTTTCCGTGGGCGAGCACGACCTGATCCGCGACGCACTGGGTGAGACGGGCCTGGAGCTGGACTTCTGGAAGATCGCCATGCGCCCGGGCAAACCCCTGCTCTTCGGCCGCATCGGCGAGACTCCGGTCCTCGGCCTGCCGGGAAACCCGGTCTCGGCCCTGGTCTGCGCCACGCTTTACCTGCGCCCGGCCATCGAGGTGATGCTGGGCCGCCGGGACGAGGCGCGGCCGCCCGAGACCGCCGTGCTCGGATCCGATCTGGAGGCCAACGACCATCGCCAGGATTATCTGCGCGCCCGGCTCGCGGTCGATTCCCAAGGCCGGCGCGTGGCCAAGCCCTTCCCGCGCCAGGACAGCTCCATGCTGGCGACCCTCGCCCAGGCCGACTGCCTGATCGTGCGCGCGCCCGGTGCCGCCCCCGCCAAGGCCGGCGAGAGCGTGGAGATTCTTCCCCTTTCCGGCGGCGCGCTCGGCATCTGACGCCCCGGACCCCATGCCACAGCCCTCCCCTGCTCGAATCAAAGTTGATCGATCGCTTGACGCGCGATAAGAACTAAACTAGAACATGTAGAAGGTTTCTGCTTTGTTCTATATCTTGTGGCTGCGACCAACCGAGGGGCTACACAGGCCATGCTCACACGCAAACAGCACGAGCTGCTGATTTTCATCCACCAGCACCTGTCCCGGCACGGGATTTCCCCTTCCTTCGACGAGATGAAGGACGCGCTCGACCTCAAGTCCAAGTCGGGCATCCACCGCCTGATCACCGGGCTGGAGGAGCGCGGCTTCATCCGCCGCCTGCCGCACCGGGCACGCGCCGTGGAAATCCTGCGTCTGCCCGAGGATCTCAGCCCATCCCAGCCCCAGCCGCGTGCCAAGTTCGCCCCCAGGGTCATCGAGGGCGATTTTAGCGGCGTCTTGCAGGGTTCCCGGACGGCGGCCGAGAGCGACGCCCTGCAGCTGCCGCTCTACGGACGGATCGCCGCGGGCACGCCGATCGAGGCCCTGCGCGACGACGATTCCTTCGTGGACGTCCCCGCCGGCATTCTCGGCAGCGGGGAGCACTACGCGCTGGAGGTGGACGGCGACTCCATGGTGGACGTGGGCATCCTGGAGGGCGACACGGTGATCATCGAGCGCAGCGAGGCGGCCGATAACGGGACCATCGTGGTGGCGCTCATCGATAACGAGGAAGCGACCTTGAAGCGGATTCGCCGCAAGGGCGGCGCGATCGCGCTGGAGCCGGCGAACAAGAGCTACGAGACCCGGATCTTCCCGCCCGAAAGGGTCAAGATCCAGGGCCGCCTGGTGGGTCTGCTTCGAAGATACTAGAGGCCGCCGCCGACCCCAGTGTGATGGTTCCGATATTCGGCACCTTAAATGTGCCGAATTTCGGAAACTGAATCACACTAGATTCAAATAGTTAGCGCCCCTTCGAACCCGAAATTCGATGAAGCGAATTTCGCATTCGGGGCACCAGGCTCTGGTTGCGCCGGTTGGCCTCGGGCAGCCCCGCGGCCCGTTCCACGGGAGCGGGCTCCTCCGCGCCGTCTTTCTCCCCCTCTTTCCGCGCCCGGTCGCGCACCCGCAGAACGATGAGCAGCGCGCCGATCAACGCCATGGCCGCAACGATCACTTCCATGGGCAGACCGGCGTCCACGCCGGCCCCGCCGCCGAACTTGGCCGCCCAATAGGCCGGCCAGATCAAGGCGAACTTGCTGCTGATGCCGAGCACCGTCGTGCAGGGGTCGGAGCCGGCCGCGCAGACAGGCAGCCCGGAGAGCAGAAAGAAGGACCAAAGAAAGGTCGCCCCGAACCCCGCCAGATAACAGGTAAAGAAGATTCTGGTGAATTTCACGGGCGGCGCTCCAGGCGGGCGCGGATTTTGCGCGCGGCGAACCTCGGTGAATTCTTTGCTCCAATGCTGAATTTTCGATTAACCGGGCGACTCTCGGCCTACTTCCAACGGCGCTGCGGCACCCAGGGCCGCACGCCGCGCCGGGCGCCCACGGTCTCGATACGTACCCCCGCCTCCGACAGCCAGAGCGCGTGCCCGCCGTGGCGCCACAGGTCGAAGCGGTCGATCACGACGCGGCTTCCCTTGCACTGGCCACGGCGCAGGGGCTCGCGGCTGATGACGACCGTGGCCAGGGCGCAGTCGTCGAGCAGCGCGCGGGAATCCTGCACCAGCGCCACTATCTGACCCCGCGCGCGGTAGATGCAGCCCAGGGGATCGCAGCTCAGCCGGCCGCCGGCGCTCTCGCCCGTCCTTGGCCAGACCGCCGCTTTCGTTCCCCCGAGGCGGCGGCGCCAGGTCTCCGCCTCGAAGCGCCGCACCTTTGCGCTGGATAAGATAACCTCGCCGTCCGGCGTGCGCAGACCGAAGAGCTTGCCGTCACCGCTGGCCAGAACGTCGGGCGGGGTGGCCAGCGGTATCAGAAGCCCTCCGCCCAGGATGGCCGCGAGTCCATAGAGCCGCCAGGGCCCGCGCCAGAGGCAGAGCCAGGTGCCGCCCAGGGCCACCAGGACCAGGCCTTGCACCGGCATGGCCGGGACGATGCTGACCGCGCCGGGCCAGGCCGCGACCCAGGCGGCCGCCCAGAGTACCGCGTCGATGCCCCAGCCCATGGGCGCCAGCGCCAGGCCCTCCGCCCCGAAGGGCATCAGTATGAACGCGACGATGGCCCAGGGCATGATCCAGAGCGCCATGACCGGCACGGCCAGCATGTTGGCCGCCAGGCCGAACCAGGCGATGCGGTTGAAGTGGTAAACCGCGAAGGGAGCCGTGGCGAGCCCGGCGATGACCGAGGTGAGTCCGACCCCCGAGAAATAGAGCGACAGGCGCGTCGCCAGGCCGCGCTCCGCGAAAAGCCGGGCCCGGCGGTCGCGCAGGACCTCGTAGCCGGCGACCAGCGCGGTCACGGCCGCGAAGGACATCTGGAAGCTCGCCGATAGAAGGCTCTCGGGCGCGACCGCGAGAACGGCCAGCGCCGCCCAGGCGACCAGCCGCAGGGTGAGCGCCGAGCGATCGAGCACCACCGCCAGCAGCACCAGCCCGACCATGAGGAAGGCGCGCTGGGTGGGCACGGTGGCCCCGGTCAGCAGAAGATAGCTGAGCGCGCCCGCCGCGGCCGCCACCGCGGCCCACTTCTTGATCGGATAGAAGAGCGCCAGCCGGGGAATGAGCGCGAGCAGCGCGCGCAGGCCGAAGAACAAAAGCCCGGCCACCAGGCCCACGTGCAGGCCGGAGATGGCGAGCAGATGCGCCAGCCCCGAATCGCGCATGGCCTGCATCACCTGCTCCGGGATGGCCCCGCGCACGCCTGTCATGAGCGCCGCGGCGACCGCCCCGGCCTCGCCCGGCAGCGCGGCCATGATGCGGCGCGCGATCCGGTAGCGCTGCGCGCTCCACCAGAGGCGCCAGGCGGACGTCCAGCGCGTTACGACGGACTGATCCATGGGGCCCGGCGGCTCGATCCGCAGGGGCCTGCCCAGGGCGAAGCCGACACCGCCGAGGCGCTTAAAGTAGGCTTGGCGCGCGAAATCGAAGGCGCCGGGCGCGGCCGGTCCCGGCGGCGGCCGCAAGATCGCGCGCAGGCGCAGCCAGTCGCCGGGCCGGATCTTTTCGCCGCCATTCGCGACCGTGACCCGTACCCGCGCCGGGGTTTCCTCAGGCGCCAGCCAGGCCAGCTTGATATGCCGCAGGGTAATGCGCAGCCCACGCCCGCGCGGTTCCACCTCGATCGCCTGCCCGCGCAGCCAGACCGGCCCTAGACGCTCCTGCAGGACGGGGGCGGCAACCAGGGCCGTGCGCAGCTGCGCCGCGCCGAACCCGGCCGTGAGGACGACAAGCGCCAGCGCGGCCACGAAGAACCCCGGCCACCGGCGCGCGAGCCAGGCCAGCGACAAAGCCAGGAGCAGCCCCGCCACGCCGAGCCAGCCCGGCGGCTCCTGCCCCAGGCCGAAATAACCGCCCACACCCAGGCCGAAGCCGACCGGCAGCCAGAGCGCCCAGCGCTCGCGCTCGGCCTCCAGCCGGGCCAGTAGCCCGAGCCGCACGACGGACGAATATGACTCCCGCGGCGGCCAGGCCCCGGCGGCGCTCTCGGATAGACTGCTCACGCCTAACGTCGTTTCTTATTGGACGTCCCGTTAGGCTTCCCCCCCGCGCGAACGCCTGGACGCAGTGTAGCTCTACTTGGGCGGGCAGGCTCGCGTATTCGCGACTCCTTTTGCGACAGGGAACGCTAGCCCATGGCCGGGACTCCCCCGATGTGATAAAGAGCGCCGCGTCCCCCTCGAATCGGTGACACATCAGCAGGCATGATGAGATCTAGGGCCGGAACCCGGAGCAGCACGGCATGAGCGAGGCGGCCAGCGCGGCAGACGAAGGCACCAGGGATTTCATCCGCGACATCGTGCGCGCGGACCTGGCCGCCGGGCGCACGCAGGGCGTGGTCACCCGCTTCCCGCCCGAACCCAACGGCTACCTGCACATCGGCCACGCCAAGTCCATGTGCCTCAACTTCGGCGTGGCCGGGGAGTTCGGCGGGCGCTGCCACCTGCGCTTCGACGACACCAACCCGGTCAAGGAGGAGCACGAGTACATCGAGGCCATCGAGGCGGACGTACGCTGGATGGGCTTCGACTGGGGCGAACACCTCTACCACGCTTCGGACCATTTCGAGACGCTTTACACCTGGGCCGAGCACTTGATCGAGACGGGCAAGGCCTATGTGGACGACCTTTCCCCCGATGAGATCCGCGCGCACCGCGGCACGCTGACCGAGCCGGGCAAGGATAGCCCCTACCGCGAGCGCCCGGCCAAAGAGAGCCTGGACCTGTTCCGCCGCATGCGCGCGGGCGAGTTTCCCAACGGCGCGCGCGTGCTGCGTGCCAAGATCGACATGGCTTCGGGCAACATGAACCTGCGCGATCCGGTGATCTACCGCATCCTGCACGCGAGCCACCCGCGCACCGGGGACGCCTGGTGCATTTACCCGACCTATGACTTCGCCCACGGCCAGTCGGACGCCATCGAGGGGGTGACCCATTCGATTTGCACGCTGGAGTTCGAGGACCACCGCCCGCTCTACGACTGGCTGATCGAGCACCTGCCCGTGCCCTTCGTGCCCAAGCAGTACGAGTTCGCGCGCCTGAACCTGAGCTACACCCTGCTCTCCAAGCGGCGCCTCATCCAGCTCGTCGAGGAGGGCCACGTGCGCGGCTGGGACGACCCGCGTATGCCCACGCTCTGCGGGCTCAGGCGCCGCGGCGTGCCGCCCGAGGCGATCCGCGACTTCTGCGGGCGCATCGGCGTGGCCAAAGCCGGCAACCAGATAGAAGTGGCGCTGCTGGAGCACTGCATCCGCGAGCTTCTCAACAAGACCGCCGAGCGGCGCATGGCGGTGCTCGACCCGCTCAAGGTGGTGATCGAGAACTATCCCGAGGGTGAGACCGACGAGCTGGAAGCGATCAACAATCCCGAAGACCCGGCCGCCGGCACGCGCCAGGTACCCTTCTCGCGCGAGCTTTACATCGAGCGCGGCGATTTCATGGAGGAACCGCCCAGGAAGTTCTTCCGCCTGGCGCCGGGGCGCGAGGTGCGCCTGCGCTACGCCTACTTCATCACCTGCCGGGAGGCGGTCAAGAACACGGCCGGCGAGATCACCGAGCTGCGCTGCACTTACGATCCCGAGACCCGCGGCGGCAGCGCGCCCGACGGGCGCAAGGTCAAGGGCACCATCCACTGGGTCTCCGCGGCCCACGCCATCCCCGCCGAGGTGCGCCTCTACGGCCACCTTTTCACGACGCCGGCGCCGGGGGCCGACGGCGACGTGCTCGACGACCTGAACCCCGAGTCCTTGACCCTGCTGAAGGACTGCAAGCTGGAGCCCGCCCTGGCGGAGGCGGAGACCGAGCGGACCGTGCAGTTCGAGCGCCAGGGCTATTTCTGCCTCGACTCCGATTCGGCACCGGACCGTCCCGTGTTCAACCGCGTCGTGGCCCTGCGCGACACCTGGGCCAAGATGCAGAAAAAGGGCGGCTAGGAGGTTCGGCTCGAACAGGTATTGGGAGACGGGACATGGGCTTCTACGGCAAATACATCCTGCCGAAGGTGCTCAACTTCACCTGCGGCTCGGCGGTAGTGCGGAGCCAGCGTCAGAAGGTGGTGCCGCTCGCCGAGGGGCGCGTGCTCGAGATCGGCATCGGCTCGGGACTCAACCTGCCCTTTTACGATCCCGCGAAGGTCGAGCGCGTCATCGGCCTGGACCCGGCCGAGGAGATGCTGGCCTATGCCCGGCGGAAATCCGAGGGACTGACCTTCACGGTCGAGTACCTTATGTTGGAAGGCGAACGCATCCCGCTCGAACGCGGCAGCGTAGACAGCGTACTCGTGACCTATACGCTGTGCACCATTCCCGATCCCATAGCGGCCCTCGAGGGCATGCGCCGGGTCCTGAAGCCCGCTGGCCGGCTGATCTTTTGCGAACACGGCCGGGCTCCCGACGAAGGCGTGCGGCGCTGGCAGCATCGCCTCAACCCCGTCTGGAACCGGATCGGGGGCGGCTGCAACCTCGACCGGGATATCCCGGGGCTGATCGAAAGCGCAGGGTTTCGCGTGGACTCCCTGAGCAGTATGTATCTGCCCAATACGCCCCGCTTCGCGGGCTTCAATTACTGGGGGACCGCGCGGCCAAGTTAGGACGGGCCGCTTCGCCTAACGGGATTGCTTGCGCCAGCGATCGATGGTCTCGGCGATAAGCGCCGATTGGTCGCTGTCCTGCCGCCAGGCGATCGAGAAGGGCGCGGTCTCGCTGTGCGGCCGGTTGGCCTCGCTCAGGTCATTGAGACGCACGCGCATGGGCAGGGTGACGCCCTCGCCGACCACGAGCGCTTCCTGGGTCTGCAAGGCCGGCAGGGCACTCAGCAGTCCGGCCGCGTTTTCCGGGACCGCGCGGCGCACGTAATCCTGGTCCTTCTCGTTGCTCATGCGCATGATGAAAAGCGTGTTGCACTGAGACAGGATGGTCTCGGAGAGTTCCGAGGGCCGCTGCGTCACCAGGCAGAGGGAGATGCCGTACTTGCGTCCCTCCTTGGCGATGCGCGCGATGGCCTTGCGAGTGGGACCGAAGCCCGCATCCGCATCCTGCGGGATATAGCGGTGCGCCTCCTCGCAGACGAAGAGCAGCGGCACCGCCTTGCCGCGCTCGCTCCACAAGCCGAAGTCGAAGATCACGCGGCACAGGACCGAGACGACCACGTCGACGATCTCCGAGGGCACGCCCGAGAGATCGAAGATCGTGATCGGTTTGCCGGAGACCGGAATCCGCAGCATGGTCGAGAGTAGCTCGGGCAGGGTATCGCGCACCGACAGCCCGGCGAACATGAAGCCGAAGCGCCGGTCCGAGCGCAGGCTTTCGATGCGCGCCTTGAGCCGCAGGAAGGGTGCATTCTCCTGCGGCTTGTCGAGCTTGCCCACGGCTTCGTCGATGAACTCGATGAGGCCGCTCAGGCGGTAGGGAACCGGCGTGTCCACCGTCAAATAACCGGCCAGTTCGCCGTCGCCGACAAAGCTCCGCTTGGCCCGCATCACGGCCTCCTTGAGGATGCCCGCCTCGGTCTGGCGCTCGTTCCGGTCCAGACTGCAGAGCACCGAGACCAGTTCCTCGAAATTGAGCAGCCAGTAGGGCAGCTCCAGCGTGGCCGGAGAGATCAGCTCGGCCGCCTCGCCGAAGGCCCGGCCGTACTCGTTGTGCGGGTCGAGCAGCACGACATGGCCGTAGGGATTTTCGCCGAGCAGCGCCTTGAGGATGACGGTCAGCGCGCAGGACTTGCCCGAGCCGGTCGTCCCCAGGATTGCAAAGTGCTTGCCGAGCAGTTGATCGGTGACCAGGTGGGTCGGCAGGGACCGATCCTGATGCAGGGTGCCGAAGCAGACGTTGGCTTCCTCCGGGCAGGCATAGATCTTGGCCAGGTCCTCCGGCGATGCGGGGTAGATCGTGTTCCCCAGGCCCGGATAGGACGAGACGCCGCGCTGGAACTTGAACGAGGCATCGCCGTTCGGCCGTCCCTCGCCGAACAGGTCGATCTCCATGACGCGGCCATTGCTCCGCTGCGGCGATGCGGCCGGGTCCCTTTCGGAGAGCGCGCTGACGATACCGAAGACGGTCGCGCGCGGGGTCGGCATCTTGACCAGCGCGCCGATCTGGACGGCCTCGGCCAGACTCGCCAGCGCCTCGGGGCTCTCCGTCTCCTCCAGGACGCCCGCGACCTTGGAGCCCGACACCGAAGCGACGTGGCCGATCCTGGTCCCGTTTTCGCTCGCTCCCGTCCCGTTCTCGCTCATTTGCTCCATCTCCCGAGCCGGCGCCCCGAAGTCTGCCGGGGCGGCCCGATCATGGTGAGAAATCCCTAATGAATAGAGAACGCGCCCGCATGGCGGCACCGGGCGGGATGTGCTAAAGAGCGGCGCCTTTCGCCGCTGGCCAGCCATCGCCGATTCCCATGTCCGCCACCCCGCCCCCCGTCGTCACCCGCTTCGCGCCCTCGCCCACGGGTTTCCTGCACATCGGCGGCGCGCGCACGGCGCTGTTCAACTGGCTCTTCGCCCGGCACCACGGCGGCACCTTCCGCCTGCGCATCGAGGATACGGACCGCAAGCGCTCCACGGAGGAGGCCGTGGCCGCGATCCTGGAGGGGCTCACCTGGCTGGGCCTGGATTGGGACGGCGAGGCGGTGCATCAGTTCGCGCGCGCCGAGCGCCACGCGGAGATGGCCAGGCAACTGCTGGCCGAGGGCAAGGCCTATCACTGCTATTGCACGCCCGAGGAGCTCGCCGAGATGCGCGAGACGGCCCGCGCCGAGGGCCGCGCCATGCTCTACGACGGGCGCTGGCGCGACCGCGGCCCGGCCGAGGCCCCGCCGGGCGTGCCGCCGGTCATCCGCCTCAAGGTCCCGCGCGAGGGCGAAACGGTGATCGAGGACCTGGTGCAGGGACCGGTCACCGTGGCCAACGCACAGCTCGACGACATGGTGCTGCTGCGCGCCGACGGCACGCCCACCTACATGCTCTCGGTGGTGGTGGACGATCACGACATGGAGATCAGCCACGTGATCCGGGGCGACGATCACCTGACCAACGCCTTCCGCCAGACCCAGTTGTTCAAGGCCCTGGACTGGACGCCGCCGGCCTTCGCCCACATTCCGCTCATCCACGGTCCCGACGGGGCCAAGCTGTCCAAGCGCCACGGCGCGCTCGGGGTGGAGGCCTACCGGGAGATGGGCTATCTGCCCGAGGCCCTGCGCAACTACCTGCTGCGCCTGGGCTGGGCCCACGGGGACGAGGAGATCATCCCGAGCGAACGGGCGATCGCGTGGTTCGGCCTGGACGCCGTGGGCAAGTCCCCGGCGCGGTTCGATGTCGACAAGCTGAACAACCTGAACGGCCACTACATCCGCGAGGCCGACAACGCGCGCCTGGTCGGGTTGCTGACGCCGCGCATGGAGGCCGCGCTCGGCCGCGCCATCGGCGAGGCCGGCCGGGAACGCCTCCGTATGGGCTGTGAGTCCTTAAAGGTTCGCGCCAAAACATTAGCGGAACTCGCGGAGAACGCAGCCTTTTATTTGGCTGAACGCCCGCTGGAACTGACTCCCAAGGCGGCCAAATTGCTGCGTCCCGAGGCGCGCCAAATTCTCGCGCGCCTGGGCCCCGCGCTCGACGGCCTCAACGATTGGAGCGAGCCGGAGTTGGGCGAGGCGGTGCGCGCCTTCGCCGAGGCCGAAGGGGCCAAACTTGGCCAGATCGCCCAGCCGCTCAGGGCCGCGCTCACCGGTTCCCACGCCTCGCCGGGCATCTTCGAGGTCATGGCGATCCTGGGGCGCGGCGAGTCCCTGGCGCGAATCCGCGATCAAGCGGAAAAAATATGATATAATAAAGACTTAAGTTATCGCCCCTACTCTCGGCGAGCGTCGGTTTGATCGCGGCCCCAAGTATCTTTATGCTGCGGCGCAACCAGGCAAATCATCTCAGGAAAAAGCGACATGGCTCAGAGCACAACCGCCGAGAAAGCGGTGGCCGCCAAGAACACGGTCACCCTGACGGACAACAGCACCGGCCGCTCCTGGGAGATGCCGGTGCTGGAGGGCACGGCGGGCCCGCGCGTCATCGACGTGCGCCGGCTCTATGCCGACACCGGGTTTTTCACCTACGACCCGGGCTACACCTCGACCGGCAGTTGCGATTCCACCATCACCTACATCGACGGCGATGAGGGCATCCTGCTACACGGCGGCTATTCCATCGAGGAACTGGCCGAGCATAGCGACTACATGGAGGTCTGTTATCTGCTCCTGCACGGCGAGCTGCCGAACAAGACCGACCGCGAGAAATTCGAGAAATCGATCACCTACCACACCATGCTGCACGAGCAGATGCTCAACTTCTACCGGGGCTTCCGGCGGGATTCCCATCCCATGTCCATCATGGTGGGCGTGGTCGGCGCGCTCTCGGCCTTCTATCACGACTCGACCGACATCAGCGATCCGCGTCAGCGCATGGTCGCCTCGCACCGGCTGATCGCCAAGATGCCGACCATCGCCGCCATGGCCTACAAGTACTCCTGCGGCCAGCCCTTCATGTATCCGCGCAACGATCTCAAGTACGCCGAGAACTTCCTGTACATGACCTTCGCCGTGCCTTGCGAGGACTATAAGGTGCGTCCCGCGCTGGCGCGCGCCATGGACCGCATCTTCATCCTGCACGCGGACCACGAGCAGAACGCCTCCACCTCGACGGTGCGCATCTCCGGATCGAGCCACGCCAATCCCTTCGCCTGCATCGCCGCCGGCATCGCCTCGCTCTGGGGCCCGGCGCACGGCGGGGCGAACGAGGCGGTGCTAAAGATGCTCAACGAGATCGGCAGCAAGGATCACATCCCCGAGTTCATCAAGCGCGCCAAGGACAAGGACGATCCCTTCCGCCTCATGGGCTTCGGCCACCGGGTCTACAAGAATTACGACCCGCGCGCGGCCGTGCTGCGCAAGAGTTGCCACGAGGTACTGGAGGACCTGGACAAGAAGGGCGAGCCGCTCCTGGCGCTGGCGCTGGAGCTGGAACGCATCGCGCTCGAGGACGAGTACTTCGTGGAGAAGAAGCTGTTCCCCAACGTGGACTTCTATTCCGGCATCATACTGCAGGCCATGGGCTTCCCGACCACCATGTTCACTGCGCTCTTCGCGATGGCCCGCACGGTGGGCTGGGTCGCCCAGTGGAAGGAGATGATCGAGGACCCGGAGCACAAGATCAGCCGCCCGCGCCAGCTCTATACGGGCTACGCCAAGCGCCCCTACGTGCCGATAGATCAGCGCGGCTAAGCCAGCGCCATCGGCCTGACAGAAACGCCGGAACACGTGAGCCGGCGTTTTTCGTTTTCTATTGGGATTCGTCAGACCCGATCAACCCCAGCAGCGTCCGCGCCGCGCGCCGGCTGGGGAGTTCGCCGCCGGGGCTCAAAAGGCCCACGATCTGACCGCAGGCCTCGATCTGCACCCGGCGCGCGTCCGGGTCCGAGAGCAGGTGCCCGAGCGCATCTGCCAGCTTTTGGGGTGTGCAGTTTTCCTGCAGGAGTTCGGGCTGAACCATGCGGCCGAGCAGCAGGTTCGGCAGGCTGACGCAGGGCAGCTTGATGACCCGGCGTCCGATAAAGGCCGTGAGCGGCGCCACCTTGTAAGCGATCACCGCCGGTAGACCGGCCACCGCCAGTTCCACCGCCACGGTACCCGAGGCCGCCAGCGCCGCAGTCGCGGCGGCGAAGGCGGCGCGCTTCTCTTCCGCCCCGGCCAGTACCACGGCCGGGACCGGCCAGCCGGCCGCCGCCGCCTCGACCTGGCCGGCCACACCGGGCACCGTGGGTACCAGCACGCGCAACTCGGGAAAGCCCTTCCGCAGGAGTCCGAGCGCACCCGCGAACACCGGCTCCAGGCGCCGCACCTCACCGGCCCGGCTGCCCGGCAGCACGCAGAGCAGGGGCGCGGACTCCGCTATGCCATGTTCCCGCCGGAACAAGTCAGCGTCCGCGGGCTGCCCTGCCGCCTCCACGGCGGGATGCCCGACGAACGTCGCCGGCAGACCGTGTTTCTCGAAGTATGGCGGCTCGAAGGGCAGCAGAGTCAGGAGATGATCGAGATAGCGAGCCATGCGCGCGGCACGCCAGGGCTTCCAGGCCCAGACCGACGGCGCCACATAGTGCACGAGCGGAATGCCGAACCCGTGCAGACGCTTGTTCACGCGCAGGGTCAATTCCGGGGAATCGATGGTCACCACCAGGTCCGGGCGCGCGATGCGCGCGGCGTTGGCGATCTGCCGGATACGGTAGAGGAGCTTGAAAACATGGGGCAGGATCTCGGCCACGCCCAGGAGCGCGAACTCTTCGATGGGCACCAGGCTGTCGAGCCCCTGCCCGGCCATGGCCTTGCCGCCGACCCCGGCGAAACGGACCCGGCCCCCGGTCTCGGCCTTGAGCGCCGCCATGAGCCGGGCGCCCAGTTGGTCTCCAGACGGCTCGCCTGCGACCAGGAAGACGAGCGGGCCTTCCGCGCCGCCGCCCGCCGCAGGTCCCGTCATTCCGGCACCTCGATCCCGATGACGAAAAGCCCGGCGGCATCGGCCTTGGCCACGACCGCTTCGCGCTCGGTGATGAGCGTCCCGCCGGCCTCCACCGCGATGCCGCGCAGGCCGGCGGAGATCGCGCCTTCGACCGTGCGCGGTCCAACGGTGGGCAGGTCCACGCGGGATTCCTGTTGCGGTTTCTTCGCCTTGACCAGGACGCCCCCGGGGCCCTCGCGGCGCAGCCCCGCACAGCGGACGAGCAGCGCATCGGTGCCTTCTACCGCCTCCACGCCGAGCACGATGCCCTGTTGCACGACAACGGCCTGGCCCACATCGGCCGCCCCCAGCGCCTTGGCGACCATGAGCCCTCGCGCTATGTCGGCCTTTGCCTGATCGTCGGGCGCGACCGCGCCGTAAGTGCCGGCGGGCGCGACCAGGGCCGCAAGAATTTCGTCCGCACCGACCACCCGGAACCCCTCCTTCTCGAAGGCGCCGATCACAGCGCTCAGAAGGCTGTCATCGCCAAGGTTTCCCACACCGATCTTGGCCAGGAACTTGGCCATGCGGATGTCCGGACGCAACTCCTTGAGGCTCGGGCGTGCGATCGCCCCGACCATGACCAGCTCCTCGACCCCGGCCGCGCGCAAGGCCTCAAGACCCGCGGCGCCCTGCCCGAGCCGGGTCCAGACGTGATCCACTCCCTCGACCGTCGCCGGGTCGGTCTGGCCCTCGAAGGCAAGCACGAAGACCTCGCGGCCGCTCGACCGGCAAACATCGATCAATCGCCGGGGAAGCTCGCCCCCCCCTGCCAGGACGCCAAGCTTAGGCATTGCCCTCTTTGGGCCGGCACAGGGCGCGCGAGGATTCGGCCTGGATGAAGGCCACCACATCACCCACCGCCTGCGCCGTCGCGAATTTCCGGGCCGCACGCTCGACGCGGCTCGCCAAGGTGTCGTCCTGGGCGAAGATCAGGTCGTAGGCTTCACCGAGCGCTTGGATCTCCGCCCGCGCGAGGCCGCGCCGCTTCAGGCCCACGACATTGAGGCCCTGCAGCCGGGCGCGCTCGCCTATGGCCAGGCCGTAGGGAATGACGTCGTGCTCGACGCCCGACATGCCGCCCACCATGGCATGCCGCCCGATGCGTACGAACTGGTGCACCGCCGACAGCCCGCCGATGATCGCATGGTCCTCGACGATCACGTGGCCGCCGAGGGTGGCGTTGTTGGCCAGAATGACCCCCTCCCCGATCTGGCAGTCGTGGGCCACGTGCGACCCCATCATGAAGAGACACCCGTTTCCGACCCGGGTCACCATGCCGCCGCCTTCGGTGCCCGGATTCATGGTGACGTGCTCGCGCACCATGTTATCCGCACCGATGATCAGCTCGGAGGGCTCGCCCCGGTATTTCAGGTCTTGCGGCCGGTGCCCGATGGAGGCGAAGGGATATATCTCGCAGCGCGGCCCGATCTTGGTGCGGCCCTCGACCACCACGTGTGAATGCAGGACGACCGCCTCGCCCAAATCGACGTCGGGCCCCACGACGCAATAGGGACCGATCTTGACGTTTTCGCCTAGACGGGCCTTTGAATCTACTATGGCGGTGGCATGGACCTCGGCCATCACTCGTCCATGATCATGGCCGAGAAGCGCGCCTCCGCTACCAGAACCCCGTCGACCTTGGCCTCGCCGGAAAACTTCCAGACGTTGCCGCGGCGACGCACCTTGGTGACGTGGATATGGAGCTGATCGCCCGGGAAGACCGGCTTACGGAAGCGTCCGTCTTCGATGGTCATGAAGTATACCAACTTGCCCGCGGCCTCGCCTTCCAACGTCTCCACAACCAGAACCGCGGCCGTCTGGGCCATGCATTCGATGACCAACACACCGGGCATGACCGGCTGGCGCTTGAAATGACCCTGGAAGTATCCCTCGTTGATGCTGACATTCTTGAGGGCGACCGCTTTTTCATCGGGGATGATCTCGATCACGCGGTCGATCATTAAAAAGGGATAGCGGTGCGGGATCATCTCCATGATCCGCATGATGTCCGCGGTTCTCACCGAGGTCCAGGCGGCGTGCTGTTCACTCATTGCCCTTCTTGCCTCTCGCCTTTACCTGGCGTTTCCAGATGCTGACCAGCCGGAAGAACTCCTTGATCGGCATGCCCGGACTTCCAGCCACGGCTTGGCCCGGCGGGATATCGCGCATGATGCCACATTTGGCCGCCAACTGCGCGCCCTTCCCGATCGTCAGGTGCCCGGCTACGCCGGCCTGCGCTCCAATGGCCACATAATCCTCCAATTTCGTGCTGCCCGCGACCCCCGATTGGGCCACCAGCACGCAACCGCTCCCCATGCGGACGTTGTGCCCGATTTGCACCAGATTATCAATCTTGGACCCGGCCCCGATCACCGTATCCTGGCCGGAGCCACGGTCGATCGTGCTGTTGGCGCCGACCTCCACCCCGTCCTCGATGATCACCCGGCCCAGCTGCGGCACGTCGACAAAACCCTCCGGATCCATGGAAAAGCCGAAGCCCCGGTTGCCGATACAGACCCCGGAATGGATCAGGCAATCGCGGCCGATCAAACAGTGGGTCAGGAAGACGTTGGAGCCGATCTCGGTCCCATCGCCCACGACGACCCCGTCCTCAATGACCGAGTTCGCCTTGATCAGGCACCCCCGGCCGATCTCCACCCCGGCGCCGATCACGGCCCTGGGCCCGATCGCCGCACCCTCCCCGATCCGGGCCGAGGGATCGACGATGGCGGTCGGATGAACCCCCTCGGCGTGCGGTACGGGAGGATAGAAAGCCTGCGCCACCAAGGCATAGGCCCGGTAGGGTTTGGGGGTGAGCAGAAGGATCATGCCTTCGGGCGCGCGCTCGGCAAATCTGGGCTCGATGATGCAGGCGCCAGCCCGGCTGGCGGCCATTTGATCGAGGTAGCGCTTGTTATCCAGAAAACTGATCTCTTGGGAAGTGGCCTGGTCCAGCGGGGCTACGTCTCTGAAGACCCGGTCGGGATCACCTTCGCCCGCGATCTCGGCGTCCGCGAAGCCGGCCAGCTCCCGCAGAGCAAAAGGTCCCGCTAAGGCAAAAAAGCGGGGATCGGCCATGACAGACTCTTATTCCTGAGGTTGCGTCAGCACCACATCCGGCAGGTGCTCGTTGAGCCGCTTCAGCGCCTCGCCCGTGATGTCGAACTTCGGCTTGACGATAACAACGGCTGCCTTGGAGAGGACCATATCCAGCCCGCGTTCCTCGGCGATCTCCTTGGCCACCTTCACCAACTCGTTCTGCACCTTGCCCATGCCCGTGCTGAAAAGCCGGTCCAGTTTCCTCTTCTTTTGCTTGACCTCGCGCTGCATGGCCGCAACCTGTTTCTCAAGCTCATTGCGTTTCTCGGCATAGACCGCAGCGGAGAGGACGGCGCGCTGACGGGTCAATTCCCGATCGCTCTTGCGCAACACTTCTTCCTTTTTGCGCAGCTCGGCCTGATAGTTGCTCCGTTGGGCCTCGATCCTCTTGCTCATGGACTTGACCGCCGTCGATTCACGAATGATCTTCTGCACGTCGATGACGGCCAAAATCGGCGCCTGGGATTCTTGCGCCTTCGCCAGCCCAGGACCGGCTAGCGCCGCGGCCACAACGGACAACGCCGCGATAAAGTGCAGCAGGACTCTTATAGGCCGGCTCATGATGCTCAGAACTGTGTTCCGAAGCTGACGTTTACCAATTCGGTCTTGTCGAAGTCTTCCTTGACGACCGCGATGCCCAGGTCAACCACGATCGGGCCGAACGGCGACTGCCAAGTGATACCCGCGCCAACCGAGATGCGGGGTGAGGTTTCGTCTCGCACATCCACAGTGGTTTTGTCCAGTCCCCAGGCTGTGCCGATGTCCGTAAAAACACGCCCACGAATGTTCAACTCCTCCGGCGTGATCAGCGGGAAAGCGAGCTCCAGCGTTCCGGTATAGAAATATTTTCCTCCCAGGGAGTCGTCGCTCCTCACGTCGCGCGGCCCGACGCCCGCGAACTCGAAACCGCGCAGGTTACGGCCACCGATAAAAAACCGATCGCTAATCCGCGTATCCTGGCCTAAGCCGACAATACCGCCCGTTTCACCACGCAGGCTAACCGTCCAATCCTCCATTATGGGGTAGTAATAGGAGCCTCCGATGGACGATTTCGCGTATCTAACGTCCCCACCCAGACCGGCGAACTCGTTCTTCAGACGAACGATGTAGCCCTCGCGCGGATCGAAGCGGTTGTCGAGAGTTTCGAAGGTCAATTCTTGGGACACACTGGATTCAATGGCGGTCCCTTCTTCCTCCTTCACCAGCAACGAAGCAGTGTCGTCCACGTCGGCGATCTCCTGCCGCTCCAGCGTGTAGCGGACAACCTGCCGCAGATCCTCCGACCAGGAGAAGCCGGCACGAAGCGAGCCGCCGATACGATCGAGATCGAAGGTTTGTTCGTCCGACTGGTTGAGAATCCGAAACGCGTCGATACCGGCGGAGAGGTTGCGCCCCAGGAAGTAGGGCTCCGTAAAGCTGACACTGATTTGCGACTGCTCGCCGGACAGGGTGCCGTTGACTCGCAGGTCTTGGCCGCGGCCCAGAAGATTGCGCTCGCGTATGCCCACGCTGCCGATCGGCCCCGCGCTGGTCGAGAAGCCGGCGCCAAAGGTCAGATCACCGGTGGACTGTTCCTCCACATCGACCGTGATGATCGTACGATCCGGCGTGCTGCCCTGCTGGTTGGCCACATCGACGGTACGAAAGAAGCCGAGGTTGCGCACGCGCTGCCGTGAGCGGCGCAGTTTCGCCGTGTTGAAAGCGTCGCCCTCGACCAGACGGAATTCGCGCCGAACCACCTGGTCGAGTGTGCGCGTGTTGCCCTGAATATCGATCCGCTCGACGTAGACCTTCGGTCCCTCCTGGATATCGTAGGTCACATGAATCAGCCGGTTTTCAAGATCCCGCTCGGTCTCGGCCCGGATGTCGACAAAGGCGTATCCCAGGTTGCCGACGACATCGGTCAGGTTCTCGATGGTCTTGCTGACCTCCTCGGCGTTGTACCATTCGCCCTCCTCGCTCACGATATCTTCGTGCAACAGTTCCGGATCGAGGTTCTTGAGCGTCGTCGTGATATCGATCTTGCCGAAAATCTGGCGCTCGCCCTCCTCGACCGTGAAGGTGACGATGAAGCCTTCGCGGTCGGGCAGAAGCTCCGCCACGACCGAAACCACGCGGAAATCGGCGTAGCCTTCCCTCAGATAGTATCGGCGCAAGAGTTCGCGGTCGAAGGTCAGGCGATCGGGATCGTAAGTATCGGACGAGGAGAAAAACCGCCAAAAGGCGGATTCCGTAGTCGTGATCTCATCACGCAACGACGAATCGGAAAAGACGCGATTGCCGATGAAGTTGATCGATTCAATCCGGGTCGTGGGACCTTCGTTAATCTCGAATACCAGATCGACGCGATTTTGCGGCAACTGGATGACCTTTGGCTCCACGGTGGCGGCGTAGCGGCCGGAACGCCGATAGATCTCGAGCAGGCGCTGAGTATCGTGCTGGGCCTTGGTGCGCGTGAAGACCACGCGCGGCCGCAGGGTCACCTCGGAGGAAAGCGTATCGTCGTCGAGCCGGTCGTTGCCCTCGAAAGCGATGCGGTTGATGATCGGGTTCTCCACGACCGAAACGATGAGCGCATCCCCTTCGCGGCGTAGCGTGACGTCCGCGAACAAACCGGTGCTGAACAGATTCTTGAGGGACTTGTCGAGGCGAATGGGGTCGAAGCGGTCCCCCGGATTGACACGCATGTAGGAACGAACCGTTTCCGGCTCGATCCGCTGCACTCCCTCGATCCGGATCTCCTTGATGATTCCGCCGCTCAGGATCGACTGTTGCGCCGCCGCCCGGTCCAGGGTCGCAACCGCAGCCCCCAGGAACAGCAACAACAGCAGTCCGACAGCGGAAACCCGTCCCCTAATCAAGACTCTAACCCCCGAATTGCCACCCTTCCTCGGTGGCCCGTCCCCAGATTCCAGCGGTATATACGGGCCACGCCTCCTACGTGACAAGCCGCTTGAAGAAGTCAAACACCCCTAGCTGAATTAGATCGTTCATCGTTACAAACAGCATGAGACTGACGACCACGGCGATACCGATCCTGAAACCGTACTCCTGCGCCCGCTCTCCCAGCGGCCGACCGCGCAGGGCCTCCAGCGCGTAAAACATCAGGTGCCCGCCGTCGAGCAGCGGAATCGGAAAGAGGTTGATGAGCCCCAGGCTGATCGACAACACGGCCATGAACCAGAGAACCGCCGGCACGCCGGCTTGAGCCATCATCCCCGACATTTGGACGATGCGCACCGGCCCGCCCAATTGATCGGCGCTGCGCGCGCCGATAATGATCTCGCCGATCGCCTCGAGCGTGCTCACGGCGATAAAAAGGGTTTCCTCGCCCGCGCGCCAAAACGATTCGGCAATACCGTGCTGCACGTATTCTATGCCGCGCCGCGTGATTCCAAGACGGCCGATCTTCTGGCGCTGCCCGAAATTGTTGACGGTCTCCACCAAGCGCGGCACGACATTGACGACGATCCGCTCGCCGTCGCGCAGCAGGGTCACCTCGAGCGGCACATCCGGCCGCGGCTGGACCATCCGCTGGACTTCCTCGAAGCGCTCGATCGTGCTGCCGTTGATGGCCACGATGCGGTCGTCCGGAAGGATGCCTGCCGCCTCGGCCGCGCTATCCGGAATAACATCGCCAACCACCGGCGGCGTGAACTGTTGGCCCACGGTGCTGAAGAGGCCGATAAAAATCACCCAGGCGAACACGAAGTTGGCCAGCGGGCCGCCGATGACGATCCAGGTGCGCTGGCTCAGGCGCTTGGTATGAAAGGCGACCTCCCGCTCCTCCGGCGTCATTTCGGCTTTCTCGCCGGAGGGCTGGCTGGCCACGTTGGCGTCACCGAACATCTTTACGTAGCCGCCCAAGGGAATCAGGCTGAATTTCCAGCGGGTCTTGGCTCGGTCCGTCCAGCCGAAAATCTCCGGTCCGAATCCAATGGAAAAAATCTCGACACGGACCCCATTGCGCCGCGCAATCAGGAAATGACCCATCTCGTGCACGAAGACGAGCGCGGTCAAAATGATCAGGAAAGGAACTGCGTAGGTCAGAAAATCGCTAATAAATTCCATCATCCAGGCATCCAGGGCACGGCCAAAGCCACAAGTTTGTCACGCAATCTACCCACATTGGGCTGGCCCGAACAAGCGCCAAGGCCCAGGGGGTACCGCGTCGTTCGCCTGAAAATGACCGAATTACAGGGTCTTGCCCCGCTATCCTCGGGCCCCTGCAAAGAGTTCGGTCGCCAGCCGGCGCGCCTCGCGGTCGGCGTCCCAGACATCCTCCAGCCCCAGCAGGGGCCTGGAGGGCATCGCATCGAGGGTTTGCTCTACGATCGCCACAATGTCAAGAAACCCGAGTTGACCGTCCAGGAAGCCGCCGACCGCAACCTCGTTGGCCGCATTGAGGATGGTGGGGGCCGCCCCGCCCGCTTCGAGCGCCTGCCGGGCCAGGTTGAGGGCCGGAAACCGGTCTGGATCGGGCCTTTCGAAGGTCAATTGGCCGATCTCGGCCAGGTCCAGACGCTCGACCGGCGTCTCCATGCGCTCGGGCCAGGCCAAGGTATAGGCAATGGGCGTCCGCATGTCCGGCTGACCCAGTTGCGCCAGCACCGAGCCGTCCACATAGGCGACCAGCGAATGCACAACCGACTGCGGATGCACCAGAATTTCGATCCGCTCCGGCGCCAGCCCGAAAAGATGATGGGCCTCGATCAGCTCAAGGCCCTTGTTCATCATGGTCGCACTGTCCACCGAGATCTTGGCGCCCATGTCCCAGTTGGGATGGTCGACCGCCTGCTCCGGCGTGACTTCCGCCATTGCTTCGCGGCTCGATGTGCGAAATGGCCCGCCCGAGGCGGTCAGGATGATCCGTTCCACCGCGTCCAGACGGTCGAAGTCCAGGACCTGGAAGATCGCGTTGTGCTCGGAATCCACGGGCAGGAGGGTGGCCCCGTTGCGCGCCACCTCTCCGGTCATGATCGGGCCGGCGCAGACCAGCGTCTCCTTGTTGGCCAGCGCGACGACCGCGCCACGGCGGATCGCCGCGAGCGTCGGCGCCAAGCCGGCCGCGCCCACGATGGCCGCCATCACCCACTCGGCGGGTCGCTGCGCCGCCTCGATGACCGCCTGCACCCCCGCAGCCGCCTCGACCCCGCTGCCGGCGAGCGCCTCCTTGAGGTCGCTATAGCGGCTTTCGTCGGCCACGACCGCCACCTTGGCGCGGAGACGGCGCGCCTGCCCGGCCAGGCGCTCGACGCTGCCGTTGGCCGTGAGCGCCTCGACCTCGAAAGCCTCGGGCTGGCGCTCGATCAGGTCCAGCGTGTTGCAGCCGACCGAACCGGTGGAGCCGAGAATGGTGACACGCTTGGGCGCCACCTCGGGCTCAGCCCTGGGAGATGCGACCACCATGTCAGTTTATGCCCTCGTCAGCCATACAACGCCCCCCACCATCAAAGCGCTGGCCAGCAGACCATCGATGCGGTCCAGCAGCCCCCCGTGCCCCGGGATCAGGCTGCCCGAGTCCTTGACTCCGAATCGGCGCTTGAGGATCGATTCAAAAAGATCGCCTACTTGGGAGATAATCGCAAGGGAGACGCTGGCCAGCAGCGCCGTGAGCACACCGGCCCCCCCGACAAAAGCCGCAACCCCGAGGCCGACCAGGCCCGCCCCCGCCATGCCGCCGAATAAACCCGCCCAGGTCTTATTCGGGCTGATCGAGGGCGCCAGCTTGGGTCCGCCCAGGCTCCTGCCCGCCAGATAGGCCGCGCTGTCGCTGGCCCAGACCACGGCAACCAGCCAGAGGATCATCACGCGGCCGTAGTCCGGGTCGTGGCGCAGCCAGAGAAAGGCCAGACAGGCCGTCCCCAGATAGGCAGTGCCCAGGCCAAACCAGAGCGCCTCCGCCCGGCGCTCCCGGCCCGCCGTCACCATCGCGGCCATGGCCCCGGCCGCAATCAACCAGCCGCCCACGGAGTATTCCCGCAAGGCGGCCGCCAGCACCGCGGCGACGACCGCCGCGATAACCACGGCCCCGGCGAAACCCGGCTCTCCACGGCCGCAAAGACGGGACCATTCCCAGGCCGCCACCCCCGCGCCAAGCAGCACCAGAACGTCACTATAGGGAGACCCGGCATAGAGCGCGGCCAGGACCGGACCGATGAGGACCAGGGCCGCGACAACGCGGACCGTCAGCCCGGACCACTTGGTCCCCGCTGTGTCAGCCGGATTCGACCGCAGCACCGTAGCGCCGATCGCGTTGCTGGAATTCCCGGATCGCATTGGCCAGGTCTTCCTTGCTGAAGTCCGGCCAGAGCTTGTCGACGAAGACGAGCTCGCTGTAGGCCGATTCCCAAAGCAGGAAATTGCTGATGCGCTGCTCGCCGCTGGTTCTGATGACCAGATCCGGATCGGGAATGCCTTGCGTGGACAGGGCCTGGCCCAGCCGGGCGCCATCGATCTCCTCGGGCGAAAGACCGCCCTCGCGCACCTCTTCGGCCAGGCGGCGGACGGCGGCCACGATATCCTGCCGGCCACCGTAACTGATCGCCATGATGAGATGCAGGCGCGTCATGTTTTCGGTGCGCGCTTCCGCGTCCGTGATCAGCCGTACGATGTCCGCCGGCAGACGCTCCCGGTCGCCGATGACGCTCAGGCGGATACGTTTCCTGTGCAACTCGGCGATCTCGGCCTGCAGGTAACGCCTGAGCAGACCCATGAGGTCCTCTACCTCGCCCGCCGGGCGCTTCCAGTTTTCCGACGAGAAGCTGTAGAGCGTGAGATGGGAAACGCCCAGTTCGATGGCCCCGGCCACCGTACGGCGCACCGCATCCGCGCCCTGCCGGTGCCCGGCCGTGCGCGGCAAACCGCGCGCCCGCGCCCAGCGCCCGTTGCCGTCCATGATGATGGCGATGTGAGCCGGCGGGGGGCCGTCCAAGGGAGGCTGCATACCGTCCATAATAGGGTCAGACCTGGAGGATCTCCTCCTCCTTCTGGGCCAGGGTCTTGTCGATCGTCTTGATGTGCTCGTCGGTCATCTTCTGGATCTTCTCGCCCCAATCGTGATGCGCGTCCTTGGAGATATCCCCGTTTTTTTCCATGCGCTTGAGCATCTCCATGCCGTCACGGCGCACGTTGCGCACCGCGACCCGGACTTCCTCGGCATACCTGCTGGCGACCTTCGTGAGCTCGACGCGGCGCTCCTCCGAGAGCGGCGGGATCGGCACGCGCAGCACCTGGCCCTCCGCCGCCGGGTTGAGACCCAGATCGGAGGTCCGGATCGCCTTCTCCACGGCGCCCACCAGCGAGCGGTCCCAGACCTGCACGGTAATCATGCGCGGCTCGGGAACGCTGACGGTGGCGACCTGGTTGAGCGGCATGGCGCTGCCGTAGGCGTCCACGGTGATGGGGTCGAGCAGGCTTGCCGAGGCGCGCCCCGTGCGCAGCCCCGCGAATTCGCGGCGCAAGGCCTCCTGCGCCCCATCCATGCGCCGTTTGATGTCGCTCAGGTCCGGATCGGCCAATGCTCACCCCTCGTCTTCGATCATTGTATAGCAGCCCTCGCCGCGAAGCACCGCCCCGAAAGCGCCGGCCTCGTAGATCGAGAATACCAGAATCGGGATGGTGTTTTCACGTGCCAAGGATATGGCCGCATGATCCATGACGCCCAGGTCCTGGGTCAGCACCTCGCGGTAGCCGAGCCGGTCGTAGCGCTTGGCATCCTTCTCCTTGACCGGATCCTTGTCGTAGACCCCGTCCACCTTGGTGCCCTTGAGCAGCAGGTCGCAGCCCATCTCCGAGGCCCTGAGCGCGGCGGCGGTATCGGTGGTGAAGAAGGGGTTGCCCGTGCCGGCGGCGAAGATCACCACCCGGTCCTTCTCCAGGTGCCGCGCGGCCCGGCGCCGGATGTAGGGCTCGGCCACCGTGGCCATGGGAATCGCCGACTGCACCCGCGTGGCGACCCCGAGCTTTTCCAGTTCGTTCTGCATGGCCAGGGAGTTTATCACCGTGGCCAGCATGCCCATGTAGTCGGCCGTCGCCCGTTCCATGCCTTGCGCCGCCCCTGCCAGGCCGCGGAAGATGTTGCCGCCGCCCACGACCAGGCAGACCTGCACGCCCATCCGCTGCACAGCGCGCACGTCGGCGGCGATGCGCGAGACGGCTTCCTCGTCCAGGCCATAGTCGCCCGAGCCCATGAGCGCCTCGCCCGAGATCTTGAGCAGCACCCGCTTGTATTTTGGCGCTTTGGCCATGGGATTCCTCGGCAAACACCGGCCGTATCGGCGCTGACTGTCGCAAGCCTATGCGGCGAAAATCGGGCACATGTTACCCGATTCGCCGGCCCTGTCCGGGCGCGAATTACTCGCCGAGCTGCGCGGCCACCTCGGCGGCGAAATCCTTTGCCTCGCGCTCTACGCCCTCGCCGAGGTGAAAGCGCAGGAAGCCGGCAAGGGAAACCGGCGCGCCCAGATCCTGGCCGGCCTGCTCGACGACCTTGCGCACCTTGGTTTCGTTGTCGATGACGAAGGTCTGGTCCAGCAGGCAGACTTCCTCGTAGAACTTGCGTATCCGGCCCTCGACCATCTTCTCGACGATGTTGTCGGGCTTGCCCGAGGCCCGGGCCTGTTCGGCCAGCACGGCGCGCTCGCGTTCCAGGGCCGCCGGGTCCATCCCATCGGCGTCCACCGCCTGGGGCGCGGCGGCGGCCACATGCATGGCCAACTTCTTGCCCAGCGCGCCCAGCTTTTCCTTGTCGCCCGTGGACTCGAGCGCCACCAGGACGCCGATCTTGCCCAGGCCCGGGGCGGTCTGGTTATGCACGTAGCCGGCAACCACGCCGTCCGCGACCTGGAGCGCCCCGCTGCGGCGCAGGGTGAGATTCTCGCCGATCTTGCCGATCATCTCGGTCACCCGGTCGGCAACCGTGGCGCCCCCGTTGCCATAGGACGCGGCCTTGAGCTTCTCCAAGTTTCCGCCCGCGTCCAGCGCGAGCCCGGCCACGGAGCGCACGAAGTCTTGGAATGTTTCGTTGCGCGCCACGAAATCGGTCTCGGAATTGATCTCCACCACCGCACCCCTGGTGCCCTCCATGGCCACGGCCACCAGGCCCTCGGCCGCCACCCGGCCGGCCTTCTTGGCCGCCGCGGCGAGGCCATTCTTGCGCAGCCAGTCCACGGCCTCCTCCACATCGCCGCCAACCTCGCCCAGCGCCTTCTTGCAATCCATCATGCCGGCGCCAGTCTTCTCGCGCAGTTCCTTGACCAGGACCGCGGTAATTTCCGCCATGGCTTCGTCCTTATCCTCGATTGATCCTTGCTTTCAGGGGCAGCGTCAGCCGCCGGCAGGCTCCTTGGGCGCTTCCTCCGTCCCGGCGTCTTTCCCGGCCACCTCCGCGGCAGGGGCCAGCGCGGGAGCAGCGTCTCCGGTAGCCGCCTCTTGCGCCGGGGCGTCCGCAGCGCCGCCACCAGTCTTCTCCGCGGGTGTGGCCGCCTTTTCCGCCGGGGCGACCGCAGCGCCGCCA
>JAZGBC010000077.1:0-2344 GCA_036444495.1 Kiloniellales bacterium
GCCGGGAAAGCCGAGGAGGGCGGCCAGCGAGGACATGATGGCGATCTGGCCGCGCCCCCGCGGGCGCATCAGTTCGATGGCGGGCAGCACGGAATTGTTCACCCCGTCCAGGTTGGTCCGGAGAATCCGCCGCACCTGGGCCTCGTCCTCGCCGCTGCCCCCGGTGCCCGCCGAGACCCCGGCGTTGGCGATGACCAGGTCCAGCGGGGCGGTGGTGTCGACCTCGACCATCCAGCTAGCCAGGCGCTCCGCCTCCAGAACATCGAGCGTGCGGCTGCGCACCGTGGCGCCCGCATCGCGGCAGGCGGCGGCGCTCCGTTCCAGGCGTTCGGCGTTGCGCCCGGTGAGCGCCAGGGTGACGCCGGGGGCGGCGTAGGCCCGCGCCAGGGCCGCGCCGAGACCGCTGGAGGCCCCCGTAATCAGGATCGAGGTGGGGGATTGGACGTGTCTCGCCATGCCTTGCACCGAAGAATCGGTTAGCCGAAGAATCGGTTATCCACGGCGGCGAGTTTATCGTCCCGCGCGCTCCCGGTCATGTTCGGCGCGTGAGAAAGGGGCGGGCGCCCGGCCCGCCCCCGGCAAAGGGTCCCGCAGCGGCCGGCTCAGGCGACGGCCTCGGCGCTTACCTTGCTGATCTTCCCGGAGATTCCCGTGGGCCGCAGGATGTTGTCGAACATGGGCGAGGTCGCCTCGCTGGCGGCCTTGATCTCTTCCAGGACGGCGTCGCTGGCGTCGCTGTCCACCTCGACCTCGTATTCCAGGCCGCCGAATCCGGGGCGCACGTCCTTGTCGAGCGCCAGATAGCCGCGCAGGTCGAAGGGCGCCTTGACCGTGATCTTGAGGCGGCGGTAGTCGACGCCGCGCAGGTTGGCCTGGGTAACCCAGCCGATGGTCAGGCAGGAACCGAGCGCGCCGAGCAGAAGCTCCATGGGGTCGATCGCCTGATCCGTGCCGCCCAAGGGCGCCGGCTCGTCGGTCTCGATGACGAACGTGCGGGCCCGGGTCACCGCCTTGGCCCCGTCCTTCCATTCGGTGACGGTCTCGAAGGTTCCCTTGCCGTCCTCGGGATTCTTGGCGACGTGCGCCTTGGTGGCCGCGAAGGTATCCATGTCGAGCGTGCTGCAGGACATAATGAACACTCCCTGTGCTGTGATTTGTTTGTATTCAACAGAAGATAAAGCAAAAATCCCTGGCTGTCATCCATGACCGAGTGATCATGGGCGCTTGCGAAGAGCGACGTTTAGGACATCGAAACGCACTAGGGCCTCATCGCCTTTCACCTCAAGGAGGTATCTGTCCGTTATCGCCGGCGGCGTCTTTGCCAACAGCTCCCGGTATGCGGCGTTCAGCCGGCGCGGGAAAGTTATTGCAGTCATGTGGCGGCGGCGCTCCTCGAAGCCGGCGTCGACCAGAAGCCGTAGCAAAACGTCGGGTACGTGCATCCTGACGTGACCGTCCTGCTGCAAGGCCTGGAAGGCGTTTATGAAATCCACAGTGTCGGCTTCGTCCTTAACGGCGTCGGCGACGACTAGGCGACCGCCGGGCTTGAGTACGCGGTGGACGTCGGCCAGCGTCGCCTGGGGTTCGGGGAAGTGATGGAAGGCATAGCGGCAGATGACGCCGTCGAAAGCCTGGTCGGCGAACGGCAGGTGGATGCCATCGACGACGCGGAATTCCAGGTTCGTTAGGCCACGCACCGCCGCCCTCTCGGCATTGGCGGCGATGGCCTCGTCGGCGATGTCGACGGCGACGACGAGGCAATCGGGGCACCCTTCCGCGAGCGCGAAGGCGACGTAGCCGCCACCGGTCGCCAAGTCCAGGTAAGTGCCCCCCGGTTCCGCGCCGAGATAACCGACTAGGGCCCGGAGCTGTTCATCGTCACCATGGATGCGTTCGTAGTCGGGAGAACGCAGCCCGGTGTTAAAGCTCTCCCTGGCCTGTCGGATAGAGTCGCGATTATCGCGTTCGCGTCCCGTCGTCATGCGACTGGAGCCACGGACCGAGCGCAGCCAAATCGCCGGCAGCAAAATAGCCAAGATTAATGGCGCAGTCGCCAAATTGACCCACATCCAACCAAAGAAATGATAGATCATGCCGGCGGATAGGGCCGATATTGCAAGACCGGAGAACAGGATAAAGTCGTTTATGCCTTGGACCTTGGCGCGTTCCGAAGGTGTATGGACTTCCGTCAGCAGCACGGTGCCACCGGTGAAGGTAAAGTTCCAGCCGACACCCAAAAGGAACAACGCGGTAAAGAAATGAGCAAAACTGTCGCCTGCCAGGGCGACGACGACCGAGCCCAAGAGAAGTGCGCTGCCAAGAACGATGATCCTGACGATACCAA
>JAZGBC010000078.1:0-5355 GCA_036444495.1 Kiloniellales bacterium
TTGGTATTAAGTTCGGAGGTGAAGGAAAGCGTGCTCAGGTCGGTCATGCGCTGCGGATAAAGGATGCCGTCCAGGTGATCGCACTCGTGCTGTACCACGCGGGCGTGGAAGCCCGTGGCCTCGCGCACCAGCTCCTCGCCATCCAGCGTCAGGCCCCGGTAGCGCACCGCCTTGTAGCGCGGCACCTTGCCGGCCAGGTCCGGCAGCGACAGGCAGGCCTCCCAGCCGAGCGCCGTCTCCTCGGTCAGCGGCTCCACCAGGGGATTGATCAACACGGTGAGCGGCACCTCCTCGCCCCCCTCCTCGTCTCCTTCCTCGCCCCCTTCCTCGCCCTCGTCGGCCTCGTCGGCCTCGTCCTCCTCGCGCGCCGCACGCCCGCCCGAGACGTAGAAGATCACCAGCCGGCGGGACACATGGACCTGCGGCGCGGCCAGGCCGGTGCCGTCGGCATCCTCCAGGGTGTCCAGCATATCGGCGACCAGGCGCCGCACCTCGGGGTCGCCCGGGTCCTCGATGGGTGCGGCGGTCCGGCGCAGGACGGGATGGCCCATGCAGGCGATTTTCAGGATGGCCATGGCGCTAATATGGAGGCGCGAGGGGGGCTGGTAAAGCGCCGCCCACGCAACGGCCCAGGGGATTCGCATATGAGCCTTGCGGATTTCCTCGCCCTTCGAGACACCGGCCCCGCCAGGGTTAAGGGAAGGTGAAATCAGGCGAAAATTTTGATTTTTCCCACCCTTCCCATTGCCCCCGACCTGTGCTACCAAATGGCCCGCGTTCCGGTGGTTGCCGGAGCGAGGGGTTTTTATGCCTTGACGGGCCCCTGGCGGGTGCCCGCAAACGGAACGACCGGAAAGGAGGATCGAACCAAACGTGCAAGTCCATGTCCGAGACAACAACGTCGATCAGGCCCTGCGCGCGCTCAAGAAGAAGCTCCAGCGCGAGGGCGTCTTCAGGGAGATGAAACTCCGCCGCAGCTACGAGAAACCCTCCGCCCGCAAGAAGCGGGAGCGTGCCGAGGCGATCCGCCGGCACCGCAAGCTGCTGCGCAAGCGCATGGAGCGCGAGGGCTACTAGGCCTCCCCCGCCCGGCGAGCCGCCGGGTGCTCAGCAAAAACAAACAGCAAATATCTTGACGGGCCGGGAAGTTGCGCCCGGTGGCCGCTCCCTGTGTTTCTGCTGAGCCGCGAGGCGGTCAGGGCCGGCGCCAGCCCGCCTATTCCAGCGCCTTGATGATCTTCTCGCACATGGCCTTGGCGTCGGACAGCAGCATCATGTTGTGGTCCAAGTAGAACAGCGGGTTATCCACGCCGGCATAGCCCGAGGCCATGGAGCGCTTGACCACGAAGACCTGCCGGGCCTTGTCCACGTCGATGATGGGCATGCCGTAGATGGGCGAGCTCTGGTCGCTGCGCGCGGAGGGGTTGGTCACGTCGTTGGCGCCGATCACGAAAGCCACGTCGGCCTCGGCGATTTCGCGGTTGATCTCGTCCATCTCGAAGACCTCGTCGTAGGGCACGTTGGCCTCGGCGAGCAGCACGTTCATGTGCCCCGGCATGCGCCCGGCCACGGGATGGACCGCGTACTTGATCTCCACGCCCTCGGCCTTGAGCAGGTCGGCCATCTCCCTGAGCGCGTGCTGGGCCTGGGCCACGGCGAAGCCGTAGCCCGGCACGATGATCACTTTCTCGGCGTTGCGCATCAGGAAGGCGGCGTCCTCGGCCGAGCCCTGGTTATAGCTCTTCTCACCCTCCTCGCCCGCCGCGGCGGGCCCCGCGGTCTCGCCGCCGAAGCCGCCCAGGATGACCGAGACGAAGGAGCGGTTCATCCCCTTGCACATGATGTAGCTGAGGATCGCACCCGAGGAGCCGACCAACGCGCCGGCCACGATCAGCAGGTTGTTCTGCAGGGTGAAGCCGATGCCGCAGGCCGCCCAACCCGAGTAGGAATTGAGCATGGAGATGACCACCGGCATGTCCGCGCCGCCGATGGGGATGATGATCAGCACGCCCAGCATCAGCGAGACGATGACGATCAGCCAGAAGGCCATGTCCGATTCCGCCGCGCTCAGCCAGACGATGAGCAGCAGGGTGAAGAGGCCCAGGCCCAGGTTGATCCAATGCTGCAGCGGGAAAACGATGGGCTTGCCGCTCATGATCGCCTGCAGCTTGGCGAAGGCGATGATGGAGCCGGTGAAGGTGATGGCGCCGATGGAGGTGCCGATGGCCATCTCCACCAGGCTGGCGGCCCCGATCTCGCCGGGCAGGCCGATGCCGTAGGCCGCCGGATTGTAGAAGGCCGCCACCGCGACGAAGACCGCGGCCAGACCCACCAGCGAATGGAAGGCGGCGATCAACTGCGGCAGCGCGGTCATCTGAATGCGCAGGGCCACGACCGTGCCGATCGCGCCGCCCACGACCACGCCGCCGAAGATGGTGATGAAGTCCATCTCGGGCAGCAGAAACAGCGTGATGACAACGGCGATCGCCATGCCGGCGATGCCATAGCGGTTACCGGCCCGGCTGGTCTCCGGATGCGACAGCCCGCGCAGCGCCAGGATGAAGCAGACCGAGGCGATCAGATAAAGCAGCGTGGCCAGGTTTTGATCCATGGGTCCTGCCCGCCCTAATTCTGCTTACGCTTGAACATGGCGAGCATGCGGTGGGTGACGATGAAGCCGCCGAAGATGTTGATCGAGGCCAGCGTCACGGCGAGAAATCCCATGATCTCGCTGAAGCCGCTGCCGCCGGTGCCGGCGGCGATCAAGGCGCCCACGATGATCACCGAGGAGATCGCGTTGGCCACCGACATGAGCGGCGAATGCTGCGCCGAGGTGACCCGCCAGACCACGTGATAGCCGACGAAGACCGCAAGCACCAAGACGGTAATCCCCATGACCAGCGGCGAGGTGCCGCCGGAGGGCTCGCCGGTCTGCACGGCAAGGCCGGCGGCCTCGCGCGCCAGTTCGCCCAGGCTCTCGGACAGCTCGGCGGCCTCCTTGGCCAGCCCCTGCGCCCTTTCAGCCAGATCGTGCTTAGCCATCGCTCCGGGTCTCCTCTGTCGCAGGCTCCGCGGCCTCGGAGTCGGGTTCGGGTTCCTTTTCCGGTTCCGCCTTGGCCGCGGGTTGCGCCTTGGCGCCCGTCAGATTGGGATGCACGATCTTGCCGCCCTTTGTCACCAACGTGCCCTGTACGATCTCGTCCTCCCAGTCGATGCCAAGCGCCTTTTTCTCCTTGTCGAAGAGCAGGGAGACGAAGTTGAAGAGGTTGTTGGCGTAGAGCATGGAGGCGTCTGCCGCCAGCCGCCCGGGCACGTTGAGATGCCCGACGATCTTGACGCCGTGCTTGGTGGCCACCTTGCCCGGCTCGGTCAGCTCGCAGTTGCCGCCGGTCTCCACCGCCAGGTCGACGATCACGGAACCCGGCTTCATGGATTTGACCATCGCGGCGGAGATGAGCTTGGGCGCGGGCCGGCCCGGTATGGCCGCCGTGGTGATGACCACGTCCATCTTAGGCAGGGTCTCGGCGATCAGCGCGGCCTGCTTCTTCTGGTAGGCGGCGCTCATCTCCTTGGCGTAGCCGGCCGCGGTTTCGGCCTCCTTGAACTCCTCGTCCTCGACCGCGACGAACTTTCCGCCCAGGCTTTCCACCTGCTCCTTGGCCGCCGGGCGCACGTCGGTCGCGTGGACCACCGCGCCCAGGCGCCGCGCCGTGGCGATGGCCTGCAGCCCGGCCACGCCGGCGCCCATGACCAGGACGTGGGCCGGATTGATCCGCCCGGCCGCGGTCATCAGCATGGGATAGGCGCGGCCGTACTCGCTGGCGGCATCGAGCACCGCCTTGTAGCCGGCGAGGTTCGCCTGCGAGGAGAGCACGTCCATGGACTGGGCCCGGGTGATGCGCGGCACCAGCTCCATGGCGAATGCGATGAGCCCCGCCTTGGCGATGGCTTTCAGCTCGTCGCCCGCGCGGTAGGGATCGAGGTTCGCGGCCAGCACCGCGCCCGAGGGCATGTCGGCCAGCTCGGCGGGCTCGGGACGCTGCACCTTGAGGATCACGTCGGCCCCCTTGCAGGCCGCCGCCGCGTCCTTGGCGATCACGGCGCCCGCCTCCTTGTACGCGGCGTCGGTGTAGGCGGCGCCTACGCCCGCGCCCTTCTCCACCGCGACCTCGCAGCCCAGCCCGGCGTATTTCTTCACCGCCTCGGGCGAGGCCGCGACCCGTGTCTCGTTGGCGCGCCGCTCCCGGAGGATGGCGATCTTCATGTCTGGCATACCCCGTTAGGTGATAGCGGCCGGGCTGCGGCGAGCCCGGTCCACGATAAGGTTCCCATAAACGCCACGGCGGGCGTTTGCGGCCCCCTTAATGACGCTTGAATCCCTTCGTTTCAAGGGTTTTTGGACGCCTCCGCGCCTGCGGGCGGTTTTAGTTCATTTTGAAAAAGAGTCGAGTGGAGAATTCTCCATTCTTATCCTTTCGGCACCCAGGGCATGGCGGGATCGCCATCGAACCAGAATTTCTGGTTATGGATTTTGCCGAGGAGTTCGGTGATTTCCGAAATGTCTTGCTTGAAGCTCTCCATCTCCTCTGCATGTTCCCGCTTTACCGATACCTGGTATGCATACGAACGAATGGACAATTCCTTCCTTAAGCAGATTTCGATGACGTTGATATCCGACGGATTCAGATTGAATTTCTTGTTGTATGTTGTGACTTCGATGCGTTCGACCCTGGCGGCGGATCGCTTGTAGGCCGGGGTTTGCGAGGCCTTGTCGAACGTGCCGCTGGTCAGCCGGTTTGCGGGCGCTTCAGCGAAGTGGAACGGGTAGAAGATTGCTCCCTCCGGTGTCCGATCGGTCACAAAGACCTTGACCTCGATCGAACCGCGCTTGGTGACGATGCGCCCCATGCAGCCGTCCTCCAGATCGTAGCGGCGCGCGTCCTCAGGGTGCACCTCGACCTCACCCTCGGGCCGCATATGATCCAGTCCGCGCGAACGCCGCGACATGGTGCCCGTGTGATAGTGCTCGAGCAACCTGCCCGTGTTGAGATTCAACGGATAGCGATCATCGGCCGCGTCCGCGCCCGCCTCGTCCTGGTTGACGGCATGGAACAAACCCTTGCCAGAGGGCGTCGGGAAGTTCTCCTCATAAAGGAAGCGGGTGCCGGGGTGCTCGGTATCAAGGCAGGGCCACTGCAGGCCGCTGCCACCGAGCCGATCAAAGCGCATGCCGGCGTAGGACGGCACCAGTGAAGAGATTTCATCCATGATTTCCTCGGCCCCCGGATAGCTCATGGGATAGCCCATGGCGGTCGACACATCGCAAATGATTTCCCAGTCCGCCCGCGCCTCACC
>JAZGBC010000079.1:0-11051 GCA_036444495.1 Kiloniellales bacterium
CTGGTGCAGCACGGCGTGGAGATCCACATGAACGGCGCCGCCGGTGGCGGCCACACCGGGCGCACCCTGGAGATCACCGCGCGCCGCATCACCAGCACCCGCGCGCCCTACGACCTGGTGCGCAAGATGCGCGCCAGCGTGCTCGTGCTCGGGCCCCTGCTCGCGCGCGAGGGCCGGGCCGAGGTCTCGCTGCCCGGGGGCTGTGCCATCGGCACGCGGCCGGTGGACCTGCACCTGAAAGGGCTGGAACTCCTGGGCGCAAAGATCGAGCTCAAGGAGGGTTACATCCACGCCGCCGCGCCCAAGGGCTTGCGGGGCGCGGAGGTGGTCTTTCCGCTGGTCTCCGTCGGGGCGACGGAGAACCTGCTCATGGCGGCCACCCTCGCCAGGGGCCAGACCCGGCTGCTCAACGCCGCGCGCGAGCCCGAGGTCACCGACCTAGCCGAATGTCTGGTCAAGATGGGCGCGCGTATCGAGGGCATCGGCAGCGGCACGCTCACGGTCACGGGCGTCGCGCGCCTGGGCGGGGCCGAGCACAGCGTGATCCCCGACCGGATGGAGACCGGCACCTACATGATGGCCGCGGCGATCACCGACGGCGAGCTGGACCTGATCGGCGGGCGGGCGGAGCACCTGCGCGCGGTGATCGAGACCCTGGGCGAGGCGGGCGTGGCGGTGACCGAGACCAACCGCGGCCTGCACGTCAAGCGCGCCAACGGGCCGATCCGGGGCGTGGATGTCATGACCGAGCCCTTCCCGGGTTTCCCGACCGACCTGCAGGCGCAGATGATGGCGCTCATGGCCACGGCCGAGGGCGCCTCCATGATTACCGAGTCGATCTTCGAGAACCGCTTCATGCACGTGCCCGAGCTCAGCCGCATGGGGGCGAACGTCAACGTGCACGGCGCCTCGGCCATGGTGCGCGGCCGGCCGCGCCTGACCGGCGCCGAGGTCATGGCGACCGACCTGCGCGCCAGCGTCAGCCTGGTGCTCGCCGCGCTCGCCGCCGAGGGTGAGACCCTGGTCAACCGGGTCTATCACCTGGACCGCGGCTACGAGCGGGTGGAGGACAAGCTGGCCGCCTGCGGCGCCGATATCGCGCGGATCAGGTAGAACGGCGCGGGTGGAGGCTGCGCGATGGCCGAGTCCGGTCCCCTCAAGCTGCGGGCCCACGATAAGGCGGACCTGGAAACCCTGGCCACCATTCTTCAGGATGCGCTGGTGGCGCTCGGGGACGTGGCCTACCTGAAGGCCGAGAAACGCTTCATCCTGGTCGCCAACCGCTTCCTCTGGGAAGACGGCGGAAATCGGCTGCTGGTCCAGTCCCCCGGCCAAGAAACCGAGGGGGACGCCCGTTTCGAGGACATGGAGGAGGGGGATGGGGGACCGCTCTACCAGCGCGTCAACTGCGGTATCTGTTTCGACTGGGTGAACCGGGTCCGGACCCTTGGCCTGGACCTCAAGCAGAAGGAGCGGATTCTCAATCTGCTCACCCTCGAGGCCGAGCCCGGCGCGGTGACCCTGGTCTTTTCCGGCGGCGGGGCGATCCGCCTTGAGGTGAGCGGCATCCGCTGCCACCTTGAGGACCTGAGCGAACCCTGGCCGACCCGCTGGCAGCCGTCCCATGCCGCGGACGATCCAGCGGTATAAAGCCGTCCGCAAGACGCTGGGAGAGAGTCTTGTCCGCCAACGAGGCCTTGCTGCTTGCCCTTCCCAAGGGGCGTATCCTGCGCGAGCTCATGCCGTTGCTGCGGCGCATCGGCATCGAGCCGGAGGCGGCGTTCGCCGACGAGGAGGCCCGCCAGCTGCGCTTCGCCACCAGCGACCCGGGCCTGGAAATCATCCGCGTGCGCAGTTTCGACGTGGCCACTTTCGTTGCCTTCGGCGCGGCGCATTTCGGGGTGGCGGGCAACGACGTGCTCATGGAGTTCGATTATTCCGAGCTCTACGCACCCGTAGACCTCAAGATCGGGCGCTGCCGGCTCTGTGTCGCCGAGCCCGGGCGCATGATGAAGACCGATGACCCGGCGCGCTGGAGCCACATCCGGGTCGCCACCAAGTATCCGCGGCTCACCCGGCGGCATTTCGCCGCGCGCGGCGTGCAGGCCGAATGCATCACCCTGAGCGGGGCCATGGAGCTGGCTCCGGGGCTGGGGCTCTGCCGGCGCATCGTGGACCTGGTCTCCACGGGCGCCACGCTGGCCGCCAACGATCTGGTGGAGGTCGAGACCATCGCCGAGGTGACCTCGCGCCTGATCGTCAACCGGGCCGCGCTCAAGACCCGTTCCGGGGAGATGGGCGGCTGGATCGAGCGTTTCCGCGAGGCCGCCGATGCCGCGTAGGTTGGACTCCCGCGAGCCCGGCTTCGAGGCCGCGTTCGATGAGTTGCTCGACGCCCAGCGCGAGGTGCAGGCGGACGTGGACGCCGTCGTTGCCGAGATTCTGGCCGACGTGCGCGCGCGCGGCGATGCGGCGCTGATCGACTACAGCGAACGATTCGACGGGCTGCGCCTGACGCCGGAGACCCTGCGCATCCCCGAGAGCGAGCTCAGCGCCGCCAAGGCAAGATGCTCGAACGAGACGCTGGCCGCGCTGAGCCTGGCCGCCGAGCGCATCGAGGCGCACCAGCGGCGGTTATTGCCCGAGGATCTGGAGTACGACGACGCGGCCGGCCTGCGCCTGGGTCATCGCTGGACGCCGGTCGCGGCCGCCGGTCTCTACGTGCCCGGTGGGACGGCGGCCTATCCTTCTTCCGTGCTGATGAACGCGCTGCCGGCAAAGGTGGCGGGTGTGGAGCGCCGCGTCATGGTGGTGCCGGCGCCCGGCGGCGAGATCGATCCCCTGGTCCTGGCCGCGGCCGAGCTGGCCGGGGTCACCGAGGTTTACCGCCTGGGCGGCGCCCAGGCGATCGCCGCGCTCGCCTATGGCACCGAAACCATCCAAGCCGTGGACAAGGTCGTCGGACCCGGAAACGCCTATGTGGCCGCGGCCAAGCGCCAGGTCTTCGGCACGGTGGGCATCGACATGATCGCGGGCCCCTCGGAGGTGCTGGTGGTGGCGGACGGTGAGAACGATCCGGCCTGGATCGCCGCCGATCTCCTGGCCCAGGCCGAGCACGATACCGCGGCCCAGGCGATCCTGATTACCGATGATGCGGCCTTCGCCGAGGCGGTTGCGCGCACCGTCGAGGACCACCTGACGGACTTGCCGCGCAGCGAGATCGCCCGGGCGAGCTGGGAGGCGCACGGCGCGATCATTCTGCTGCCCGATCTGTCCGCTGCGCCCGCGCTCATCGACCGCATCGCGCCCGAGCATCTGGAGCTGGCCGTGGCCGAACCCGACGCGCTGGCGGCCCGCGTGCACAACGCGGGGGCCATCTTCCTCGGCCGCTACGCGCCGGAAGCGATCGGCGACTATCTGGCCGGGCCGAACCACGTACTGCCCACCGCGCGCAGCGCGCGCTTTTCCTCCGGGCTTTCCGTGCTCGACTTCATGAAGCGCAGCTCACTCATCGCCTGCACGCCCGCGGGCCTGAAAAAGCTCGGGCCCGCCGCGATCACGCTGGCCCGGGCCGAGGGCCTGGATGCGCACGCCCTCTCGGTGGCCATCCGCCTGGACGAGAGCCAGGGTGACTGAGGCCGCGGGGTGGCGGGATGAGCGAAGGGCAGGCCGACCGCGAACGGCGCCGCATCGTCGAGATCAGCCTGGATGAGCACACGGTCGTGCGCCGCAGCCCGGATGTAGAGCACGAGCGGGCCGTCGCGATCTATGACCTTATCGAGGAGAACTATTTCGCGCCCGTCGGTGATGACGGGGGGCCGTACAACCTGCACCTCTCTATCGCCGAAAACCGGCTGCTGCTCGATATTCGCGACGAGACAGAGCAGTCGATTACCAAGGTGACCCTGCCGCTCCTGCCGTTCCGGCGCATCGTCAAGGATTACTTCGTGGTCTGCGAGACCTATTACGAAGCGATTCGCACGGCCAGCCCGTCCAAGATCGAAGCCATCGACATGGGCCGGCGCGGGTTGCACGACGAGGGTTCGGACCTGCTGCGCGACCGTCTCGATGGCAAGATCGAAGTCGATTCCGACACTGCCCGCCGCCTCTTTACCTTGATCTGTGTTCTGCACATCCGGGGCTGAATGAGCGAGCTGCCCGACGCCGTCCTTTTTGCCTGCACGCGCAACTCGGTCCGCTCTCCCATGGCCGAGGGGCTGCTCAAGCACCTCCTGGGCCACCGGATCTATGTCGACTCGGTCGGCGTGAGGGGCAGCGAGATCGATCCCTTCGTCATCGAGATCATGGACGAGATCGGCATCGATATGTCGAAACACGGGACCAAGTCCTTCGAGGACCTGGAGGATACCTCCTACGACCTCATCGTCTCGCTCTCGCCCGAGGCCCAGCACAAGGCGGTGGAGCTGACCCGCACCATGGCCTGCGAGCTGGAGTTCTGGAACACGCTGGACCCCACCATCATCGAGGGCAACCGGGAGACCCGCCTTCAGGCCTACCGCGAGGTGCGTGATTCGATCCGCAAGCGCATCGAGGAACGCTTCGCCCTCGATCTGAAACCGAACGTTTAGAGCGGTTCTAGGGGGAACGGCCCCGAATTGGACCCACTCCGCCCCTCCCGCGGGTGGAATTGTTCCGCCGGGCTAATTTCTGTATGATCCGCCTCGGCTTGGGGCGCGGTGGCTCGCTTTCGGCCCTGCAAAACCCATATTCAGCGCAGTAACCCTGTGCAAACGACCGGAAGGGACGTGTATGGCGAAAGAAGAACTGCTTGAGTTTCAGGGCACTGTGATGGAGCTTCTGCCCAATGCGATGTTTCGCGTGAAGCTCGACAACGACCACGAGGTTCTGGCCCATACGGCCGGCAAGATGCGCAAGTACCGCATCCGTGTTCTGGCCGGCGACCGCGTCAACGTCGAAATGACGCCCTACGACCTGAGCAAGGGCCGCATCACCTTCCGTTACAAGTAATCCCGGATACCGAGGCGATGGCCGCCGCACAGCCCGCGCCATCGCGCCCCCAGGCGCCGCTCATCCTGGCCTCCGCCTCGCCGCGCCGGCTGGAGCTTTTACGCCAGGCCGGCATCGAGCCGCAAGCCGTTGCGCCCGCCGAAATCGACGAGGCCCCGAAGCGCACCGAGCTGCCCGCCCATTACGCCCGGCGCATGGCGCGGGAGAAGGCCGCCGCGGCCGCCCCGGATCATCCGGGCGCCTTTATCCTCGCCGCCGATACGGTAGTGGCCCTGGGCCGCCGCATCCTGCCCAAGCCGGCTGACGAAAAAGCCGCGCGGGCCTGCCTGGAACGGCTCTCCGGACGCCGGCACCGGGTGCTGGGCGGGGTCGTGGTGCTGGCCCCCGACGGCCGCCGGGCCGAGCGCCTGGTGACCACTCTCGTCGCCTTCAAGCGCCTCGGGCCGCGGGAGGTCGCCGCCTATCTGGCCTCGGGCGAATGGCAGGGCAAGGCCGGCGGCTACGCCATCCAAGGCCGGGCGGGCGCCTTCGTGCCCCGGATCAACGGTTCCTATAGCAACGTGGTCGGCTTGCCGCTGAGCGAGACCCTGGCCCTGCTCGCCGGGCTCGGGTTCCCCATGCCGGACGGCGCGCGGTGAGCCTACGGCTGATTGTGTCCGCCCTGCCGGGCGAGACCCGGGCCGCCTGGCTCGAGGATGAGCGCCTCACCGAGCTTCATATCCTGCGCGACGACAAGCCGAGCGTGGCCGACAACCTCTACCTCGGGCGGGTCCTGGCACTGGACAAGGGACTGAAGGCGGCCTTCGTCGAGATTGGCTTGGACCGCCCCGGGCTGCTGCCGCTGGACAAGGCGCCCAAGGGGCTGTCGGAGGGCGACGCGGTCATCCTGCGGGTGACCCGCGAGCCGGCGGCGGACAAGGGTGCGCGCGTGACGGCGCGTGTCCGTGACTTGCCCGAGGAGGTGAGCGCGGTGGCGGACCGCGCCAGACCGCCCGTCCTGCTGCGCGCCGCGGAGGATCCAATCCGGCAGTCGCTTCTGGGTGCCGCGCCGCCGGAGGAGATCGTCACCGACGACCCGGCGCGTTTCGCCCAAATGAAGGCGTGGCTCGCCGGGCGGCCCGAGCTGCGCGAACGGCTGCGCCTCGATCTCGATCCGCTTCCGCTGTTCGAGCGCGAGGGCGTGGAAGCCGGGATCGACGCGCTGCTGGAACCCGCCGTACCGCTGCCGTCCGGCGCTTTCCTGTTGATCGAACCGGTCCGGAGCATGACCGCCATCGACGTCAACTCCGGGCGCCACGACGGGCGCGGCGGACCCGTGGCCAAAGCCTTGGCCGTCAACCTGGAGGCCGCCGCCGAGATTCCGCGTCAACTGCGACTGCGAAACCTCTCCGGGCTGATCGTCATCGATTTCCTGGATCTCGCGGACGGGGTCAAGCGAAAGCGCGTGGTGCAGGCCCTGAAGGACGGCCTGAAGGATGACCCGCGGCCCAGCCGGGTGCAGGCCATGCGCACCTCGGGCCTTGTCGAGATGACCCGCCGGCGCGCCGGTCCGGCCTTGCACGAAATCCTGACTCTGCCCTGCGGTATCGGCGGCGGCGGGCGGGTGAAGGATCCGGCCACCCTTGCCTTCGAGGCGCTGCGCGCGGTCCGCCGCGCCGCCGCGCGGACGCCGGGCGGAAGACTCGTCCTCACCTCGTCGCCGGAGGTCGCCGCCGCCCTGCAAGGCCCGGCGGCGGAGGCCCGCTCGGCGGTCGAGGAGCGTCTGGGCCGCCCCATAAACCTGCATGCCGTGGAGGGACACCCGGGCTTCGAGATCGTGCTAGAATAATGCCATGAGCAAGAGCGATTCGCCCGGCGGAGGCGGGAAGGCGCGCGGGAAGAAATCCCGCGGCGCGGCTTGTCCCACCTGCGGCGCGCCGAGCCAACATGACAACCGGCCCTTCTGCTCCAAGCGCTGTCAGGACATAGACCTTGGCCGCTGGCTGCGCGGGTCCTACCGCATCCCGACCGACGAGCGCCCGGCGGAGGGCACGCAGGAGGGTGTAGCCGGCGAGGTTGGGCCGGACAACGGCTCGACCCCGGGCGACAGCTTCTGAACGCGGGTTCCATGCGCTGTATTTCCGCGATCGCCGCGCCGCTTATCGTCATTTTCATGGCTCTCGCGTTTGCACCGGCTCCGGCGCAGGCCTTCGAGCGGCGGGTCCTGGACTCGGTCGTTAGCGTGTTGCCGCGCTGGCCAGGACATGCGGCGGGCGGGCAGCCGCAGGTCTCGCCGGGCACGGAGCCGGAGGGCAGCGCGGTGGCGATCCGGCCGGGCGGCTATCTGGTGACCGCGCTGCACGTGATCGAGCGGGCGCTGGACATCACCATCCGCCTGCCGGACGGCCGGCATAGGCCCGCCGAGGTGGTCGGCCGCGACCCGGCGACGGACCTGGCGGTGCTCAAGATCGCCGCCGATCTGCCGGTCCTGGAGGACGCGCCGGAGCTGGAGCTTGGTGCGCCGGTCTGCGCGGTGGGCAATCAGTTCGGGCTGGGCCTCTCGGTCACCTGCGGGGTGATCTCGGCACTCAACCGCAGCGGCACCGGGTTCAACCCGGTGGAGGACTTCATCCAGACCGATGCCACGGTCAATCCCGGCGCGTCCGGCGGTGCGCTGGTGGATGGGCAGGGCCGTCTGGCCGGGATTCTCTCCGCCATCTTCACCAAGGAGTCCGACGCCGATATCGGGATCAACTTCGCCGCCTCCATGACGCTGGTCCGGCGCGTCGTGGACGATCTTATTGCGCACGGTCGGGTGATCCGTCCGCGCTCGGGTCTGCGGGTCGCCGATCTATCGCGCGCGGAACGCGGACAACTGGTTGGCGCGCGGGTGGTAGCGGTCGTCCCCGGCGGGGCCGCCGAAGGCGCGGGGGTCAAGCCGGGCGACCTGATTACCGAGATCGCCGGACGCCGGGTGCGCCGGGCCAGCGACATCACGGCCGCGATCTACCTGCAGCGGCCCGGCGGCCGCGTGCCGGTCAAGATCGAGCGCGACGGGACCCTCAGAACGCTGGAGTTGGAGTTGCCCCCGTGATCCCGCGCCGGTTGGTATCAGGCGGCACTTTCGAGCGAAACCACCAGGCGCTTGCCGAGGGCGGCAAACGCGGCGTCGAGTTGCTTGGGGCGGCTGGCGTGGCGCGGATCGAGCAGGCGGTTGACCATCGAGCGCGGCACGCGCAGGCGCCGGGCAAGTTCGGCTGGGCGGATTCGACCTCTCTTCAAGGCCAGATAGAGCGCCGCCTTGGCCGCGATTTGGCCGCCCGGGGCCACGGTCGGGCGGCCGCGAGCCGGGCTGGGTGCCGGTAAGGATTCGCGTTCAAGAATGCGCGCCGCCAGGGCCTCTTCGAGGCAATCGACGGCGTTGACGAGCGCCTCGGCGCGGGTATCGCCCCAGGTCAATGCTTCGGGCAGATCGGGGAAAGCGACAGTGAAGCCGCGATCCTCGGGCGGGCCGCCGGTCACGGCGCGGAGCGCGATGGGGTAGAGAAACCGCATGAGAAAGACTCTCCTTGGTCAAAAGTCCTCGGGCCGGATACCCAACTGCTTGAGCAAAAGTTTAACGTATCCTGGTTTCAACTCTCCCGACTTCACGATGATTCGCCTAGTTCCCAGGGTGACGGTAACGTGCGATCCCTTGCCGCGTGATTTATTGACCTCGAGGTCCAGCCCGCAGTCTCGGGCATAGCGGCGGATGCGGGAGAGAAAGCGGTCGCGTTTCATGTTTGATGTTAGCACTTCTGATAACAATGTCAAGTCAACTCGTATACAGTTTATTGAACATTGTCGGAGCCGGCAGCGGTCCGGCGCGCTTATCGTTCTCGCCCTCATGCTCGCCTGGCCGGGCCCCGCGCCGGCCCTGGCCCAGGGCGCTTGTCAGGCCCCGGCGCCGGTTTGCGCGGCGCGCGGCGCGGTCTTTGGGGTCTCCTCCTTCGATCCCTTGGCCAGCGCGGTGCGCATCGGACCCGATCTGCTGGTCACCAACCGGCACGTGGTGGCGGACGAGACCCGCGCCGGCGTCATCCTGCCCGACGGCTCCCGGGTTCCGGCACAGGTGTTGTCCACGGGCTATGCGGGCGACCTGATCCTGCTGCGGGCCGCCGCGCTGGGCGAGGGGCCGGTCCTGGACCCGGGGGAAGCCGCGCCCGAGGGCTTGCTTTACACGGTGGGTATGGATGTGGAGCGGCGCGGGGTCCGGGTCTATGCGCCGGGGCGCCTGCTGCTGCCGCCGGCCGCGGGCCATCCCTTCGCCCGTCTGCATCACGCGGCCCACAGCCAGCCGGGCAACAGCGGCGGTGCGCTGGTGGACGGACGGGGGCGCTTGGTGGGGATCGTGGCCTCGGGCGGCGAGGGCCGCAACGAGGCGATCCCCGTGGCGCGGATCGCCTCGCTCTTGGCCGCGAGCGGGCCGGGGCAGGCCGAAGAGAGCGCCAGGATCGGCGCGGCCTACCGGGCCTGCTACAAGGCGCTGGACTGGGCCGAGCGCACCGGCCGGCGGCTGGGCAATGCGCTGGCCGAATCCCTGATGCGCGACTGCGGGGAGAGCGGCAACCGGCAGCTCTTCGATCTGGCGGCCCAGGCGCTCGGCGAGGCGGGGATGTTGCAATCCTCCCGCGTTGTTTTCGAATGGGCCCTGCTGCAGGACCCACAGGCCATCAACTCACGCATCGGCCTGGTGGTGACCCTGCAGATCGGCGGGCGTTACGCCGAATCCGTGCCCCATGTGACGTGGTTGCTGGGGGTGTTGCCCGGAGACTTGGAGGTCTTGCGCATGGGGCTGGTGGCAGGCCGGCGTGGCGGCGCGCCGGAGTTGGCCGAGCGCTCGCTCGCCCTCATCGAGACCCACCATCCCCTGGTCGCACCCAGCGCGCGCAAGTTCCTGAGGGCGCCGGATCCGGCGCAGTGATCCTTCCACGGCCGGCGGGCCCAAGAGGGCTGGACAGCCAGGCGAGCTTTGCCTACCTATAGCCCGCCCGCGGGAGACCCTGCCGGGAGCCCGTGCCCAGGTAGCTCAGTTGGTAGAGCACTGCACTGAAAATGCAGGTGTCGGTGGTTCGATTCCGCCCCTGGGCACCACTGTTTTATTTGGCCGTTGATTTATCAAGAATTTTTACCTCTGTTTGTCCCACCGGGCACAACCACCTTCGGAAGTGGGACAGTTTCGCCCGGGACCAGCATGTGCATGGCCTCGGCTGCCAGCTTCTTTCTGTTTGCTTTGCGGGTATAGAGCGCGGCCTGTTTCGGGCTGTCCCAGCCGAAAATCGCCATGAGTTGATGCTCGGTCGCGCCGTTCTCGGCGGCGATGGTCGCGCCGGCCTTGCGCAGGCCGTGCGCCGAGCAATGCGGTAGCCCGGCCTCGTTACACCGCCGCCGGAACCAGTTGCCGAAGCCTGCCGGCGTGAAGGGCTTGCCAAAGGCCGTGGTGATGTAGGCCAGGTGCCCGGATGGGGTGGCGTCGAGCACGTGGCGCAGCTCGGGCAGGATCGGAATGTCCCGGTCCTTCACGTGCCGGGCTTGGCCTTTCGTCTCCCGGAAATAGAGGCTGCCGCCGCGCTCCATCTGGCGTCCGAGGCGGACCGCGTCGGAGCGGCGCACGCCGGTATATAGCAGCAGCGCCAGCGCCAGGCGCGCCTTGCTGCCAATGGGATGCCGGGCCTCGAATTGCGCGACCTCCTCGACGGTCCAGGCGTGCCAGCCATCGGGATTCTTGGGCCGCAGATAGGGGACTTCGCGCGCCGGGTTGCGGGCCGCGTGGCCGGCCTCGACCGCCCATTTGAACACCTGGCGCAGCGCCTTTACCCGCGCGTTCGCGGCCTCGGGGAATTCCGCTTTCTTGTCCCGCAGCGCGCGGACGTGGCGCGGCTCGAGCAGCGCGAACGGCTTGTCGCCGTCCTTTTCGCATAGGTCGTCTAGGATCGCCTTGCGGACCCGCCGGGTAACTTTCCCTAGGCCCCGATACTCCGGCGATCCGAAATATTCGCGGACCAACCAGCGCAGGGAGCCTTTCTTGGCAGCCTCCCGTTTGC
>JAZGBC010000080.1:0-4867 GCA_036444495.1 Kiloniellales bacterium
TCTTGTCGATCGGATCGCCCGGGTGGATCTTGTTCTGGATGCCGTCGAGCCCGGCCATCAGCATGGCCGCGTAGGCCAGATAGGGGTTCGCGGTCGGGTCCGGGAAGCGCACCTCGACGCGCTTGGCGTTCGGACTGGCGCCGAAGGGAATGCGGCAGCCCGCCGAGCGGTTGCGGCTCGAGTAGGCCAGCAGCACCGGGGCCTCGTAGCCCGGGACCAGGCGCTTGTAGCTGTTGGTCGTCGGGTTGGTGAAGGCGTTGAACGCACGCGCGTGTTTCATGATGCCGCCGATGTAGTAGAGCGCGGTCTCCGACAGCCCGGCGTAGCCGTCCCCGGCGAAGACCGGCTTGCCGGCGTTCCAGATCGACTGGTGCGTGTGCATGCCCGAACCGTTGTCGCCGAACACGGGCTTGGGCATGAAGGTCGCCGTCTTGCCATAGGTATGGGCCACGTTCTGCACCACGTACTTGTAGATCTGCAGGTGGTCCGCCATGCGCACCAGGGTGTCGAACTTGACGCCGATCTCGTGCTGCGAGGGGGCGACCTCGTGGTGGTGCTTCTCCACCGTCAGGCCCATCTCGGCCATGACCGTGACCATCTCCGCGCGCAGGTCGGAGGTCGCATCCACCGGCGGCACCGGGAAGTAGCCGCCCTTGGGCAGGGGCCGGTGGCCCACGTTGCCGTCCTCGAAGGCCTCGCCCGAGACGTAGGGGCCCTCCTCGGAGGTGAAGGAGAAGAAGCAGTGGTTCATGTCGACCTTGAAGCGCACGTCGTCGAAGACGAAGAACTCGGCCTCGGGGCCGAAGACCGCCGTGTCGCCGAGGCCGGTGGACTTCAGGTAGGCCTCGGCCTTCTTCGCCGCCGAGCGCGGGTCGCGCTCGTAAGGCTGGCCGGTGGTGGGCTCGTGGATATCGCAGAACAGGATGAGCAGGGGCTGCGCCGCGAAGGGATCCATGACCGCGGTTGAAAGGTCCGGGGCCAGGGTCATGTCGGACTCGTTGATCGCCTTCCACCCGGCGATCGAGGAGCCGTCGAACATGACGCCCTCGGTGAGCGCCTCCTCGTCCACCGCGCCGGCGGCCATCGCCAGGTGCTGCCACTTGCCGCGCGGATCGGTGAAGCGGTAGTCGACGTACTTGACGTCGTTTTCCTTCATCATTTCCAGAACTGTTTTTGCGTCGGACATCGTTTCTGTTCCCGTATGCCTTTCTGGTTGGACCTTGAGTTAGGTGTCTCGTGCCGGGCCGGGCCGCCGGCGCCGTCAAACGGCCTCGGGTCCCCGCTCGCCGGTGCGGATGCGGATCGCCTCGTCGATACTGGTCACGAAGATCTTGCCGTCGCCGATGCGGCCCGTGTGGGCGGCCTGCTGGATCGCCTCGATGGCGCGCTCGACCAGGTTGTCGTCCAGCACCACCTCGACCTTCACCTTGGGCAGGAAATCGACGACATACTCGGCGCCGCGGTAGAGTTCGGTGTGGCCCTTCTGCCGGCCGAAGCCCTTGGCCTCGGTCACCGTGATGCCCTTGATCCCCACCTCGTGGAGCGCGTCCTTCACCTCGTCGAGCTTGAAGGGTTTGATGATCGCTTCGATCTTTTTCATCTCGGGATCTTCTTTAACCTCCCAAATGAACAACTCCGCGCGGGGCGCAAACGCGTAAGGCGCGCCGCCCGGTCTTCCCCTCAACTGCACGTGCCGTACCAGTCGGGCCGGGCCCGGACGAATTTCTCTAAGTCCTTGATTCGCCGGTAAGTCGGTGCCGGCCGTCGCTTCGCCGAGCGACATTGCCCGCGTATTTTTGCCCAATTCTTAGGCAAGGTGCCGAGATTCGCGGCAGCAGGGCCGCGCCTCATGCCGCCGCGCGCTCGCCCAGCCAGTCGCGGATGCGCGCCAGGGCCTCGCGGATGTTCTCCAGCGAATTGGCGTAGGACAGGCGCAGGTAGCCTTCGCCGTTCTTGCCGAAGCTGGTGCCGGCGATGGTCGCCACGCCCGCCTCCTCCAGCAGCTTGACCTCCAGCTCCCTGGCCGCAATGCCCGCGCGCGTGATGTTGGGGAAGGCGTAGAAGGCCCCGCCCGGCGTGGCGCAGGTCAGCTGGGGGATGCCGCTCAACTCCTCCATGACCACGGCCCGTCGCGCCTCGAAGGCGGCGACCATGTCGTGGACCGGCTGCTGCGGGCCGTCGAGCGCCGCGATCCCCGCGTATTGCGCCGAGGCGTTGACGCAGGAGTGGCTGTTGATGGCCAGGCGCGTGGCGCCCTCGATCAGCTCCTTCGGCCAGACCCCATAGCCCAGGCGCCAGCCGGTCATGGCGTAGGTCTTGCTCCAGCCGTCGAGCAGGATGACCCGCTCGCGCATCTCGGGGTAGTGCAGCAGGCTGACGTGCCCGCGCCCCTCGTAGAGCATCTGACTGTAGATCTCGTCGGACAGCACGGCCACCTGGGGATGGCGCTGCAGGCCGTCCACCAGCCTGTCCACCTGCGCGCGCGGCGTGACGCCGCCGGTCGGGTTGGCCGGGCTGTTCAGGATGATGAGCCGCGTGGCGGGGGTGAGGCGCGAGAGCAGGTCCTCGGCGGAAAAGGCGAAGGCGTTCCGCTCCAGGAGCGGGTAGGGCACCGGCTTGGCGCCGCTGTAGTTGACGAGCGACTCGTAGATGGGAAAGCCCGGGTCCGGATAGAGGATCTCCGCGCCCGGCTCGCCGAACAGGAGCACGGCGAAGAACATGGTGACCTTGCCACCGGGCACGATCAGCACCAGGTCCGGATCCACTTCGGCGCCCAGGCGGCGCTTCAGGTCGGCGGCGACCGCCTCGCGCAGCTCCGGGATGCCGGCCGCCGGAGTGTAGCCATGGTGCCCGTCCCGGAGCGCCTTGATCCCGGCCTCGACGATGTGCCCCGGCGTCTGGAAGTCGGGCTGGCCGATGCCCAGGTTGATGATCGAGCGCCCCTGGGCCTCGAGCGCCTTGGCCCGGGCCAGGACGGTGAAAGCGCTTTCGCTGCCGATGCGGCCGATGGCGGCGGCGGGTTTCAGCATGACTGGATCCCTCGGCGGATCACACCAGATGTATAAGATTGCCGGCCCTGAATCACCACCCCGGGGCCTCGTTTCACCCTACGGCCGGCCCCACCTCTACGGCAAGCAGTCAGTGGTGCTTGACGCCTTCCGGGGCGGGTGATTTAACAGCGGGATGCGCCCGCCCGCGCGCGGACAAGGGGCGTCCGGCGGCGCGATCTTCCTCGATGGTGGCTGTAGCTCAGTTGGTTAGAGCGCCTGGTTGTGGTCCAGGAGGTCGTGGGTTCAATTCCCATCAGCCACCCCAACTTTCCATAACTTAGCGGCTATAGACGTCAGAGGCATTGCCCTACTATTGGCCCGAGGTCACACCCGAAAGTCACAACGGCAGACGACAAATCATTTGCACATGCGGAACGGCGTATCTGAAGTCGATGTGATAGATCCGATCCTGCTGCCTCCTTCCGTTCTCGCGGAAAGATCCGGGAATTGCCCGCTCAACTCCGCTTTATCCCAGTCGGCAGTTATCGAGGCTTGAATTATTCCTTGGTCGTTAACTCGGCCGCTAACTTGGAACGTGCCGCCCTGGCTTTTCAGCTGTCCATTGACTTGATACTGCGTAATGGAAAGAGCCAGCAGATCAGTTTCGTTCTTGGCGGCCCATTCTCCAATCCACGGCCTGTCCGGATTCGATGCCTCGGCACAGGGTCTCTCGTTAAAGACGAATTGGGAAGCTGGAATGCTGCAGTCTTTGCCTGAAGCCACCTCACGTAGCCATTGGTTTCTCCGCCGGAGCGCCTGCAACTCTGTGGCTTCGCCTTCTTTGAAATCCATGAAAAACCACGGCACGATAAAAAACGCACCTGCCACTCCAAGAGCGACGTTTTTCCCCGTCGCATCCTCATACGGAATAAGGCGCGCGATTTCGGCCTCGTTGCTTGAGATCTCGGTTTTCAGTCCTTCGCAAGACCTAGCTTCATCTCCGGGCTGGTATTGATTGACAGGATTTGCAGACTTTCCACCGCAGGCGGAGACCAAAGCCATAACGGAGATCGCGCTGGCAAGCGCCAGCGGCTTCAGTGAAACACACCTTTTCATGTTCCGTCCTTCCCAAGAGCAAAGCGTTCTTATTTCTGTAATTCTCGGGCATTTGATGGTTTCAAGTCAACTTGTGGTGGCGTCGATGCCGGTGCCTCCATCAGCCACCCCATCCCGGCCTTCCCGGTTCCCTTTTGCAGCCTGCCCGCTCCGGCCGCTTGCCCGTGCGCGCGGCCCTGACTAAGCTGAGTGGCTAAGGGGGCTCCGATTCGGGACTGAGAGCGCATGATCCGATCATTCCTGCTGCGGTGGATGCCGGCGGTCGCCTTGCTGGCCGCGGCCCAAGCCGCCTGGGCGCAGAGCTACGACGAGGGCATGGCCGCCTACGACGCCGGCGATAACGTCAAGGCGCGCGATATCTGGGCGCCGCTCGCCGCCGAGGGTGACGCCGCCGCCCAGTACAGCCTGGGCAAGCTTCTGGAGAACGGCGGCAAGGGAATCCAGCGGGACTATCCGCGCGCGGCCGAGTGGTACCGCAAGTCCGCCGCCCAGGGGATCGCCGCCGCACAGAACAATCTGGGCCTCATGTACGCCCAGGGGCGCGGGGTGGCGCGCGACGCCGTCCGCGCGGCCGAGCTTTGGCTAGTCGCCGGCCAGAAGAACCATCCCATCGCCCAGTACAACCTGGCGCTGGCCTATTACCGCAGCGACGGGCTGGCCGAGGACAAGGCCAAGGCGGAGCATTGGTTCCGCCGCGCCGCGCAACTCGGTCTGTCGGACGCGCAGTACGCGCTCGGTCAGGTCTTGAGCCAAGGCCTGAC
>JAZGBC010000081.1:0-15386 GCA_036444495.1 Kiloniellales bacterium
CACGAGCTCTTCGCCGACAGCGACCAGGCCGCACGCATCAAGATGTGCGAGGATTGCCGCGTCATCGTCCAGTTCGAAGCGGGCGACGATCCCTTCAAGGGACCCGACCGGCCCAAGCCGCGCACCACCGAGGACTACCTGCGCGAGGCCGAGGTCGAGGAGGCCCGCGCCAAGGTGCTGGCCGAACGCGCCGAGGCTGAGAAGGCCGGCGGCGGCAACGGCCACGATCCCGAAGGCTGAACGGAAACCTACGTTTTCAAAGCCGTTCAGACTTCGTAGAGTCTTTCTTCTTTAGAGTCGCTGGCCTCCATCGCCGATAGCGGTTTTTCGCGCCTTCACCCCATGCCCGATCTCGACCCACGCCTCAATGCCTACCGCCCCGACCTGGCGGCCGAATCGCTCGAGGGCCGGGTCGAGGCGGCGCGCTTCACGGCCGGCCATCCCGCCCAAGTCGCGCGCGGTGTCGCGGACCTGCGGCGCCGGCCCGGCGCCGGCGAGCCGCTCGATAGCCAACTCCTCTCCGGCGAGGTGGTGACCGTCTACGACGAGGCCGGGGGCTGGGCCTGGGTGCAGAACGAAACGGACGGCTACGTCGGCTATGTGGAGAGCGCGGCGCTGGGACGCGAGGCCGCGGAAACGACCCACGCCGTGACGGTACTTCGTACCTTCCTGTTTCCCGTGCCCGACCTGAAGGCCCCCCCGCTCGACGCGCTCAGCATGACCGGCAGCGTTGCCGTCGGCGGAACCGATGGCGCCTACAGCCAGGTCCGCTTCGGCGGGCAGCAGGGCTGGCTCTACAGCCGTCACCTGGCGCCGCTCGGTGACAGCGCGCCCGACTACGTTGAGACCGCGCTGCAATTCCTCGGCGTACCTTACCTTTGGGGCGGCAAGGGCAGCCTGGGGATGGACTGTTCGGGCCACATCCAGGTGGTGCTCGCGCGCGCCGGCATCCCCTGCCCGCGCGACAGCGACACACAGGCCGAAAGCCTGGGCCAGGCGGTGGATTGGCAGCCGGGCCGGACCAGGCTGCAACGCGGCGACCTTATATACTTCCCGGGACACGTGGCCATCGCGCTGGACGAGACCCAGGTGGTCAGCGCCAACGCCCATGCCATGATGGTCTCCATCGAGCCGCTCAGCGAGCTGGAAGAACGCGTCAAGGCCGAAAGCGGCGGCACAGGGATCACCGCCGTGCGGCGGTTGGCTAGGCCAGCGGTTGCGGCCGTCTAGGGGCGCCGCCCCGAAGCCCCCTTACCCTGATATGGATCAAGGCGGGCGCGGGGCCGGGCGGGCTACAAAAGCCCACCTGTCCGGGCGCGCCTATCTGGGCGGCGGCGGGCCCGAACCTTTGCCGAATTGGTCCTCACAGAAGGCCTCGGCCCGGCTCTTGAAGAGGCTGGCCCGATTGGCGTCGATCGTGCCGGTCTCGCGCATCTCGGCGATATCGGCCAGACGCGGGGCCAGGCAAAGGGCGACGGGGTCGTCGGGCGCCGGCCCGGCAGCCTGATCCGGCGGAAAGAGGAGGTCCCGGCTGATCCAGGCCAGGAGTGCCGCCATGAGCAGGAAGACGGCGAAAGCCAGGACCCGGGCCAGGGGCCGGTCCAGCGTGCTCCGAGGCCGCTCGGGGTTGGGCGCGGCTGGCATGGTCCGCAAGTTAAATGACAGCCGCGTGACTTGCCAAGTAGGCGTAAATGGCGCAATTCCGTAACAAGCTTGGGGGTGAAATGGTCGGCATAGCCCGCTATGATCCCTGGGTGGGACAAGAAATAGCACTGCAAAATCTAGGGTTTCCCGGGAGATATTCGTGACGGACTTGATCGATCCCTTTGGCCGGGCGGTCACCTATCTGAGAGTTTCGGTCACCGACCGCTGCGACTTCCGCTGTGGCTACTGCATGTCGGAAAACATGACCTTCCTGCCCAAGGCCGAGATCCTGACGCTTGAGGAACTGGACCGCTCGTGCAGCGCCTTCGTGCGCCTGGGCGTGCGCAAGCTGCGCATGACCGGTGGCGAGCCCCTTGTCCGGCGCAACATCATGCACCTCTTCCGCGGCCTCGCGCGGCACCTGGAGACGGGCGCGCTGGACGAACTCACGCTGACCACCAACGGCAGCCAGCTCGACCGCTTCGCCCACGAACTGGCCGACCTCGGCATGAAACGGATCAACGTCTCGCTCGACACCCTCGATGCGGACAAGTTCCGCGCCATCACCCGCTGGGGCAGCCTGGACAAGGTCATGGCCGGGCTGGAGGCCGCCAAGGCCGCCGGCCTGCGGGTCAAGATCAACGCGGTGGCCTTGAGGGGCATCAACGACGATGAATTCCACCGCCTGGTCGCCTGGTGCGGCGAGGAAGGCTTCGACCTCACCTTCATCGAGGTCATGCCGCTGGGTGAGCTGGGCGAGGGCGTGCGCCTCGACCAATACCTGCCGCTCTCCATGGTGCGCGCCAAGCTGAAAGAGCGTTGGACGCTCGAGGAAATCGACTACAAGAGCGGCGGGCCGGCGCGCTATGCCCGCGTCAAGGAGACCGGCGGACGCCTGGGTTTCATCACCCCCATGACCCACAACTTCTGTGAAAGCTGCAATCGTGTGCGCCTGACCTGCACGGGCACGCTTTATATGTGCCTGGGCCAGTCGGATGCCGCCGACCTGCGCGCGCCCCTGCGCGGCAGCGAAAGCGACGAGCTCCTGGAAGAGGCCATCCGCGAGGCCATCACGCGCAAGCCCAAGGGCCACGACTTCGTCATCGACCGGCGCAACAAGAATCCAGCCGTAGGCCGCCACATGAGCGTCACGGGCGGCTAATTCACCCCTACTTGATGATCACCTGGTGCGCGAAGTCGCGCCCGTTGGAGATGGTGATCTGCTTGAAGCCCAGCATCTTGGCCAAGTCGAAGAAGGTGAACCAGTCGCGCACGCCCATGTCCTTGAAGGCGGGCAGCATGCGCGCGCTTGCGGTCATGTTGGCGAAAAGCGCCCGCGCCCGGTAGAGCGTGTCGAGGTGCCCGTCGACCAGGGCAACGATGATCAGTTTCTCGCCCTCGGTCCCCTTGGCGAAGATGGCCTCTTGCGGCGGATACTCCCGGTGCAGCCGGTCGTTCGAGATTCCGGTGACGAAACCGATCCGGGTCTCCCGGTTGGCGTTGAGCAGCGTCTGACTGCGCGCCTCGTAGACCTCGCGCGTGGCCGGCTCCGGATAGTAGTAGCCGGCGTGCCGGTCCTTCTTGAGCTCGCTCTGGGCCCGGGCCGGAACGCCCGTCGCCACGAGCAGCCCGGACAGAACAAGCAGAAAAACGACCGCGCGCGCCGCCGCGCCTGATCCCCGCATCACATAACCTCCAACCTGGCTTTTTTTATTGCCTTAGCTTGGCCCAGAGGCCCGGCCCCTGGCAAGCGGGCGAGGCTGACGCCCACGGAGGGCCGCGCTATACTCCGCGCCCGCGCCGCGCACCCGCGGCGCCTGCACGAGGGAAGTCACCGGCCATGAGCGATCCGAGCATCGCCTTTACCGCCAGCGATACCGAGGAAGCGCAGGCGGCCCTGAAACGCCTGGCCGCGCGCTACCCGGGTGTCGCACCCGAGGAGGCCGATATCGTCGTCGCCCTGGGCGGCGACGGATTCGTGCTGGAGACGTTGCACGCCTACCTGGAGCGGGGCACGCCCATCTACGGCATGAACCGCGGCACCGTGGGTTTCCTCATGAACCAATACGACGAGGAGAACCTGCCCGCCCGGCTCGCCCGCGCCGAGGAGGTCATCCTCCACCCGTTGGCCATGAGCGCCACCTCGCTCGACGGCGAGACGGTGAACGCGCTGGCGATCAACGAAGTCTCGCTGCTGCGCGAGGGGCGTCAGGCGGCCAAGCTGAAGATCTCCATCGACGGCATCACGCGCATGGAGGAGCTGGTATGCGACGGCGTATTGCTGGCGACACCCGCGGGCTCGACTGCCTATAACGTCTCGGCCTACGGCCCCATCGTGCCGATCGGCGCCCAGCTCCTGGCGCTGACGCCGATCAGCGCCTTCCGGCCGCGGCGCTGGCGCGGCGCCCTGCTGCCCAACACCTCCGAGGTCTTGATCGAGGTGCTCGAAGCCGAGAAACGGCCGGTCAGCGCCACCGCCGACTTCACCGAGGTGCGCGATGTGGCGCGCGTCGAGGTACACGAGGAGGGCGCGGTGAATTTGCGCCTGCTGTTCGACCCGGAGCACGACCTGGAGGAGCGCATCATCAAGGAGCAGTTCCTGCCCTGATGCGGGCCCCGTTCGGCCCGGACCCGGAGCGGTGCTAAGCTGCGCGCGATTTGCGCTTGGTCCGGCGCTTTCCACTCTCTCCGATCAGAACCTCCGCCGGAATTTGAAGCTTGTCTCTCAGGTTCCGTATCATTCTCAGGGTGAGCGGACGCGAACTATTCAGAATCTCGGCCACCCGCCCGCGCGGGCCGATCAAGGGTTCAAGGTCCTTTCGCGTCAGCCCCTGCTGCTCCATGCGAAACTTTATCGCCTCGATCGGGTCCGGCGCATCGATCGGATGGTGCTTGGCTTCATGGGCCTCGACCAGGGTGGTCAGAACCTCCAAACGATCACCATCCGCTGTGCCGGCCTTGGCGTCCATGAGCCCCTCGATCTCCTCCAGGGCGGCCTGATAGTCGGCCTCGCTCTTAATCGGCTTGATATCCATGCGGCGCATCCTCCTTGGTTGCCGACGCAAGCGTGAAAAATTCATATTTTTTCAGCATTTATATTGTCGTATTCCCTATGAGTTCCCACGAACCGTATGTATACAATACTATAATCGTAATTGATCTTAACAATTAATCGATATTTATTGCCACAAATATTAAAAACAACACGATTGTCACCTATTATACTCGCGTGACCATATCGTTTCTTGATGTCGCTTGGGGTCTTCCAGTCCGTCTTGCCCGCCTCCGCGAACCAGGCCCTAAGCTGCTGCTCGCTATCGCGGTGCCTTCGCCAGAAATCCCTTAGCGCCTTTCGCGATATGACCCTCATAAAACACCATATCATGGTCCCGAATTGGGATCAAGATAAATGTTCCCGATTTGGGATCAAAGAGATGAAAAGAATTATGCGGGGCCTCCTGCCGGGGCTCAAGAAATGCGAGAAAGATGGAGCCCCCGCCGTTCGGGGCGAGGGCTCAAGGGGGGACAGGGCCGGAAATGGCGTCTACCACACGTCTCCGGCCCGGCCCGGTGGCGTCCGATCAGCAGCGCCAGAAGGGCTTGCTGGCTTCGATATCCACGTCGGCATGGGACAGCCCCATATCGCGCAGCATCCGGTCGTCAAGGCTGGCCAGATGGGTCCGCTGGGCGGCGCGCTCCTGCCAGATCAGCAGGGTCTCGAAGAGCGCGGCGGGCAGGCGCAGCAGGTGGCCGAAGAAGTCCTGGGCCAGCTCGGAGGCCCGGACGGACGACGAAATCGGCTCGTGGCAACGAACGTATGTCATCTCAAACCTCCTTATCCGATTGTAGCCCGACAATCCGGGCCGGTTGATCCATAACTAAGCTTTCCTGCCTTAAATACGGCCTATTGCCAATCCGTACAAACGATGATATTTCATCTTTCGGATTAATATAACTAATCTGAAAAACATGGTCCGGCGCCTGCCCCCGCTCAATGCCCTGCGCGCCTTCGAGGCCGCCGCCCGGCACCTCTCCTTCACCAAGGCGGCCGAGGAGCTTTTCGTCACCCAGGCCGCGGTCAGCCATCAGGTCAAGGCGCTGGAGGAGACCTTGGGCATTCAGCTCTTCCGCCGTTTCAACCGCCGGCTCATGCTGACCGACGCGGGCCAAGCCTACCTGCCGGCGCTGACCGAGGCCTTCGACGGGATCGACACGGCGAGCAGGCGCCTGCGCGCCGAGGACGAGGCCGGGCCGCTCAAGGTCAGCGTGGCAAACTCACTCGCCGCCAAATGGCTGCTTCCCCGTCTGCCGAGGTTCCAAAAACGGCATCCGGAGATCGACGTCGTCGTTTCGGCCTCGGACCTATCGGTCGATTTCTCGCGCGACGACTTCGATATGGGAATCCGCTTCGGGCGCGGCGATTATCCGGGCCTGCGGGTCGATCTCCTGATGCGGGACTGGGTCTTTCCCCTGTGCAGTCCGGCCCTGATGGACGGCCCTCATCCGCTCCAGTCCCCCGCGGACCTCAAGCGGCACACGCTCTTGCACGAGGAGCGCACCCGCGGCGAATTTCCGGGCTGGAGCGAGTGGCTGGAGACCGTCGGGGTGAGCGATGTCAATCCGGAGCGTGGCCCGGTTTACAGCCACGCCAGCCTGGTCCTCCAGGCCGCCATCGACGGCCAGGGCGTGGCGCTTACCCGCGGCTCTCTGGCGGCACTGGACCTGGAGGCCAGGCGCCTGGTGCAGCCCTTCGGTCCCGCGCTGCCCTCCAGCTTCTCCTGTTATGTCGTTACCCCGCCCGCGGCCACCGACCGGCCCAAGGTGAAGGCCTTCCGCGACTGGCTGTTCGAGGAGGTTGAAGCCGGGCCGGGCCCGGCCTCCATGTACCAGGGCGGATCGTCTCTTTAACCCATCAAGGACTGGCCAGCCCACTGCGCCTCTGCCATCTTCCCAGGCCAAATGCGGCGGCCCGGGCCCGCCGGCCAGAAATCCCGACAGGGGGAGCGGTGTGAGCGATTCCAGAAAAGTCAGCGCCGAGACGCGCGCCATGATCGAGCGGCTGGTCGCCTTCGACACCACCAGCCGAAACTCGAATCTGGAACTGATCCACTATGTGCGCGACTACTTGAAGGATCTGGACGTGGAGTCTCACCTGACCTTCGACGACACGAAGCAGAAGGCCAACCTTTACGCGACGCTCGGGCGCGGTGACAGGGGCGGCATCGCGCTCTCCGGCCACACCGATGTGGTCCCTGTCGACGGCCAGGACTGGTCGAGCGACCCCTGGTCCGTGACCGAGCGGGACGGCCGGCTCTATGGGCGCGGCACCTGCGACATGAAAAGCTTCATCGCCGTGGCGCTGGCCCATGCACCACGCATCCTGGAGCGCGAGCTGGAGTTGCCCATCCACCTTTGCCTGTCCTACGACGAGGAGGTGGGCTGCCGGGGCGCGCCGCGCATGCTCGCCTTCCTGGCCGAGCAGGAGGTCCGGCCGCGCGGCTGCATCATCGGCGAGCCCACCAGCATGAAGGTCATCGTCGGTCACAAGGGCACGCTGTCCCACATCTGCCATGTCCGCGGGCACGAGTGCCACTCCTCGCTCGCCCCCCAGGGCGTGAATGCGATCGAGGCGGCGGCCAAGGTGATCGTCAAGCTGAGCGAGATGGCGGCGCGTAAAGCCAAGGAAGGGCCGTTCGACGAGGATTACGACGTGCCGCACACCACGGTGCACACCGGCGTGATCGAGGGCGGGACGGTGCTCAACATCGTGCCCGCCGACTGCCGCTTTACCTTTGAGTTCCGCTGCCTCACGGCCGACGACCCCTGGGCCCTGCAAGACGAGATCCAGACCTACGCGCAGCAGGAGTTGGAGCCCGCCATGAAGGCGATCGATCCCGAGACCGGATTTTCCTGGGAACAGGACTCGTCCTATCCGGGCCTCGATATCGCGCCCGACGAGGAGATCGTCCAGCTCGTCAAGTCGCTCACGGGCGCCAACACGACCGGCAAGGTCGCCTTCGGCACCGAGGCGGGCCTGTTCCACGAGAGCGGCATCCCGGCGGTCATCTGCGGCCCCGGTTCGATCGAACAGGCGCACAAACCCGACGAGTTCATCGCCCTCGAGCAGGTCGCCGCCTGCGAAGAGTTCATGGGCCGGCTGCTCGATCGGATCAGCGCGTCTTGACGCCCACGGCGCGGACCACGCTCACCGCGCTGATCATCGGCGCCGGCGGAGGTTGGGCGGCGAACCTGCTGCAGTTTCCCCTGGCCTGGATGATCGGGGCCATGGGCGCGACCACCCTCGCCGCGGCGCTTGGCGCGCCCGTCGCCATGCCCAAGATATTCAGGACCGTCATGGTCGCGGTCCTCGGGCTCATGCTGGGCAGCGGCTTCTCGCCCGAGATTCTGGGGCGGGCGTCGGAATGGATGCTGAGCCTCGCCATGCTGGCGGCTTACGCCGCGGCGGCGGGCGGCGCCGGCTGGGTCTATTTTCGCCGGGTCTGGGGTTACGACAGGGTCACCGCCTATTTCTCGGCCATGCCGGGCGGGCTGACCGAGATGGTCCTGGTCGGTACCGAGATGGGCGGCGACTCGCGCATCATCTCGCTCACTCAGTCCTCGCGCCTGCTGCTCGTGGTCTTCGCCCTGCCCTTCGCCTTCCAGGCTTTCGTCGGCTACGACCCGGCCCTGCGTCCGGCCGCGGGCCTGCCGCTCAGCGACGTGTCCGCCTCGGACCTGGCGATCCTGGCCCTCTGCGGGATCGCCGGGTTCCTGGGCGCGCGGGCCATTAAGCTGCCCGCCGCGGCCCTCGTCGGGCCCATGGTGCTGAGCGCCGCGGTGCATATGGCCGGCTGGACCGCGGCCAAGCCGCCCAACGAGTTGATCGCCGCAGCCCAGGTCGTCGTGGGCATCGCCATCGGCTGCCGCTTCGCGGGCGTGACGCTCAGGCTTATCGGCCGCACGCTTTTGGCCGCGGCCGGCGGCACGGTGGTGCTGCTCACCGCCACGATCCTCTTCGCACTGGGCCTAAGCGGCGCGCTGGACCTGCCGGGCGAGGCGCTGATCCTGGCCTTTTCGCCGGGCGGACTGGCCGAGATGAGCCTGATCGCCATTGCAATCGGCGCGGACGCGGCCTTCGTCGCGACCCACCACATCGTGCGCATCTTCCTGATCGTGGTCTTCGCGCCCGCCGCCTTCCGCCTCCTGACCCGGCGCCGCGCGCCGGGGGAGTAGGGGCCGTTCGCCGCCCGGCTATTTGGCCGGGGTTATTCTCAGGACCCGGTCGTCGCCCGGGCGCTGGTCGCCGCGCCAGTCGTGGGTGCCGGTCAGCAGGTAAAGCGCCCCGTCGGGCCCGCGCACCGCATCGCGCAGCCGGCCATAGGCGGAGCGGTCGCCATCGTTGAACCAGCGCTCGATGCCCAGCGCCCGGCCGTTATGCAGGCGGATGCGTACCAGCGCCTCGCTGCCCAGCGTGGCGACATAGAGGTCGCCGCGCCAGAAGGCGGCGCCCGAGGGCGGCGTGGTCACCTCGGGCCAGGCGACCACGGGATCGCGCAGGCCCTCCTGCCCCGGCGCGCCGACGACCAGAGGCCAGCCGTAGTTGCCGCCCTTCACGATGAGGTTGATCTCGTCGAAGGCGCCGAAGCCCACCTCGCCCGAGGGGCCGTGCTCGCTGGCGTAGAACTCGCCCGTCTCCGGGTGCCAAGCGAGCCCCTGGACGTTGCGGTGGCCGAACGACCAGATGGGCGAGCCGGGAAAGGGATTGTCCCCGGGCACTTGGCCGTCCGGCGTGACGCGCAGGATCTTGCCGGCCAGGCTGTTGCGGTCCTGGGCCAGATGGCGCTGCCAGATATCCCCGGTGCCGACATAGAGCATGCCGTCGGGACCGAAGGCCAGACGCCCGCCGTTATGGTTGTCGCCCGCGGGTATGTCCTTGATCATGACCAGGCCCCGGCCCAGCTTGCCGCCCTGCAGCGGAAAGCGGATCACCAGGTTCCGGACGCCCTGGCCGCCGGCGCGGGAGGTGACCATCACGTAGATGTAGGGCGGGTCGGGAAAGCCGGGATGCACGGCCAGGCCCATGAGGCCGCTTTCGTCGTCCTCCACGACCTTCAATTGGCCGAGCGGCCCGCCGCCGCCGCCCTTCTCGATCAGACGGATGACCCCGCGGCGTTCGGTGACCAATGCGCGGCCGTCGGGCAGGAAGGCGAGCGCCCAGGGCGCCTTCAGGCCCGCGGCCCAGGTCTCCACCCGGATACCGGGCGGCTTCAGGATCCAACGGTCCTCGACCCGCTGCGGCGCCGGCCCCATAACGGTTTCCGCGGCGCGCCCCGGCCCCGCGACCGAAACCATGAGCAGCAATGCCCCCAGCACCGCCGGAACGAGTCGTCTTGCCTGCATGATGACTCCCCCGAGCCAATGCCAAATCGGGGCGAATCGTGCCGGATACGCCGCGAGGACGCAACGCCCCTTCCCTCCCGGTCGGCGCCGATCCTCAAAGCGGATTCAAGCGTTGCGTCCCCCGAGTTGCCCGACTAGTTTCCCCGCCGGTAACAGGCTTGTCCCATCACGGAGTCAAAATGCCCACTCGAAAAATTCTCTTTGCCATTGTCGTCCTGGCCGGGGCGACCGCAGGACTCCCCGCCTCGGTGGTCGCGCAATCGGATGCGATCTTCGAGAACGCGGTCGAGCCGGAAATGACCCCGCGCCTGCAGGTCGGAAAGTTGAACTACGATCTCTATTGCAGTTCCTGTCACGGCAAAACGGCCCGGGGCAGTGACAAGGGACCGACCTTTATCAGCCGCATCTACCACCCGGGACACCACGGCGATAAGTCGTTTTTTGTCGCGCCCAAGCAGGGGACCCGGGAGCACCACTTCAAGTTCGGCGAAATGAAGCCGGTGAAAGGCGTCACGGACGCCCAGCTTTCCACGATCCTCGACTACGTCCGCGCCGTGCAAAAGGCCAACGGACTCTTTTGAAGCCGCCGCTTCCCCCGCTTACGACACCTTCGCGGTCAGGCCGCCGTCCACGACCAGTTCGGCGGCGGTGACGTATTTCGCCTCGTCGGAGGCCAGGAACAGCGCCGCGTAAGCCACGTCCCAGGCGTCGCCCATGCGTCCCATGGGGCACTGGGCATCACGCATTTCCTTCATCTTGCCGATGTCGCCGCCCGCGTAGGCCTCCTTGAGCGGCTCCACGTACATGGGCGTGTCCATGAAGCCGGGAAGGATGCAGTTCGCCCGGATGCCCTTGGCGGCGTATTCCAGCGCCACCGCGCGGGTGAAGCCGAGGATCGCCGCCTTGCTGGCGTGGTAGGAGATGTAGGGCACGCCGAGCCAGCGGATGCCGGCGACCGAGCCGATATTGACGATGGCGCCCTTGCCCGCCGCCTCCATCACCGGCAGCACCGATTTGCAGGTCAGGTAGATGCCCTTGACGTTGGCCGCCATGACCCGGTCCCAGCTCTCCTCGCTGGCCTCCACCGGTCCACCGGCCACCAGGATGCCCACGTTGTTGTGCAGGATATCGATCGCGCCCCAGAGCTCGCGGGCGCGCGCGGTCATGGCCGCGACCTGATCCGCCTTGGTGATATCGGCGGCGCAGACCGCCGCCTCGCCGCCCTCCTCCGCGATGATCCGGGCGGTCTCCTCCGCCGCGGCGGAGTTGATATCGACGCAGAGCACGCGCGCCCCCTCGCGCGCGAAGAGCACGGCGGCCGCCTTGCCGTTGCCCCAGCCGGCCCCGACCGAGCCCGCGCCCACCACGATCGCGGTCTTGTCCTGCAAGCGCCCGCCCATGACTCAACCTCCCGTTCCTGCTCTTCGGGAATGAGTATGGCGGCAAAGCGCGCGGTGGGCCAAGGTGGCGGCTTGCCGCTACCCCTGGGGTCAAGACGAAAAAACCCGCCTGCCGCAACCCGGTATCCGGGCCGGCCATAAACCGGGGTTACTGCGGGCGCCGGCGCCTCAGGCCCGGTTCACGCCGCTCATAGCGGTTCGATCGGCGCCCGCAAACGCCGCAACCCTATTCGCTGCGATAGGCCACCCCGTGGGGTTGGTCGCCGGTCGCAACCTCGGCGATGGTGCTTAGATCATCGCTGGACAGCACCAGCATCTTGTCTTCGTCCCGGATGGTCACGTAGAGCTTCGAGCCGTCAGGGCTGATGGCCAGCATGTCCGGCCGCTCGCCGATGTATTCACTCCTGACCATCTTGCGCGCCGCGGTGTCCAGCACGGCGATCTCGTTGACCTCCCGCCGCACCACGTAGCCGCGCTTTCCGTCGGGGCTGAAAACCAAGCCGTGGGGTCCGTCGGGCACATCGATCGACCCGATGAAGGCCGCCTTCCCGATGTCGAGCAGAATCACCTTGTTGTCCTTGGGCGCCGTCATCCAGGCCTGCTTCCCGTCGGGCGTGGGCACGAACGCCATGGTGCCGGCACCGCCGGGCAGGGACTTGACGACGGCCCGCTTGGCCACGTCGAGCACCAGGATCTTGCCTTCTCCGGCGATGGAGACATAGGCCAGGCTGCCGTCCGGCGAAAAGACGGACATCATGGTCTTCTTGCCCAGCGGCATGCTGTGCACCGCCTGGCGCTTTGCCACGTCGATGAAGGTGATGGTCCCCGCGCCCACGTTGCTGGCGAGCGCCAGCTTGCCGTCGGGCGAGAGGGAGACATCGTGGGTTTTCTTGTCGGCGGCGACCTCGCCCAGCACCTTTTTGCTGGCGGCGTCGATCACGGAAACCGTGCCGGCGCCCACGTTGGCCACGAGCGCCAGTTTGCCGTCGCGGCTTATGACCACGTTATGCGCGCCCTTGCCCGCCGGAATCGTCGCGATCACCTTGTGGCTTCCGGCGTCGATTACGGTCACGTTCCCGGACGTCATGTTGGTGACCCAGATTTCATCGGCCGCGGCACCCGTGGCCGTGGCGATCAGGGCCAGGGCCGCCACCGCAGCCGACGTCGATTTGAGATTGCCGATCATTTTCCTTACCTCCCTGCTCAGGAATAGCCGGTATGTACCGGCTTATCGTAGATTAGTTGTTGTAGAGGCGATTATCATACGCCTTTGGCGCGGTCCTGCCTAACCCGTTAAAATCCCCATGTCTTCGTAGGGGCCGGGCCTCCGCGGAGGCCGTTGGAGGCATGCTGGGCGTTGCCCCGCGCGGGCAAATGGGCCAGAACGTGCTACACATTGCCTCGTTACAGGCCGGCACGCGGGCGTGGCGGAACTGGTAGACGCAACGGACTTAAAATCCGTTTCCCAGAGATGGGAGTGGGGGTTCGAGTCCCTCCGCCCGCACCATTTTTCAATGACTTAGCTTGTATCCGCCCGCATCTGCATAAGCCCCGCGCGGCCGGACAAGGCCTTGGGGCTGAATTCCGCGGCGGGAAAATTCCCTGAAATCGTTGGGCCTGCCCGGCGGCCAGGGGGGCGGGCTCCCCGGACCCGGGGCTAGCTGGCCTATGCCACATGGCGTTAAAGCCTTGATTTTGCCAGGAATACTGGAACCCGAAAAATACCTCTAAAATTTTATACTGTAAATCCGCCCCTAAATAGCTAAAATTAAAGACAATGACATGTAAAACACCATGTAAAAGTAAGTATACTGTAAGTAATTTAGAATAATATCTCCTCATGCCTTTGGTGAACCCCATCGCCTATTCGGCGATATCGGAGACCCAGACGGGCCCCTCCCTGCGCAGCCCCGGCTTAGCGCAGAGGCTGGCCCTTCGCGATCCCACGCCGGAGAGGGAGGCCAGCAGCTTGGCCGTCACCACGGGCACACGGCTGTCATCGGAGGTTAAGGCCATGGCGCAAGCGTTTGCCAACACCCGGGACGGGGCGAGCCTCGTCCAGATCGCCAACCAGGCGCTCGACGAGATCGAAACAAACCTGGAGACCATGGAGGAACTCGCCGACGACGCGGATTCCGGGGATTATTCGGCACAGGAGCGCGCCATCCTGGACACCGAGTTCGCCGAGCTGCGCGACGAGAATGACAGCCTTGCCAACGAGACCGAGTTCAACGACATCAAGGTGCTCCTCGTCGAGACCTCGGAGGTCGTCTTCAAGGTCGGCACCGACAGCACGGACAGCGACGACATCACCCTGACCCTGCAAAGCGCCCTGGCCGAGGATCTGGCCTCGGGCCTGGAGAGCGATGAGCTGATCAGCACGTCGGGCGCGAGCAGCGCCGTCACGAACGTGGCCACCGCCCAGGTCCAGCTCGCGGACATCCGGGCTTCCTTCGACGCCGTCAAAGTGCGCCTCGATAGTGCGGCGGAACGCCTCAAGCTGGACAGCCACACGTTCGAGGCGGCGAAAGACCTTCAGCTCAATAACGACGAGGCGATCGACCTCTCGCGCCTGGTGAGCGATCAGATTCTGAAGGACATTACCCCCACGCTTCTCGCCCGGGCCGTGCGAACCATGCAAGAGCTTCTGCGCAGCCCACGGCTCGCCACCACCACCACCACCACCACCACCAGCTCGGTGGAACCGGCGCCCACCACCCCCACGCAGTACGACGAGCCGGCACCAGCAACCTCGTCCTAAGTTCCGTTCCTGGAGGGTCATTTCCGACCACCGCGCTAAGGCTTGACGAAGCCCTGGTGGAGGGAGATTTTATGGCCGGAGCCGCGCCGGCGCGCGGCTCATGCGTGAAGAACAGGACCGACCGCCTCGACCCGCCCATGATCCCGACACGACGGAGCTTTCTCCTTGGCGCGGCAGCGCTTGGATCCTTGGCGTTGGCCGCTTGCGCCCGCCTGGGCCCGCGCTTCGGCCAGCCGCCCGCACCTCCGGGCCCGCCCTGGCTGTCCGAGCACGGCTGGGATCATCCGCTGACGGGCAGGATATGGCGTCCCACCGGGCGCCGTTTCGTCGAGGCGGGCGAGGCACTGGACCAGCTCGCCAAGGCAGATTTCGTCATGCTGGGCGAGAAGCACGACAATCCGGACCACCACCGCCTGCAGGCCTGGACCATCGCGGCGCTGGCCGCGCGCGGACGCCGGCCCGCGGCCGCCTTCGAAATGCTGTCGGCCGACCAGGAGGCCGCGCTCGAAACCTATCTGGCCGCCCACCCGGGCGACGCCTCGGGCCTGGGGGCGGCCGTCGACTGGGACAAGAGCGGCTGGCCCGCCTGGGATACCTATGCAGCGGTGTTCCAGGCCGCGCTCGATGCCGGCGCGCCGATTCTGGCCGCCAATCTGGCGCGCAGCACCATTCAGGACGTGGCCAAGCAGGGCCTGAAAGCGCTGGGTTCCGGGCGCATCGGCCGGCTGGGACTCGACCAGGCCATGCCGGATGCCCTGCAATCGATGATGCGCCAAGAGATCATAGAGGGCCACTGCGACCAGCTGCCCGCCACCATGATCGAGCCCATGGTGCGCGCCATGACCGCGCGTGACGCCCACATGGCCGACGTGCTCATTGCGGGCGCGGGGCGGCCCGGGCGCAACGGCGCCGTGCTGATCACCGGCACGGGCCACGCGCGGGATGACCACGGGGTGCCGTTCCACCTGCGCCGCCTGGCCCCCGAGGCCCGGGTCGTCAGCCTGGGCTTCCTGGAGGTCGACGATCTTGACGAGGACCCGGCGGCCTACGCGGCCCATTTCGGCGCCGAGGACCTGCCCTTCGATCTGGTCTGGTTCACGCCGCTCGCCGAGCGCGACGACCCCTGCGCCGCCTTCGCCGAGCAACTGCGCCGGGCCAAGGAGCGGCACAAGAAGGAAAGG
>JAZGBC010000082.1:0-11923 GCA_036444495.1 Kiloniellales bacterium
TCGTCCAGCTCAAGGCCGGCGTGTTCGGCCTTTCTTTTTGCCACTTTTTCCCTGTTGGCCTCGAGCCGCGCGGCTTTCTTGGCGGCTTTTGCCCTCTGCCGCTCCAGCCGTTCGAACCTGTAGTTGGGTTTACGGGCCATACCAGTTCTTTCCGCCGGCCCGCCTTCCTCCTTCAGTCCGCCAGGCGGTCGTTAAAAGGTCGCGTCGGCGACAGCGAGCGGCGGCCGCCCCCAAAGAGAGTTGGAGGCGGTGCCTTTCTCGTGGTTATTCGATGATGGACAGGTTCTCGGCGGAAGATTTGCCGTTCTGTCCGGGCTGAAGCTCATAGGAGACCTTCTGCCCTTCGCTAAGCGAATTCAGTCCGGCGCGCTCGACGGCCGAAATGTGGACGAAAGCGTCCTTTGAGCCGTCTTCCGGCTCGATGAATCCGAAACCCTTGACCGGGTTGAACCACTTTACAGTACCAGTAGCCATAGTTATTTCCTCTAACAGGAGTCTTGATTCCACGCCTCACACCATGTGACGGCGCGGTCGATTTAACGCTCGCATTGTCAGGGGATAACTAAGCTAATCGGCGTACCGGTTATTTAGGTAACACACCACAAATGCATCACGCATGAGGGGGTATGTAGCGGATATCCCGGAGAAGTCAATGACCCCGAGGCCCAGCGGGTATGCCGGAAATCCACCCGACGGCGCTTTTCGAGGCGGAAGGGGCACTAACCATTTGAATCTAGTGTGATAGTTCCGTTTTTAGCTATGCAGGAGGCAGCGGCGGCGCTGGCTGAAACCGGCCCGAAAAGGCCTTTATGAGTCCACGTCCTCACCTTTCATGAGCGTCCGCAGCTCGTAGAGCAATTCCAGCGCCCCCTTGGGGGTGAGCTCGTCCGGGTTGATCTCGGAAAGCCGTTTTTCCAGCGCCGAGGGGCCGGGATCGGGGGCCGCTGACTGGGGCCGGGCAGCGGAGAAGAGCGGCAGGTCGTCGGCCAGGCGGGCCAGGGCGCCGGCCTGCTCGCCCTGCTCCAGGATGCTCAATACCTCGCCGGCGCGCGCGATGACCGGGCCGGGCAGGCCGGCCAGCTCCGCCACATGGATGCCATAGGAGCGGTCGGCGGCGCCCGGCGCCACCTCGTGCAGGAAGACCACGTCGCCCCGCCATTCCTTGACCCGCATGGTGTGGCAGGAAAGCTCGGCCAATTTCCCGGCGAGCGTGGTCAGCTCGTGGAAGTGGGTGGCGAAAAGCGCGCGGCAGCGGTTGACCTCGTGCAGGTGCTCTACGCACGCCCAGGCGATGGAGAGGCCGTCGAAGGTGGCCGTGCCGCGGCCGATCTCGTCCAGGATGACGAGCGCCCGCTGGCCCGCCTGATTGAGGATGACGGCGGTCTCCACCATTTCCACCATGAACGTGGAGCGCCCGCGCGCCAGGTCGTCCGCCGCCCCGACGCGGCTGAACAGGCGGTCCACCACGCCGATATGGGCGGCCTGCGCCGGCACGCAGGAGCCCATCTGGGCGAGCACGGCGATGAGCGCGTTCTGGCGCAGGAAGGTGCTCTTGCCCGCCATGTTGGGCCCGGTCACCAGCCAGATGCGCCCCGCCTCGCCCAGGTCGCAGTCATTCGCCACGAAGGCGCTACCTTGCGACGCGGCGAGCGCCGCCTCCACCACCGGATGGCGCCCGCCTTCGATCCGGAAGGCGGTGGTCTCGTCCACGCGCGGGCGGCACCAGCGCCGCTCCACGGCGACTTGCGCCAGCGCCGCGGCCACGTCGAGCTCGGCGAGAGCCCGGGCGGCGCGGCCGATCTCCCCGGCGCGGCCCACCACCTCGCCCACCAGGTCCTCGAAAAGCTGTAATTCCAGGGCCAGGGCCTTGTCCGCCGCGCTGGAAATCTTCCGCTCCAGTTCGCCCAGCTCCACCGTGGCGAAGCGCACGGCGCTGGCCAGCGTCTGGCGGTGGATGAAGGGCCCCGCCTCGCCCGTGGGCACCTTCTCGGCGTGGGTAGGCGTCACCTCGATGTAGTAGCCCAGCACGTTGTTGTGCCGGATCTTGAGGGACCGCACCCCGGTCTTGACCGCGTAGCCGCTCTGCAGGTTGGCGATGAGCCGCCGGCTCTCGTCGCGTAAGGACCGCAGCTCGTCCAGCTCGGGCGCGTAGCCCTGGGCGATGAAGCCGCCGTCGCGCACGTTTATGGGCAAATCGGGCCCCAGCGCGCGGGTCAGGCGCTCCACCAGGGTGTCGTGGAAGCCGAGATCGGCACCCGCGCCTTCGATGCCCGCCGGCGGGGCGCTCAACCCCTCGGCTTTGATGAGACCGCGGATGGCCTCGGCCTGGGAAAGCGCGTCGCGCACCGCGGCCAGATCCCGCGGCCCGCCGCGCCCCAGCGTGAGGCGCGAGAGAGAGCGCTCCACGTCGGGCGTGCGCTTGAGCCGCGCGCGCAACTCCTCGCGCAAGGGCTCCTCCTCGGCGAAGAAGGTGACCGTGTCGAGGCGCGCGGAGATGGCCGCCGGATCGGTCAGCGGCGCGGCCAGGCGGGCGGCCAGCAGACGCGCGCCCGCGCCGGTTACTGTCCTATCGATGGTGGCGAGCAGGCTGCCCTGGCGCCCCCCCGAGAGGCCGCTGGTGAGCTCCAGGTTGCGCCGCGTGGCCACGTCGATCTCCATGACCGCGCCCACAGACAGGCGTTTTAAGGGCGCGAGACGCGGCAGGCGGCCCTTTTGCGTCAGCTCCACGTAGTCGATGAGCGCGCCCGCCGCCGCCAACTCGGCGCGCGAGAAGGCGCCATAGGCATCGAGCGCCTTGATCCCATAAAGCGCCTCGAGCCGCGCGCGCGCGTTGGCGCTGTCGAAACGCGGCGAGGGCAGGGGCGAGAGCGCCGCCTTCCAATCCTCCAGGACCTCGAAGAAATCGGGCCGCTCCAGCAGGCGTTCCGGCAGGATCAGCTCGCCCGGGTCGAGCCGGGCCAGCGCGGCGGAGAGCGCGCCGCCCGCGCCGTTCGCCGCCTTGGGCGACAACTCCTGGGCCAGGAAATCGCCGGTCGACATATCCAGCCAGGCCAGCGCCAGCCCGCCGCCGGCTTCGGCGAGCGCGGCCAGGAAGTTGTGCGCGCGCGGCTCCAGGAGCTCGTCCTCGGTGATCGTGCCCGGTGTCACGATTCGCACCACCTCGCGCTTGACCAGGGACTTGTTGCCGCGCTTTTTCGCCTGGGCCGGGTCCTCCATCTGCTCGCAGATGGCCACCTTGAAGCCCTGGCGGATGAGTTTGGAGAGATAGGCGTCCGCCGCGTGCACCGGCACGCCGCACATGGGGATGTCCTCGCCTTTATGCTGGCCGCGCTTGGTCAGCGTGATGTCGAGCGCGGCGGCGGCCTTGGGTGCGTCCTCCAAGAACAGCTCGTAGAAGTCCCCCATGCGGTAGAACAGCAGGCAACCGGGGTGCGCCGCCTTGATCTCAAGGTACTGGGCCATCATGGGCGTGGCCGCACGCGCCGCCGGCGCCTTGGCGGGCGGGGCGGGCGGCGGGCTGGCGCCCGGGGCGGGTTCTTTACGCGGTGCCTCCGACAAGGTCTTGCTTTATTATCGCTGGGCGGGCAATGAGCCGCCGGGTCGGTTAACCTACCACAGGCCCGCGCGCGGGACATTAAGCGACTGCGCGCCCGCGGCGAGATTGGGAGGAGCAGGGGTGAGCGAGGAAAGCGGCCAGGGAGAGGCGGGCGGCAGCGTCGAGATCGTGGGCCGCTTCGAGAGCCGCGAGCCCTTCACCGCGGCGGTCGAGGAGCTTCTGGCGGCGGGCTTCGCCAAGAACGACCTCTCGGTGCTGGACGCCCACGAATCCCTGAGCGCGGCCGGCTCGCCGGCCGAGGCCTGGCAGGAGGCGGTGGGCTCGCTGGTGGGTGAGATCAAGTATGTCGGCCCGATCACCGCCGCCGGGCTGATCGCGGTCGCCACCGGGCCCCTGGGCGCGGCCATCTCGGCCGCGGTGGCGGCGGGCCTGACCGGCGCGGCGCTGGCCGAACTCCTGCAAACGGTGCGCGCGACCCCGCACACCGAGAGCTTCGCCCGGGCGCTGGAGCTGGGCGCGGTGCTGCTCTGGGTAAGCACGCAAACGCCCGAGCGCGAGGCCAAGGCGAGCGAGGTGCTCACCCGCCACGGCGCCGCCGACGTGCACCGCCACGCGCGGGCGTCTTAAGCCCAGGGAGCCGAAATCCGCGAAAAAGCCGCCCTTTGACGCCCTGCCCGGGGCTCTCTAACATCAACCACGGGAAACGGCCCGGAATTGGGAAAAACCGGGGAAAAGCGCGGGTTATGAACGACGAGGAATCGAGGATTCTCGAGCAGGAAGCGCTCGAGATGCACGCCCGCGGGCGGCCGGGCAAGCTGGAGATTCGCGCCACCAAGCCGCTGGTCACGCAGCGCGACCTGACGCTCGCCTATTCGCCGGGCGTGGCCGCCCCCTGCCGCAAGATTCACGAGGACCCGAACGCGGCCTACGACTACACGGCCAAGGGCAACCTGGTGGCGGTCATCACCAACGGCACGGCGGTGCTCGGCCTGGGCGCCATCGGTCCGCTCGCCGCCAAGCCGGTCATGGAAGGCAAGGCCGTGCTGTTCAAGCGCTTCGCCGACGTGGACGGGGTGGACCTGGAGGTGGACACGCGCGACGTGGACGAGTTCGTCAACTGCGTGCGTTACCTGGGTCCCACCTTCGGCGGCATCAACCTCGAGGACATCAAGGCGCCGGAATGCTTCATCATCGAGCAGCGCCTGCGCGAGCTCCTGGACATCCCGGTGTTCCACGACGACCAGCACGGCACCGCGATCATCACCACCGCCGCCCTGATCAACGCCCTGCAACTGACCCGGCGCGAGCTATCGGCCGCGCGCATCGTGATCAACGGGGCGGGCTCGGCCGGCATCGCCTGTGCCGAGCTCATGAAGGCCATGGGGGCCACGCCCAAGAACGTGATCCTGTGCGATACGCGCGGCGTCATCTATCAGGGCCGCCAGGACGGCATGAACCAGTGGAAGTCGGCGCACGCGGCCAAGACGAAGGCCCGCTCGCTGGCCGAGGCGCTCGCAGGCGCGGACATCTTCCTGGGCCTCTCGGCCAAGGGCGCGGTGACGCAGGAGATGGTCGCCTCCATGGCGGACAAGCCGATCATCTTCGCCATGGCGAACCCGGACCCGGAGATCACGCCCGAGGAGATCCGCGAGGTGCGCGGCGACGCGATCATCGCCACGGGCCGTTCGGACTATCCGAACCAGGTCAACAACGTCCTCGGCTTCCCCTACATCTTCCGCGGCGCGCTGGACGTCCGGGCCTCGTCCATCACCATGGAAATGAAGATCGCGGCGGCCGAGGCGCTGGCGGCGCTGGCGCGCGAGGACGTGCCCGACGAGGTGGACCGGGCCTATGCCGGGCGGCGCCTGCACTACGGGCCGGACTACATCATCCCCGCGCCCTTCGACCCGCGCCTCGTGGTCGCCGTGCCCAAGGCGGTGGCCAAGGCCGCCATGGACTCGGGCGTGGCGCGCAAGCCGATCGAGGACTTCGCCGCCTACGAGCGCGAGTTGGCCGCGCGGCTCGATCCCACGGCGGCCAGCCTGGAGGGCATCTTCGAGCGGGTACGTGAGACCCCGCGGCGCGTGGTCTTTGCCGAGGGCGAGGAAGAAACCAGCATCCGCGCCGCGCTCGCCTTCCACAATGCGGGCTACGGAAATCCGATCCTGGTGGGACGCGCGGAGCAGATCGAGGCGACCCTGCGCGAGATGGGAGTTCCCGGCGATTTCGCCGAGATCCAGAACGCGCGGCTATCCAAGCACAACGAGCGCTATACCCAATTCCTCTACGACCGCCTGCAGCGCAAGGGCAAGGTCTACCGCGACTGCCAGCGCATGGTGAACCAGAACCGCAACGTCTTCGCCGCCTGCATGGTGGCGCTCGGGGATGCGGACGGCATGGTGACGGGCCTCACGCGCAGCTTCGGGGTGGCCTTCGAGGATATCTCCCGCGCCATCGACCCCAAGCCCGGGCACCGGGTCTTCGGCATGTCGATCATGGTCCTCGACGGGCGCTCGCTCTTCGTGGCGGACACCTCGGTGCACGAGCTGCCCACGCCCGAGCAGCTCGCCGATATCACGGTGCAAAGCGCGGCCCAGGCGCGCGCCATGGGCCACGAGCCGCGCGTGGCGCTGCTCAGCTTCTCCAACTTCGGCAACCCCATGCGCGAGAGGGCCGCACGCATCCGCGATGCGGTCCGGGTGCTCGATTCAATGCAACTGGATTTCGAGTACGACGGCGAGATGCAGGCCAGCGTGGCGCTCGACTACGATCTCATGCGCCGGCTCTATCCCTTCTGCCGTCTCAAGGGGCCGGCCAACGTGCTCATCATGCCGGCGCTGCACAGCGCCAACATCACGGCGAAACTGGTGCAGAACGTGCACATCGGCACGGTCATCGGACCGATCCTGATCGGCCGCAGCAAGCCCGCCCAGGTCGTGTCCCTGGGAGCCACGGTCAACGACCTGGTGACCGCGGCGGCGATTGCCGCGCACGACTCCATCATGGACGGGACCCTGCTTTAAAATTAGGGGGACACAATATTATTGTGTCCCCCTAATTTCCTGGATCCCGGATCGCTGACTTTTCTGTCCAAATCGAAGATTTGGAGAAAAGCCGCGTCCGGAATGACACTGAGTGTCGGTTCAGCCTAAGGCGCTAGGGACTCGCGGGCGCGGGCGTTTACCCCGTGCCGTCGATGACGAGGCTGCGCAGGGCGTAGTCGCCGCCGGAATTGACCAGCACGAAGCCGTTGAAGTCATCGCGGAAACGCCGGTCCACCACGTCGATCACCTCGGCCCCATCCACGCGCACCACCATGCGCCCGCGCCGGCTTCGCGTCCATTCGATGACATGAGCTTTGCCGTCCTCGAGATCGAGCGGCCTGTCGTAAAGCTCGATGAGCGAGACGGTCCCGCGCGTGGACAGGCCGATCAACTCTAGCGAGGCCGAGCCCTTGGGCGCCCCGGGCGTATAGGCCAGGCGATAGCCGGCGGTGGCGCCCTCACCCTGGAAGGGGCCGAACTCGAAACGCGGCTCAGGATCGCCCGTCTGCCGCGCCGTTATCTCGATGCGAATAGCGAAGGCGTTGGTGATCGCAACGGGCGCGATTGCGGCGGCGAAACCCGGGCCCTGGGGCACGGCAGGCTGCTGCTGTTGCTGTTGGGTCTGCTGGCCCGTGATCGCCTGATTCAGGAGTTGCCCGAAGAGCTGCTTCATCTGGTCCTTGTCGGACCGCTGGGTCTGCTGGCTCTGCTGCGCCTGGGGCGCCGCCCGCTCGACCACCGAGCGCAGGCCGTAGCGCCAGTCGATCAGGAACTCGCCGGCGGTGACCTGCCAGGGCGGATCGGGCTGGGGCCCACGCCCGGAGAAGTCGTCGCTAAAGAGGCGCTTGCCCCAGGGGTATTCGTAACGGCGCAGGGTCTTGCGCAGATCGCGCAGATACCAGGGATCGATCAGGCGCTCCTTCTCGCCCCGCTCGAGCTGGGTCTTGAGTTCCTCGATGAGCGCCTGGAGCTTGTCGCCGCCGGCCGCGTCCTGCGCGAACGCCGGCGTGGCGGCGAGGGTCAAAAGGCTGGAGAGCAGGAGGATGCGCGCGATCTTCATGACGCAACGCTAGCACGAACCTTTACGCCGTGCAGCAGATTAGCGACCCGCCTAAAACGCGCCGAGCAGATAAAAAATCGCGCCCGCCATCACGGCCGTGGCGGGTACGGTAACGACCCAGGCCGCCACGATGGTGACCAGGTAATAGCGCCGCACCAGTTTGCGCCGCCCCCGCCGTCCGCCGTTACCGTTGCCCCGCGCCATGCCGTTTCCCTCGGACACGGCGTTCGCGCGGCAGGACCTTCGGCTGACGAGATATTCGCGGAAGAACCCGACCCCGAAGACCGCGCCCACGGCGATGTGCGTGGAACTGACCGGCAAGCCCAGCGCCGAGGCCGCGATCACGGTGATGGCCGCGGCCAGGGCGACGCAGAAGGCGCGCACCGGATTGAGCTTGGTGATCTCCTGGCCCACCGTGCGGATCAGCTTGGGCCCAAAAAGCACGAGTCCCAGGGAGATGCCGGCCGCGCCGATCAGCATGACCCAGAGGGGGATCTCCACCTTGGCCAGGACGTCGCCGCTGCCGGACACGCCGATGATGGCGGAGAGCGGCCCCACCGCATTGGCCACGTCGTTCGACCCGTGGGCAAACGACAGCATCGCCGCGGAGCAAATCAGCGGCACGGTGAACAGGCCGTGTATCGTGGAGCTGCTGTTTTCCCGGCCTCGGGCGCGGCGCGCGATCAGCGGCTTTACGGCCCCGTAGGCCACCGCGAAGACGAGGCCTGCCAGTGCCGCCACCAGCCAGGGCTCCGGCTGCCAGACCCGCTTCAGGCCCTTCATGATCAGGTAGGCGGAAAAGACTCCGGCCATGAGCGCGACCAGGAGCGGAACCCAGCGCTTGGCCGCTTCGATCCGGTCCTTCTGATCGAGGATGGCGTACTTGATGAAGCCGAGCAGCAGGGCGGCGATCACACCCCCGAGCAGGGGCGAGATGACCCAGCTCGCGGCGATCTTGGACATGGTCGGCCAGTCGACGATGCCGAAGCCCGCCGCGGCCACGCCCGCACCCATGACCCCGCCCACGATGGCGTGGGTCGTGGAGACCGGCGCGCCGATATAGGTGGCCAGGTTGATCCACAGCGCAGAGGCCAGCAGCGCCGCCAGCATGGCCAGGATGAAGACCTGGGAATCGGCGATCTGGCCGGCGTCGATGATGCCCTTGGAAACGGTCGCCACCACCTCCCCGCCGGCGAGCAGCGCGCCCAGGGCCTCGAAGACCACCGCGATTGCAAGCGCGCCCAGCAGGGTGAGCGCCCGGGAGCCGACCGCCGGCCCCATGTTGTTGGCCACGTCGTTGGCGCCGATGTTGAGCGCCATATAGCCGCCCACCACCGCGCCCACGATAATATAGATACTGACCCCGTCGCCGCCCCACAGCGTGACGAAGCCCCAGATGAGAAGGAGAAAAACAAGTCCAAGCCCAAGCCTGGCCGCGCGGTCGCCGGCCATCAGGCGCATCCCGTTAAGACGGAGGGCGCCCCACGGGTCATGTTTGAAATGTTTGCTGGGTCTCGGGTTCGGCGTCGCTGGAACAAAATACTTGTTCACCGAGCCCTCTTTCTTCCTTGGTCATCGGGAGGCATGCAAATCGTCCCGGAACTACAAATCCAACCTTTCATTCAAGGCAGCAGATAGGCGATTCGCCACCGGAATTCAACCGGCGATTCGATCGGGATTCGTGCGTTTCGCGAATGGCTGATTTGCACCTGCCGTGGGGTTGCGGCGAAGCCCCTCAGATGCGCTCGGTGAGCGCCTCCCGGTAGGCCGCCTCGGCCTCGGCGCCGAAGACGCAGAAGACAACCTTTTCCGGTATCTCTTCCCGGTCCAGCCAGTCGCGCAGCGTGCCCACCGCGATCCCGGCCGCCTGCTTGAGCGGATAGCCGTAGACGCCGGTGGAGATCGCCGGGAAGGCGATGGATTTCAGGTCGTGGCGCCTGGCCAGATCCAGGCTGCTCAGATAGGCGCCGGTCAGGAGGTCGGCCTCGCCCTCCGTGCCGCCCTGCCACACGGGGCCCACGGCGTGGATGACGTGCCGGGCGGTGAGGCCGAAGCCGTTCGTGATGCGCGCCCCGCCGGTCGGGCAGCAGCCGATGAGGGCACAGGCCTCGGCGAGCCGCGGGCCGGCGGCCCGATGGATCGCGCCGCAGACGCCGCCGCCCGGAGACAGGCGCCCGTTGGCCGCATTCACGATAGCGTCCACGTCGAGCTTCGTGATATCACCGTTGTGAATGGTCACGCGGTCGCTCATGGGCCTTTCCTCCGGCCGAAATCGGAGCCTGGATGAGTCCGCGGTGTTTATACCAAGTCTCGCTGAGCGACGGGGTGCAATTGCAAACGGGTGCCATGCCGGACGCCAAGAACGCGAAGGGCCTGACCGTTTCGGTCGAGGTCTCGCCGGGGGAGTTGATCGACAAGATCACTATCCTGGAGATCAAATCCGAGCGCATCGCGGACCCGGACAAGCTCGCCAACGTGCGTCACGAGCTGGAGCTGCTGCGCGGCATCCGGGCCGCACGGTTGCGCGAGGACGCCGAGCTTGCGCGTCTGGCGGGCGAGCTCAAACAGGTCAACGAGACCCTCTGGCAGATCGAGGACGATATCCGCGACTGCGAGCGCGCCAAGGACTTCGGCCCGCGCTTCGTCGAGCTGGCGCGTTCGGTCTACCGCGCCAACGACCGCCGCGCCGCGCTCAAGCGCGAGGTCGGCGAGCTCTTCGGCGGCGCCATCGTCGAAGAAAAATCCTACAGCGAATATTGAACTCCCTGAAGTCCGTCCCATGAGCGAGCCGCCGGTCACGCCGGAGACGATCCTGGTCTATGTGGGGCTCGATCTGTTGGGCGACGGGTTGATGAAGCTTCCCTTCGCGCGCGCGCTGCGCAACGCCTATCCGGAGGCGCGGATCACCTGGCTGGCCGGCAAGGGCCGGACGGTCTATGCCGGCAAGCTGAAACCGCTGGTCGCGCCCTTGATCGATGAGGTGATCGAGGAGGCGGGGATCGGCCGGCGCTGGTCCGAACTGCTGACCCGGCCCCTGCCGGGGCGGCGCTTCGACCTTATTCTGGATAGCCAGCGGCGCCTGCGCACGACGCTCATACTCAGGCGCATCGATCATGGGCGCTTCGTCTCCGGCTGCACCGGATACCTTTTTTCCGACCTGCGCCCGCCCGGCGCGCTCACCTTCGGCTACCGCAAGCCCCCGGCCGTGGTGGAGCAGATGCTGGAGCTGCTCGCCCTGGTCCGCGGCGGACGTCCGGACGCGCCGCTGGATCTGAGCGGCGGGATAAGGCTGCCCGAAGAGGTCGGCGCCGAGGCCGCGCGGCTCCTGCCCGAAGGCGGGCGCTATGTGGGCCTCGCCCCGGGTGCCGGCGACCGCCGGCGGCGCTGGCCGCTCGACAACTTCATCGCGCTCGGCAAGCGGCTCACGGAACGCGGGCTGACGCCGGTCTTCCTTCTGGGGCCGGAGGAAAGGGACCTGGCCGCGCCGCTGCGCGCGGGCCTGCCCCAGGCGCGCCTGCCGCTCGAGGAGCCGGAGGCCGCGCTCGATCTGGAGCCGCTCTTGACCATCGCCCTGGCCGCGCGCTGCGCTCTTTGCGTCGCCAACGACAGCGGCAACGGCCATCTGCTGGCCACCGCCGGCGTGCCGCTCGTCTGGCTTTGCGGCCCCACCCCGCCGGAGAAGTTTGCGCCGCGCGTGCCCGGCCTCAGCGTGATCCGGGCGCAGGATTTCGGCGACAGCGAGATGGCCGCGATTCCCGTGGACGCGGTGGAGAAGGCGGTTCTTTCGGCCTGCGGCGCGTGAGATACGGCGCGTCCGCCCGTATCAGGTTTCGTCCAACGCCTGACCCGCTTGCGCCGTCATGGGCAAGCGCTTGATCATCCAGTACGCCATGATCAGCCCCGGCACGGCGACCAGGGTGGAGATCACGAAAAAGGTCACCCAGTCGGTCTGGTCCGCGATCCAGCCGCTGGAGGCCGAGAGCCAGGTGCGCCCGAAGGCCATGAAGGAGGAGAAGAGCGCGTACTGCGTGCCGGTGTAGCTGGTGTTGCAGAGCAGGGACAGATAGGCGACGAAGGCCGCCGAACCCATGCCGCCCGAAAGGTTCTCGATGCCGATGGTGAGCACCAGGAAGCCCACGTCCGGCCCGATGGCCGCCTGCGCGGCGAACATGAGGTTGGAGAGCATCTGCAAGACGCCGCAGCCGAGCAGGCTCCAGAGCACGCCGTAGCGCGCCACGATCACCCCGCCGGCAAAGACCCCGG
>JAZGBC010000083.1:0-15228 GCA_036444495.1 Kiloniellales bacterium
AGATCGCGGGCAAGAAGGACTACCTGGAAGGCGCGCAGTCCTTCTTCAAGTCTTAGGTCGTGTACTCATAAACTGGAGTTGGGTCAGCGGCAGGGCGCCGATGCCGGCTTTAGAGCCAACACCGGTCGCAAATCCGCGCATTTGGGTACTTCCGCCTGTCGCCACTTCCGGAAGTCCAAGACGTTCACAAAATCCTATTCCCACGTTCGACTTGGGATCGCCAATTGAGGTAGAACTAGCTGAACTAGGCGGCTACGGGGTACGGAAATGGATAGTGAGCGACTAAGTAATGCCGCTCCCGACCTTGCGGTCCTGGACGGTGCCGAAGTTTTCGTACTTGTCGACAATGTCAGCGACGGATTGTCTGCAGTTCCTGACGGTGTCACGAACGAAATGGACAACATTAAGGAGGCTGGTGCGGAGTGTTTCTCCGGCGAAAGCCTTTGTTTTGCCTGTTTCGGCATTTCCCTCGTCTTGACCGCAACAAACGGTGATCAGGTTCGCACTGTCTTGTTCGACGGTGGACCAAACGGAATTGCCGTCGAGCATAATGTGCCGCTTTTGGGAATCGACATGGGAGTGATTGAGGCGGTTGTCCTATCACATGGGCATACCGACCATGCGAGTGGCCTGCCAACGGCAATCAAGTTGATCACTGAGGCCAATGGCGGCCGCGCAGTTCCAGTTCATGTGAATCCGGATATGTTTCGGCAACGTGGTGAACGTCTCGACAACGGCGAAATTTTTCCACATGACAATATCCCGTCGGTCGAGGAACTCGAACAAGCGGGTGGTCAAGTTGAAAATTCCCCCGAATCACGCCTTTTGCTCGACAACATGTTCTATCTTAGCGGTGAAATTCCCCGCACAACATCCTATGAAAAAGGAATTCCGGTCCATGTCAGGCGAAATACTGCGGATACGGATTGGGAACCCGACCCACTAATTCTGGATGAGCGTTATCTGGCGATAAACGTGCGCGAGAAGGGAATGTTGGTTTTCACGGCCTGCTCCCATGCTGGTCTTATCAATATCCTGCGGGATGCACGGGACAAATTCTCGCCAACACCGCTTTATGGCGTGATGGGAGGATTCCACTTGGCGGGAGGTCTTTTCGAACCAATCATTGCCGACACGGTTCACGATCTAAAGGAGTTCGACCTTAAGGTCATGGTGCCCGGTCACTGTACCGGGTGGCGTGCCGTACATAGCATGCTCAATACCTTCGGAGAGGAAGTGGTCTTGCCTTCCGCTGTGGGACGTCGCCATCTGTTTTGAACGCATCAAAAAACTAACTCACTCCGCTAAATCCATACGCCCGCTTTGGGTCAGGAGCCGGCATACTGGACCGATTCACGGTAGGTCCGGTGCTGGGCCTAAAGCGGACATCGCCACTCGCAACACCAGTCAATGAGTCCAAGTCTTAGGCTTTCGCGTTCTGCGCGAGCGCAGGTAGAGCAGCCAGCCGAACGGCCCGAGGAACAGCACCAGCACCAGCCATCCGGTGCGCGGGCCGAGCGGGCAGCGCGATCCCGGCGGTGGCCCCCAGGGCCCGCTGCCGGGCGAGAGCGCCACGTGAAGCAGCGGCAGGGCGAAGCCGAAGATCAGGATCAGCCAGGCGATTTCCCGCGTCATGGCATTATCGCCCCGTTAGGGGCCGCCAGGGCCGCGAGAAGAAGGCCGCGCCGGTTGAGCGCAGGCGGGAATCCAGGTTCGGTCATGGTCACTTGTACCTTGCCCCCGGCCGCGCGCAAACTCCACGGGGAGGAGGCAGCCATCATGTCAAAGGCTTGGCCATGCTGAAGGGCAGGACCGCGCTGGTCACCGGTTCGACGAGCGGCATCGGCAAGGGCATCGCCGAGGCCCTGGCGGAGGCCGGCTGCAACATCGTGCTCAACGGCTTCGGGGAGGCGGCCGGGATCGAGGCCCAGCGCCTTGGCCTGGCCGAGCGCGCCGGGGTGGACGTGGCCTATTCGGGCGCGGACATGACCAGGCCCGAGGAGATCGCCGCCATGATCGCCGAGGCCGAGGCGCGCTTCGGCGCGCTCGACGTGCTGGTCAACAACGCGGGCATCCAGCACGTGGACGCCATCGAAGACTTTCCGGTCGAAGCCTGGGACCGGGTCATCGCCATCAACCTCTCGTCTTCCTTTCATACGATCCGGGCGGCCCTGCCGGGCATGAAGGCGCGCGGCTGGGGCCGCATCGTCAATATCGCCTCGGCCCACGGCCTGGTCGCCTCGGCCAACAAGGTGGCCTACGTGGCGGCCAAGCACGGCATCGTGGGCCTGACCAAGACCGTCGCCCTGGAAACCGCCGGCAGCGGGATCACCTGTAACGCCATTTGCCCGGGCTGGGTGCTGACCGATCTGGTGCGCCGGCAGATCGAGGTGCGCGCCCAGGCCTCGGGCCGCGGCTTCGATGAGGAAAAACAGCTTCTCCTGTCCGAGAAACAGCCCAGCGGGGAGTTCGCGACTCCGGAGCAGATCGGCCGACTCGCCTGCTTCCTCTGCTCCGAATCGGCCGCCCAAATGACCGGATCGAGCCTCGCCATCGATGGGGGCTGGACCGCGCAGTAGGGCCGGACACCGGTCCTCGCGATGGATTTCCATCCGATGCCCGCCGGCGGTCGAACACTCGTGAATCGCGAATCCTGGCTCTGGCAAGCGGCAAACGGGCCATCGGTCGGCCCGCGTAACCCCCCAAGAACTGGGCTAGAAAAGGCCAAATATCCATAAGAAAAACAAGGTAATATTATTGCTAAAAATTATTAACCTTTTTTTCACCATTTTAGATAGATTATGTAGTTAGCGATTCGGGGGTCCTTCCCTGGGATCCCCCGTCGCTGGACGGATGCGAATCCGTTCCTTGTAATGCCTCCCTGTTAACTTGCCGCCGGCTTGTCCGGCGGCCTTTCTTTTGTGCCCCAACAACTTGGCCCGGCCCGCGTTAACCATTCCGCTCTTGACCGGGGTATTCACCCTGCTAAGCTTCGGGTCCGGCAAGTTGACAGGTTGAGGACTTAAATAGGGTGGGCCGCGGCTCCAGGATTGGCGCCGAAGGCCCACCAATTTTTTTGGGCGCTGTTTTCGTCGCGCTTCCTGTCCCCGCAATTCACATTTTATCCACAGGCTTGGAACGGCGCGCCGCGGCGTTGAGCGCGCGGCGGATAATCGTGTAGTGTGGCCGCTCGCGCAGCGCCCGGGTTCCGCGCACGCGCATTGACGAGATCCTGGCTTCCTCCCCATGGCCGATCCCAAGTTTCTCAAGTTCGATACCCTGTCCCTGCACGGCGGGCAGCAGCCCGACCCGGCGACCGGCGCCCGGGCGGTGCCGATCTACCAGACCACCTCCTACGTCTTCCGCGACACCGATCACGCCGCGGCGCTCTTCAACCTGGAGCGCGCCGGACACATCTACAGCCGCATCTCGAACCCCACGGTGGCCGTGCTGGAGGAGCGCCTGGCGGCGCTCGAGCAGGGCGTGGGCGCGGTGGCCACCTCTTCGGGCCAGGCGGCCCTGCATCTGGGCATCGCCACCCTCATGGGCCAGGGCGGGCATATCGTGGCCTCGGCTTCGCTCTACGGCGGCAGCGTCAACCTCTTCGCCCACACCCTGCCGCGCTTCGGCATCGAGACCAGCTTCGTCAAGCCGCGCGATCTGGACGGCTTCCAGGCCGCGATGCGGCCCGAGACGCGCCTGCTCTTCGCCGAGACCCTGGGCAACCCGGGCCTCGAGGTGCTGCACATCCCGGCTGTGGCCGAGATCGCGCACGCGGCCAAGATCCCGCTCATGATCGACAACACCTTCGCCACGCCCTACCTGTGCAAGCCTATCGAGCTGGGCGCCGATATCGTCCTGCACTCGGCGACCAAGTGGCTGGGCGGGCACGGCCTGGCGATCGGCGGCCTGCTGGTGGACGGCGGGCGCTTCGACTGGGAGGCGAGTGGCAAGTTTCCGACCCTGACCGAGCCCTACGCCGGCTACCACGGCATCGAGTTCGCCGAGGAGTTCGGCCCCCAGGCCTTCTGCATGCGCGCGCGCATGGAGGGCCTGCGCGATTTCGGCGGCTGCATGGCCCCGCAGAACGCCTTCTACATCCTGCAGGGGGTGGAGACCCTGCCGCTCAGGATGGCGCGCCACATGGAGAACACGGTCGAGGTACTGGCGTTCCTGCAAGACCACAAGGCGGTCGAATGGGTGCTGCACCCGAGCCTGCCGGAGCACGAGGACTTCGAGCTGGCCAAGCGGCTCCTGCCCAAGGGGGCGGGCTCCATCGTCAGCTTCGGCTTGAAGGGCGGCCGGGCGGCCGGGGCCCGCTTCATCGAGGCCTGCCGCCTGGCCTCGCATCTGGCCAACGTGGGCGACGCCAAGACGCTCGTCCTGCACCCGGCCAGCACCACCCATCAGCAGATGGACGCCGAGCAGCTAAAGGCCGCGGGGGTGGGCGAGGACATGGTGCGCCTGTCCGTGGGCCTGGAGGACCCGGGCGACATCGTCGAGGACCTGCGCCAGGCCCTGCGCGCCGCGCGGAAGGGCTAGGCGCCGGCATGGAGCTCACCGTCGACGACAGGGCGGTCCATGCGGCCACCGGCGGGCAACCCTTCGATCCCGCGCGCCCTACCGTGATCTTCCTGCACGGCGCGGGCATGAACCACATCATCTGGGCGCTGCAGACCCGTTACTTCGCGAATCGGGGACGCAGCGTGCTGGCCCTCGACCTGCCCGGCCACGGCCGCTCCGAGGGGCCGGTCCTGACCTCGATCCCGGCCATGTCGGAATGGCTGGCGCGGCTGGTGGAGGTCGTCGGCGTGGACGAGGTTTCGCTCGTCGGGCATTCCATGGGCGCCTTCATCGCCTTGGAGTGCGCCGCCTGGCTGGGTCCCCGGGTCAAGGCCCTGGCGCTTCTGGGGGCGGCGCCCGAGATGCCGGTCAACGCGGACCTCCTGGGCGCGGCGCTGGCGGACGATCACCTGGCCTTCGAGCTGGTCACCTCCTGGGGCCACGGCCGCACCGGACACCTGGGCGGCAACCTGGCGCCGGGGCTCTGGCTCATGGGCGGCGGCGAGCGCCTGCTCGAGCGCGCGGGGCCCGGCGTGCTCTACAACGACCTGAACGCCTGCGACACCTACAAGGGCGCGCGGGACGCGGCGGCGAGCCTGCAATGCCCCTGCCTGCTCATCCTGGGCGCGCAGGACCGCATGACCCCGGCGCGCCAGGGGCGGAAGCTGGCCGAAGCCATTGACGGCGCGACGGCCACCGTCATCCCCGGCTGCGGCCACATGATGATGCTGGAAAAGCCCGATGACACGCTGGATGCGCTGAGGACGGTTCTTTAGCCGAGGCGGACCTTTGGTATTACATGACCGGTGAGAGCAGAGAGACGCGCGCGGCCTACCCGCACTTCCTGACCATCCCGACGCGTTGGATGGACAACGACATCTACGGTCACGTCAACAACGTGGTCTACTATTCCTACTTCGACACGGTCATCAACGCCTATCTGATCGAGGCGGGCGGGCTGGACATCCAGGATGGCGCGGTGGTCGGGATCTGCGCCGAATCCCGCTGCCGCTACCACGCGCCCCTGACCTTCCCCGAGGCGGTGGAGGCCGGCCTGCGCGTCGGCCGTCTGGGCAAGACCAGCGTGACCTACGAGGTCGGCCTGTTCAAAAGGGGCGAGGCGGAGGCCGCGGCCCAGGGCCACTTCGTCCACGTCTTCGTCGAGCGCAAGGCCATGACCCCGGTGCCAATTCCGGAGCCAATGCGCGCGGCGCTGGCGCGCATCGCCGCCGCGGATTGAGCGCGCAGGAAAACGACCGGGCAGGGGAGCCCCGCCCGGCCGTCCGTCCGAGTTTTCAGTCTTTGGGTTGCGCTTAGGCCGCCTTGCTATCGATGACCTTGCGGGCCGGCTTGGCCAGGGTGTGGATCTTGATGCTGCGCGGCTTCATGGCCTCGGGCACCTCGCGCACCAGGTCGATATAGAGCAGGCCGTTCTCCAGCCGTGCGCCCACGACCTCGATATGATCCGCCAGCTCGAAGCGGCGCTCGAAGGCGCGGGTCGCGATACCGCGGTGCAGGTACTTGGCCTTGCTGTCCTCGGTCTTTTCCTGCTTGGCCGTGACGGCGAGGCTGTTCTCCTTGACGGTGATGTCCAGGTCCTCCTCGCCGAAGCCGGCCACCGCCATCACGATGCGGTAGTCGTCCTCGCCGGTCTTCTCGATGTTGTAGGGCGGATAGCTGAGCGCGCTGTCGTCCAGCCGGGTGGCGGCGTCGAGCATGTTCATCATGCGGTCGAAGCCGACGGTGGCGCGCAGAAGAGGGGTAAGATCGGTGCTTCGCATAGCCATATCCTCCATTTGAGCAACATGGTTGATGTCCGGGGCCCGCCTCATGGCCTGACCCCTATGCTTGCCGCCGGATAAGGACCCTATGTATAGGCGCCCCTGGCGGCATCCTAGATATGGGTCTTCCGGGGGCTTATTCAAGGGCGTGGCGCCGTAACTTATTGTTATATAGAGGAAATTTTACCCGGATCGACAACCATCGCGGGTGGAGATTCCATTAAGGCAAACGGCTTGTTAATGCCGCCGTGGCTAGACTGGTAGGTTAAATTGGCCGAACTGCCGGTGCACTCCGGCCGAGGGGAACCCGTGAACGACGCCGCCACATCCGTCGCCTATTTCGACAGCACCTTCCAGGAGGCGATGACCCTGACGCGCGAGGCGCGGGACTACCTCGCCTATCAGAAGAAGTCCGACCTGGACAAGCTCTCTCCCGTCGGGCGCATGGTGGCGAGCTGCGAGTCCATGCGGGTCACGGCGCGCGTCTCCCAGGTGGTGGCCTGGCTCCTGGTGCAGAAGGCCGTACACGCCGGAGAGATCACCCGCGAGGAGGCCGCCGAGCCGCAATACCGCCTGTCGGGCCACGGGGTCTGCGAGGAAAACGAGGCCGTGGCCGAGGAGGCACTGCCCGAGCGGCTGGTCGAGCTGCTCGATCGCAGCCTCAAGCTGTACCAGCGGGTCTCCCGTCTGGACGCCATGCTGGAGCGCCGGCGGGCCTAGGACCCGGCCGGTGCCTGGAGAAATCAGCACTCAGAAGGAGGTCCGGGTCAGTCCTTGAGGCCCAGGCCCTGGAAGCGCTTCTTGAACTTGGCGACCTGCCCGCCCGTGTCCACCAGGCGGTGCTCGCCGGTCCAGGCGGGATGGGACTTGGGGTCGATGTCCAGACGCAGGGTGTCGCCGGCGCTGCCGTAGGTCGAGCGCGTCTTGAACTCGGTCCCGTCGGTCATGACCACGGTGATCTCGTGGTACTCGGGATGGATGTCTTTTTTCATGGCTCGGGTTCCCGGGAAGGCGGGCTGTATAGCCGAGCGCCCGGGCCCTGGCAAGCCTGTCTGGCGGCGTCCATCACCCCCACCCCGGCCTCTGTTGTCCCGCCCGGGGCTTTGGGTTAGTACCCTCCGACGTAGAAGGCCCTCCCACGTAGAAGAATGGTGTCCGTGATTTCCTCCAGCTTTTCCTTGGGCCGGCAGCGGCCCGCCCGCCGGTACGGGCGCCCATGACGCACGAGCGCGGCAACGGGCCGTCGTCCATGACCGGCGAGCGGCCGAAGAGCCGCAATCTGGGGCAGCTGCGCGGCCTCTGGCCTTTCCTGCGCCCCTATGGCTGGCAGATGGCCGGGGCCGCCGTGGCGCTCACCGTGGCCGCGGGCACGGTGCTCGGCCTCGGCTTCGGGTTGCGCAAGCTGGTGGACGAGGGCTTCGCCAGCGGCAACGAGGCCCTGCTGGATCAGGCGGTCCTCGTGCTCTTCGGCGTGGTCCTGGTCCTGGCCGCGGCCAGCTACATGCGCTTTTACCTCGTGTCCTGGCTGGGCGAGCGGGTGGTGGCCGATATGCGCAAAGCGGTCTTCGACCGCGTGATCACGCTGTCGCCAGCCTATTACGAGGTGACGCGGACGGGCGAAATACTCTCGCGCCTGACCACCGATACCAGCGTGCTGCAACTGGTGATCGGCACCTCGGTCTCCTTCGCCTTGCGCAACCTGCTGCTGCTCGTGGGCGGCACGGCGCTTCTGGCCGTGACCAGCGCCAAGCTGACGGGGCTGGTGTTCCTCGTGGTGCCCCTGGTGCTCGTGCCCATCCTCGTCTATGGCCGCCGGGTGCGCCGCCTGAGCCGGGCGAGCCAGGACCGGGTGGCCGACGTGGGCGCCTATGTGGACGAGTCGCTCGGCGCGATTCGCACCGTGCAGGCCTTCGGCCACGAGCCGGTGGACCGGCGGCGCTTCGCCCAGCGCGTGGAGGAGGCCTTTAGCGTGGCGCTGGGCCGCATCGGGGCGCGCGCCATGATGACCGCGATCGTCATGGTCTTCGTCTTCGGCGCGGTCAGCATCATCCTCTGGATCGGCGGGCGCGACGTGCTGGCCGGGCGGATATCCGGCGGCGAGCTTTCCGCCTTCGTCTTCTACGCCATCGTGGTGGCGGGCGCCGCGGGCGCGCTCAGCGAGGTGATCGGCGACCTGCAGCGCGCCGCCGGCGCCACCGAGCGCCTGCTCGATCTGCTCCAGACCGCGCCCGATATCGCCGCGCCCGCGAACCCCACGCCCCTGCCCGAGCCCGCCCAGGGCGCGATCCGCTTTGAGAACGTGGTGTTTCAGTACCCTTCCCGGCCGGACCGCTCCGCGCTGGAGGGCTTCGATCTGGATGTCAAACCGGGCGAGAAGGTCGCAATCGTCGGCCCCTCCGGCGCTGGCAAGACGACCGTGTTGCAGTTGCTCCTGCGTTTCTACGACCCGCAGGCCGGCAGGATCACGCTTGATGGGGTGGACGTGCGCGCGGCCGATCCCGCCCTTTTGCGTGCGCGCATCGGCCTGGTGCCCCAGGAACCGGTGATCTTCTCCGGCGATGCCTGGGAGAACATCGGCTACGGCAAGCCCGGGGCGAGCGAGGCGGAGGTGCGCCGCGCGGCGGAGGCGGCCGCGGCGCTGGATTTCCTCGAGCGCCTGCCCGAGGGCCTGAATACTTTCCTGGGCGAGCGCGGCGTGCGCCTGTCCGGCGGCCAGCGCCAGCGGGTCGCCATCGCCCGGGCGATCCTGCGCGACCCGGCCGTGTTGTTGCTGGACGAGGCGACCAGCGCGCTGGATGCGGAAAGCGAACGCACCGTGCAGCAGGCGCTCGATCGATTGATGGGCGGGCGCACCACCATGGTCATCGCCCACCGCCTGGCCACGGTGCTCAAGGCGGACCGCATCCTTGTCATGGATCACGGCCGTATCGTGGAGAGCGGCAGCCACGCCGAGTTGATCGAGGCCGACGGCCTTTACGCGCGCCTTGCGGCGCTACAGTTCGACGAGGCGCAGGACGCGTTGGAGGCCGGGACGGCGGCGGCGGCGAGTTAACGCTGGGTGAGTTTCAGCTCAATGCGCCGGTTGCGGCGGTAGGCCTCGGTGCCCAGCCCCGGGTCGAGGGGCTGGAACTCGCCGAAGCCGGTGGCGGCCAGGTGCTCGGGCGGGATGCCCTGGGCGATCAGGAAGTTGACCACGGAGACGGCGCGCGCCGTCGACAGTTCCCAGTTGGAGGGAAATTCCGGCGTGTGGATCGGCGCCTTGTCCGTATGCCCGTCGACGCGCAGGATCCAGGACAGATCTTTCGGAATCTTGACGGAGATTTCCTGCAGGGTCTCGGCGAGCTGGCCTAGCTGCACTTGGCCGGCTTCCTCCAGGACCGCCGAGCCGCTGGTAAACAGCACCTCGGATTGGAACACGAAGCGGTCACCCACGATGCGGATGTCCTGCCGCTGGCCCAGAACCTTGCGCAGGCGCCCGAAGAACTCGGAGCGGTAACGCGCCAGTTCCTGCACCTTGGAGGCGAGCGCCACGTTCAGCCGGCGGCCCAGGTCGGCGATCTGCACGCCTTTTTTCTTGCTCTCGGCCTCGGCCAAATCGAGCGCGGCCGCCAGGCTGGCCAGCTGATCGCGCAGCGCCTTGATCTGGCGGTTGAGCAGGAGCACGCGCTGCTGTGTCTCGTCACTCAGCTTCCTCTGATCTTCCTGCGCCGATTCGGACCTGGCCAGCTTGTCCATCAGGTCGTCGCGCAGGGATTGCAGGATGGCCAGGTCCTGGAGCTGGGCCTGGATCTTCTCCTTGTCCGCGTCGATCACCTTGTAGGCGTCTTCCAGCTCCTTGCTGACGCGCGTCGATTCCTGCTGGGCCAGGGTGAGCTGCTGGGTCATTTCATCGCGCAGTTTCTGGAGCAGCGCGAGCTGGGCTAGTTGAGCCTCGACCTTCTCCCTGTCGGCCTCGATGACCTTGTAGGCGTCTTCCAGCTCCTTGCTGACGCGCTTGGACTCGGCCTGCGAGGTATTGAGCTGCGTCTCGAGCGCATCGCGCGTATCGGTCAGCGCGGCCAACTGACTGGCCAGGGACTCGCGCACCGTCAGCGACGACTGCAGTTCCGAGGAAAGCTGGGAAACGTCGATGCGCAGCTCGGCGTTGGCCGAACGCTCCAGGGACAGGAGCTCACCCAACTCGATGACCTCGCGCGACAAGCGATCCAGCGCCGCGTCGCGCCCGGAAAGCGCTATGGAGAGGAAATACTGCGCCACCATGAAGACCATGAGGACGAAGATGACCACCAGCAGGAGCGAGGCCAGCCCGTCCACGAACCCGGGCCAGATGTTGATGGACCGACGGCGTCCGGTGCGGCCGAGCGCATACATGCGCGCCTAATCCCTATTCGGCTTCTTCGGCCATGGCCGCGATCGTCCGGGTCAGCAGACGAATCTCGCCACGGATTTCCTGCACGGCATACTCGCGGCCACTGGCCATATCATTCATCAAATGCTCGACCCGGACGTCCAGGTTGCGGATGTGGGTACGCGTCGACTCGTCCATGCCGGTCGCGGCCGGACCCCGTTCGGTCATGCGCGAGAAAAGATTTTTCATCTCGGTCTGCGTTTCGGCCAGTTGCATGAGCACGCCCTGTTCCGCCCGCATCTGATCGGTCAGCGTGCTCAGGCGCTCGGTCAACGTCACCAGGTTCTGATTGACCGCGCTGCGCTCGCCCTCGCCCTTGGCGATGGTGTGCTGCAACTGGTCCAGGCTGTCGGCGGTCTTTTCCAGCAGCGCCTGGATGAAGGCCGGCACCGATTGCTCGCCGTCGCCCACCGCGCCGGCGCTGGACAGGCGCGTGACACCCGACAGCCATTCCTCCAGGTCGTTGAGGAAGCGGTTGTGGGCTTGGCCCGCCTGCAATTCGAGGAAGCCGAGGACGAGCGAGCCGGCCAGCCCGAAGAGCGACGAGCTGAACGCCGTGCCCATGCCCGAGAGGGGCGTTTGGAGACCGCGTTTCAATTCCTCGAACATGAGGACCGGATCGCCCGTATCAGCGCTCAGGCCAGCGATCGTGCCGCCAACGGCGTTCACCGTTTCGAGCAGGCCCCAGAAGGTGCCAAGCAGGCCCAGGAAGATGAGCAGGCCGATCAGGTAACGCGAAATTTCGTGGGATTCCTCGATGCGGCTCTGGATGCCGTCGAGCAGGAAGCGCATGGAGAGGGCGGACAGGGAAAGCCGCCCGCGCCGCTCGCCCATCATGGTGGCCATGGGCCCGAGCAGACGCGGCGGCTTCTCGTCCGACAGGGAGCCGGGGAAGATCAGGCCGCCGCGGGCTTCGTGCTGCAGGTGTTCCAGCCAGTCGATCTCGGGCTTGAGCATGATGACCTGGCGGAAGATGTAGATGACGCCCAGCAGCATGACGCCCACGATCAAGGAGTTCAGCACGACGTTGGACGTGAAGGCGCTCGTCATTTGAGGCGCAAGCGCCGCACAGGCCGCCCCCACGATCAAGAGGAAGACGGTCATGCGTATGAGGAAACGGTGCGGGCGGTTCATGGTCCGGACAGCCGGCCCCCCAAATTATACCAACGGTCCTTAATATTGACCCATTTCATGGGTGTAAATCGGCTCGCCCGGGCAGGCGCGGTGCGAAGCGCGATGCGGGACATCGGGCAAGCGCTGCAACGCACCCGGCGGGCCAATTTGCCCCACCCGCGAGGGCCGGGCGCTTTTTCCCGCCAGAGGCGTCGCTCGCTGCTTGAAGTGGTCGGCACTACGGCGCAACTCGCTCCTGTCTGGCGGCAAAAATCGCCTCGGTGAAATAGGTCAATATTAAGGACCGTTGGTATTAGTCAGAAACCCGGCGGTATAGCGGTCCACTGCGGCGAAACTAAGGCGTACACGGGGGCCGGCCGCCGTTATTGGCCGGCGGTCTGCGGCAGGATGTCGACGCGGTCCGCTGGTCCGCCGTCTCCCTTGTCGCCCAGTGCGCGCACGTCCATGCGTGTCGAGCGAACGCCGTTGTCGATCAGGAACGCGCGTACCGCAAGCGCACGCGATAGGGACAGCCGGCGCGCCCGGCTCGGGCTGCCGTCGCTGCTTCGGGCGTAGGCCATGAGCTGGATGCGCACCGACTCGTCCCGCTGCAGCAACCCGGCCAGGGCTTCCAATTCCTTCTTCATCGCGCGGGTCAGCTCCGCCGAGCCCGATTTGAAGGTCAGGCGGGTCTGTTTGAGCCCCTCGCTGACCGGCGGCAAGGCGGCGGTCTGGGTTTCCTCCGGCTTTTTCGCGATCAGAGTTTGGCTCGGCGGGGGCGGGGCCTCGGCTTGGGCCGGGGGTTCGGGCGCCGGCGGTGGCTCGGCCGCGGCGGCCGGTTCCTGGGTCAAGACGGGCGGCGGCGCTACGGGCGCCTCGCTGGCGACCGGCGTCTCCGGTTCCGGTTCTGGCTCCGGCTCCGGTTCGGGCGCCGGCATCGCGGTTTCCGGCTCGGGCTCGGGTTCCGGCGGCGGTGCGGGTGCAAGCGTGATCGCCGGCGCGGGCGGGGGTTCGGGTGCGGGCGGCGGCAGGGCCGCGACCTGGGGCTCGGGTTCCGGCTCGGGCTCGGGGGCCGGCGGCGGGATTTCCACGACCGGTTCCTCGCTAACCGGTTCGATCGGCGGGGCCGGCTCCACCCGGGGTTCGGGGAGCGGGACCAGGAGACGCGATTGCAACTCCGGCTCCGGCGTTGGCGCCAGCACGGCGCTCGGCGCCTGCGCCAGGGTGCGGCCCGGGGTGGGCACGGTCAGGCGGCTGCCCGGGGCGTGCAGCGGCGGAAACAGCAAGGTGCTGGGCCGCGAAACAACCAGTTGTCCGGTTCCGGGCAGACGATAGGCGGTGGTCGCCTGCCCAGGGGCTATGATCTGCATCTGGCCCCGTGCAACGGGGGCGACGGCTTGCGGCTGATAGGGCAGACCCGGCGCCGGTCCGCCCGCGCCCAGGCTATCCAGCACCTCGTTATTGATGACCACACTCGATCTTGGGGTGCCAATGATGGCCGTACCGCCGCGATCGCTGCCGATGATGACGGTCTCCTGCGCCCAGAGCGGCCCGGCCGCCCCGGTCAGCATTGCGGCCAGCACGGCGCCGCCGAGCAAGGCCCGCCGGAGATTTCCCCGCGGCTCCCGCCCGCTCAGCCCGGCGGCGTCTACGGTCCGCCCGGGCGCGCGGCGCGCGTCGAAAGTCATGAATCCCCCATCGAAAGAAACGTCAAACGAATCGGACATTAGACTATGCCGAGCCTTGTCCATGGACAACCGCCTTACATACAGGCCGTTTGGTTAGCAAACCGTTGCGGGGATTAAGGATTAGTAAGGTTTTGTGAGCTGGCCGAGCGCAGCAGCTGTACGAGCGCGCCGTGCAGGGAATCGTTGGCGGCCAGGATGCTCGGGCTGTCGGCGCGGATCGGCCGTGCGTCGATCTCGGTGACGAAGCCGCCGGCCTCGCGCACCAGGACGATCCCGGCGGCGATGTCCCAGGGTGACAGGCCGCGCTCCCAGTACCCGTCGAGGCGCCCGGCCGCCACGTAGGCGAGGTCCAGCGACGCCGTGCCCCATCGCCGGACGCCGGCGGTCGCGCCCATGACCGCATTCGCCTCGGCCAGGAAGACCGGCGCGTCGCCGTGTCCCTTGTACGGCGTCCCGGTCCCGACCAGGGCCTCGTCGAGGCGGCTCCGGGACGAGACCCGCATGCGCCGGTCGTTGAGATAGGCCCCCGCGCCCTTCTCGGCGTAGAACATCTCGTCCTTGATCGGGTCGTAGACGACGCCGGCCACCGGATCGCCCGCCTCCTCCACGCCGATCGAGATGGCGAAGTGGGGCAGCCCGTGCAGGAAGTTGGTGGTGCCGTCGAGCGGATCGACGATCCAGCGCCGCTGGCTTTCGCCGGTCGCGCGGCTGGCGCCCGACTCCTCCATCAGGAAGCCGTAGTCGGGCCGGGCGCGGCTCAGCTCCTCGCGCAGGACCTGCTCGGCGCGCAGATCGGCGGCCGAGACGAAATCGGCCGGGCCTTTCCTGGAAACCTGAAGGTTCTCCACCTCGCCGAAGTCGCGCTTGAGGACGCGGGCGGCCTTGTCGGCGGCCCGGGTCATGACGTTGATGAGCGCCGATCGCTTGGCCATGTCTTAAGACTCAGTCCTTGGCGCGCTCGATGTAGCTGCCGTCGACAGTACTGACGACGACGCGCGCGCCGGTCTCGATGTGCGGCGGCACCATGGTCCGCACGCCGTTCTCCAGCAGCGCCGGCTTGTGGGACGAGGCGGCGGTCTGGCCCTTGACTACGGGGTCGGCCTCGACCACGGCCAAGGTGGCGCTATCGGGCAGCATGATGCTGATCGGCGAGCCCTCGTAGGACTCGATCGTCACCGTCATGCTCTCCTGCAGATAAACGACGGGTTCGCCGATCAGGTCCTTGTGCAGGGTGATTTGCTCATAGGTTTCGTTGTCCATGAAGGTCAGCATGTCGCCGTCGTCGTAGAGGTACTGGTACCGGCGCTGGTCGAGACGCACCCGTTCCACGTCCTGACTGGAACGGAAGCGCTCGTTCAGCTTGGTGCCGTCGCGGATGTCCTTGAGCTCCACCTGGAGGTAGGCGCCGCCCTTGCCGGGCTGGGTGTGCTGGGTCTTGACGGCGCGCCAGAGGCGGCCCTTGTGCTCGATGACATAGCCGGGACGGATGGCGTTGCCGTTGATCTTCATCGCGGACGGTCCGGGGTCTCGTTTTGGGCTGAAAAAAGGCGCGCGGAAGCTACCAGCTAAGCCGCTGCCTGGCAATCGGCGGCGACCGGGGTTTCAGGCGCTTTCCGCCTGCTCCGCCAGCGCCCGCGCGCAGGCGCTCAAGCCTGCCGGCGCGCCCTCCGGATGG
>JAZGBC010000084.1:0-9177 GCA_036444495.1 Kiloniellales bacterium
TAATACCCACGTTGATCTTATTGGTATTGGCCGGCCCAGCGTAGGAGCCGCAAAACCCTTCGTACACGAAAGGCATTCCGTCGCTTTAAGACGTTTGAGTCGCGTTAACGGCGGATTAAACGTTTTCCGGCACCCTTGGTCACATAGTCGTGATGATGGACATCGCATGACCGAGGAAATACTCCTTACCCCGCCGCAGGTCGCCACGCGTCTTCAGGTCAACGAACGCACGGTGACCCAGTGGCTGCGCAAGGGCCACCTGCGAGGCTTCAAGATCGGCAAGGAATGGCGGATCTCCTCGCTCGACCTGGAGACCTTCCTCGAGGACAGCGCCAACGTGCCGTCCACCGGGGGCAAGACCGGGTAATACCTGCCGCGCCGCAAGCAACCGCCGGCTTCCGTAATTTCAAGTCAATCGATACCTCCCGCAGTCCGGCGGCGGCCCGCTGTTTGCTCAGCCGCCGTCGCGCGGATTCGCGCACATGGGCTGGCAAGGGTTGCCAAAGTGCCGAAAAAGTCTTTAAGATGATGAAAGTGGACAATCCTGTATAACGATCTCCCCGATTGACCACCGAGGGCCCCGCCGCTTCGCGGCGGGGTCTTTCGTTTTTCTAGGGCCAATTCAATGACCTTGCGGTGAGATCAACGCCCATGGAGCAGAAGGAAGTGCCTACGAAAGGAATTTTCGCCGGTCTTAACCGTATGGAAGCGTATGATGCGGAAGGTTTCAGCTGAAACAGTGTCGATTAGGTAACTCCGGCGTGGCCCTCATCGTCGACCTATCGGCTGACGATCTCCCAACCGAGCGCCTGCGCCGTGGTCACGACTTTTGGCGCTCTCTCAGGCGTGAAAACGGTTTGCCGCATCGTAAGGATATGAATCCTTCGGAAATCCCCGAGCTGTTACCGTGGATCAATCTGGTCGATGTGGTTTGGCAATGCGACTCGCGGCGCTATCGGCATCGTCTGTTGGGCACCGAGTTGGTCAACTATTTTCGGGCTGATGTCACCGGCATGTGGTTCGACGAGGTATACACGCCGGTGCACCTAAAACAGCAGTTGCCCGCTTACGACCGCGCCGCGATCGACGCCGTGCCGAATATCGATTCAGTTTCGATCGCGGTGAACCGCGACGAACACCACCACGACCTCGTCTACTGGCGTCTGATCCTGCCGATGACCATGGACGATAAACGGGCGGACTTGCTGTTCCTGCTGTTCGACGTCGTGACAGACGATCCCCTGTATCAAGACCGCCTGCCGCTCCATCTCGATTGATACGGCCCAATTCAGCGCAGCCCTCAGACGACCAGGACCACCAAATCCACCGGCAGTCCGATGCCGGCCACGGCGATGCCCGGCAGGCGCTCTTGGGCCGTCGGCGGTTCGTAGCCCTGGGCCAGGGCGAGTTCGTAGGTGGCGGCGTCGCACAGCGCGCGCACGCCCTGTACTTTGTTCTCTTGCTCGATCTTGGCCGAGAGGTTCACCGCACCCCCGATCACCGTGTATTCCAGGCGCGTCTCGTCGCCCACGGCGCCGAACATGATCCGGCCCGTGGCCACGGCGGCGTTAACTTCGGGGTAGGCCTGGCCGTCTGCCTGGCTGGCGGCGCGCCAGGCCTGGGCCTCGGCGATGGCCTGATCGACCGTGCGCAGCGCATCGGCCGCGTAAGTGGCCGAGGGCTCGGCGGCACCGAAGGTCGCCATGATCCCATCGCCCAGGAACTTGTCGATGCTGCCGCCGTGGGCTTGGACGACCTGGACCATGCGGTGCTGGTAGTCGGCGAGCACGGACATCACCCGGTCGGGTTCCTGGCTTTCGGCAAAGGGGGTGAAGCCGCGCATGTCGAAATTGACGATCGCGGCGTCGCGCAACTCGCCCGTGCCCGCCGCGATCTCCCGGTCCGAGCCGCGGATGCGCTGGGCGATCTCGGGGGCGAAGAAACGGGCCAGCTCCTGGGCCGCCACCCCCTCGCTGACCGCGCGCACGAGCAGGGCCCGGCCGCGCACGAGCGCCACGCCAAGGATCGCGGCGACCACCAGGATGGAGGCGATCTTGTCGAACTCGGCGCCCAGAAGGATGGAGTTGGACGTCATGTAGGCGACGTAGTCGCGCGTGATCATGGTGTCGGCGGGATCCACCGTAATCACGTAGAGGACCAGGACCAGCCAACCAAGCGCGGCCACCAGCCCGGCGACGAAGACGAAGCGCGCCTCGAACCTGAGCGCCCTGAGCGCGATGAAGATGAAGACGTAAAGCAGCGTCGGCGCCTTGAGGTAGAAGGAGGCCGGCTGAGCGTACTGGATGTGGAAGCTCCAGATCAGTCCGAAGAGCAGCGTCATGTCGATCACGATCGACACGATGAGGAACCAGCCCGGCAGGCTCATGCGGTAGGCCAGGCTCAGGCGGATCAGGGTGAACAGCATGTAGGCGCCGATGACCCAGGGTACCGGCTGAAAGGCCTGGTCCGCCGGAAAGGTCTTGGGCGAGATGGCGTAGAGGGTGGCGAAGGTGAGCACCACGGCGAGCTGGAACCATCCGATGAGGCGTTCGGTGGCATCGCCCTGGTCCTGGATCGCCGCCCGCACCCGCTCGGGGAGCGCCCTGTCTTTACCACCTAGCATCCGCGCCAACATGGTTCGCCTGTGGGGTTCGATCATCCTTGTGTCACTCGATCTTAGGCCATGGCCGGTGGGGCGTGGTGTCAGATTGCCGTGAGCGGAGCGTTACCGGGTCTTGAGCCAGAGGCTGGACTCCAGGGTCTCGGCCGCCCGGGGCAGGCGGCCGGCCGCGGAAGCCGCCAAATCCCCCGTCATGCGGGTCGACACATAGTGGCTGGCGAAAATCACCTCGACGCGATCGCCCGCGAGCAGGGGCAGCACGCCCAGTTGCTCGTTGTAGCCGCGCCAGGCCCAGTGGGCCGGATAGTCGTCGGGCAGGAAGATATCGTGCAGATGCACCAGCACGCCGGGCGGCAATCCCGGCAGTACCCGGCCGAGCAGCAGGTCCACGTCGCTGCCCGGCATGAGGATGTGGCTGGAATCGATGACCAGGAAATCCCCGGCGGCCAGATCGGACAGGCCGTTCGGCGCCGCCTCCTGCAGGCTGCGCCGGTCGAGCTCGATATCCAGGCCCGCAAGCTCGGCCCGCGGCGCCGGGTCGATCGCCGTAATGCGGGTCGCGTGCCCACCATCGGCCACGGCGCGGGCGAGAAATCGTGTCGAATGACCGGAGCCCACCTCGACGATGCGCCGCGGCGCCAAACGGCGCACAAGGGTGTACGCAACGGCGGCATCCAGGGGCGGGAACCAGGACTGCCCCCAGCGCGGCGCGGGCGGTGGCTCGCCGCCGATGCGGGCGAGGCTGTCCTCGAACTCCCCGATCCAATCCAGCACCGATTGGAATTGCACCCGTTCGGCCGCCAGGCGGGCCTCGGCCACCGCATAGGGCAGGCGCGTGCCCGGCCGCGGCAAAGCCGCGGCGTAGCGGTAGGGAATGAAGAAGCCCTTCTCCGAAATGCCCAATAGGGTCAGCAGCCCGAGCCAGAGACTGCGGCGGCGGCCCCGGCCCGCGCCCTTTGTCACGGGCTGAGCACCATGCCCTCGCGGGCGACCAGGGTGCCGGGAAGGGCCGCCTCGGCCTGCCGCGCCACCTCGTCCATGAAGGCGTCGTCGTGGCTCGGGTCATGGTGGAAGAGGACCAGGCGCGCCACCCCGGCGCGCTGGCACAGGCGGACGCCCTCCTGCCAGGTGGAATGGCCCCAGTTCCTGTAGCGGGGATATTCCTCGTCCGTGAAACTGGAGTCGTAGATCACTATGTCGGCGCCCTCGATCAGACCGAGGATATTTTCATCGGGCCGGTCCTCGACGTGCTCGGTGTCGGTGATGTAGCAGACCGACCGGTCGCCATACTCGATGCGGTATCCGGTGGCCCCGTTGGGATGGTTGAGCGGCGCGCTGCGCAGGCGTACGCCGGGCTGCGGCTCGAGCGTCTCGCCCGCGGTGAAATCGTGAAACGAGATGCTGCCGGCGAAAATCTCCGGCGGCACGGGAAAAAGCGGCGCGATCATCATCTGCGAGAGCGCCTGATGCAGGGTGAGCTCCGGCTGCAAATGCCCGGCCCAGAGGCGGAAGCGGGTATCGGGATTATAAAGCGGCGCGAAGAAGGGCAGCCCGACCACGTGATCCAGATGGGTGTGGGTCAGGAAGAGGTCGCCGCTCAAGCCCTTCGCTCCGGCAAGGGTCTCGCCCAGCAGACGCAGGCCCGTGCCGGCATCGAAGATCAGGAGATGCTCGCCACAGCGAACCTCCAGGCAGGAGGTATTGCCGCCGTAGCGTTGGTGGCTCTCGCCCGGACAGGCGATCGAGCCGCGCACGCCCCAGAACCGGACAATAAATTCCGTACTATCCGCCAACCTATAGCCCCGGTCTTTTTGTCTCGGCCCCCTGACGACGGAGCCGCACCTATTCTATTTAGGACGGCTTATTGCCCCGCCCAAACAAAAAATCATGCAATTTCCCGTGATCCCTTTGGCGGCATAGGCTTTTTTGCGTTGCCGCCCGCTACCGGCTGGGCAAGACTGCCGCCGGGGCCGGCCTATCGGCCAGTCCCTTAGCGTTGTGCCAGCGAAGATCAGGGGGCGATGACCGCCAGCCGCAGCAACTGGACGGGCGTCGCCTTTGGGCTCTGCATCGCCTGCTTCGCCGCCTATCAGCAGTTCAAGCTGCCGCCGGCGCTACCCTTGCTCCTGCAAAGTTACGGCTACGACCGGACGCTCGCGGGCGGCTTCATGTCGGTCTACGCCCTCGCCGGGCTGGGGTTATCCCTCTTCCTCGGCCGGATTATCGATCGCGGACACGCCGGGGTGTCGATATTGATCGGTCTGGCCGCGATGATTGCGGGCAGTTCGCTGGCACTGGCCCTGCCGGAAAACGGCTGGATCGTGCTCGCCGCCCGGGCGCTCGAGGGCGCCGGCTTCGCCGTTCTCGCCATGTGTGGACCGGTGTTGGCCAACGCCAACGCCGCCCCGCGCCACCTGCCGATCATCGTCGGGCTGACCGCTGCCTGGATCCCCGTGGGCCAGCTTGCCGCCGCGCTGCTCGCCCCGGCCGCCTTCGCCGTTCAGGGCTGGCAGGCGCTTTGGCTGGTGGCGATCCTGGGCTCGGCGGCGCTGGCGGTTTGGACGCTCAGCTTGATGCGCCGGGGCGCGCTCGAACTCTCCGCCGGGGCCAGGGCGGCGGCCGGGACGAAAGCGGCGTCCCTGCCCGCCGGACGGCGTTTGAGCCTGATCCTGACCGCGGTCATTTTCATGCTTTGGTCCGGTCAATACTTTGCCTACATGACCTGGCTGCCGCAGTACCTGGTAGAGGTTCATGGGCTGACGCCTTCGCTCGCGGTAGTCGGCAACATGGTGCCCGTCGTCGTCCTCATCCTGACCACCCTGGTGACCGGCATGATCCTGCGCGCGGGCGTGCCGCTGGGGCCCCTGCTGGTCGCCGGCCTGGCGGTGCAGGCCGCGGGCTGGTGGGCGGTCTCGAGTGCGGCAGGCGGGTGGATCGGAATCGCGTCACTCGTGGTCTACGGCATCGCGGCTGGCATCTGTCCGACCTGTTTTTTCGCCATGCCCAGCGCCCTTGCCGGACAGGGCCGCGCCGCGGGGCCGGCTTTCGGAATTATCATGACCGGCCGCAATCTGGGCGTGCTGGTCGGGCCCGTGCTCCTGGCCCAGGCCTTCAAGATCACCGGCGCCTGGGACATCGCCGCGCCGATCTTCGGCACGATCACGGCCCTGGCCTTGGTCCTGGGTCTTTGGCTCGCGGTGTCGCTGCGCGGGGCGCGCTATAAATACTAAGGCACCAGGCGGTAACCGCCCGGTTCCGTCACCAAGAGCACGGCGTTCGAGGGATCGGTCTCGATCTTCTGGCGCAGGCGGTAGACGTGGGTCTCCAGCGTGTGGGTGGTGACGCCCGCGTTGTAGCCCCAGACCTCGCCCAGCAGGGTGTCGCGGCCGACCACGTGGGCGCCGCTACGGTAAAGGTACTTGAGGATCGAGGTTTCCTTCTCGGTCAGGCGCACCTTCTTTTCCGTCTCGTTGTGGACCAGCACCTTGGCGCTGGGCTGGAAGGTATAGGGGCCGATGGTGAAGACCGCGTCCTCGCTTTGCTCGTGCTGGCGCAACTGGGCGCGCAGGCGCGCCAGCAGGACCGACAGGCGGAAGGGCTTGGCCACATAGTCGTTGGCACCCGAATCCAGGCCCAGGATGGTGTCGGCGTCGGTCTGGGCCGCGGTCAGCATGATGATCGGCGATTTCACGCCGTTGCGCCGCATGAGCCGGCAGACCTCGCGCCCGTCCATGTCGGGCAGGCCCACATCCAGCAGGATCACGTCGAAGTACTCGTTCTTGACCGCTTCGAGCGCCTTACCGCCGTTTTCCGCCTCGCTGGTGGCGAACTCTTCGTGCAGCCGGAGCTGTTCGCTCAAGGACTGGCGCAGGGCCTCGTCATCGTCGACCAGAAGTACTTTTTTCGCCGTGACGCCGGTTGTCATGCCGCTCCCTTCGCGCCCCCTCGGTCTCCCCTTGGCCTTTGGGATATCACCCCTGCCGCCTGCGTACAAGCGGCCTGCCGGGGCGCGGTCTGGGTGTGAATCAAGACCGGTTCTCGCCCAAAACCAGATCCCGGACGGCCTGAAACAGGGGGTGATCCGGCTCGCCCAGGGCGTCCACGGCGGAAAAATGCTGCCGCCCGGGCAGCTCGACCACGCGCGCCTCCAGCCCGGCGGCCCGCCAGGCGGCCACGAAGGCATCCTGCTGATAGAGGAACTCGTCCGTTTCCTCCGAGCCCACGGCGCAGATGAGCGGCCCGGCGCGTTTCGGGATGACCCGCAGGGGGCTCATGGCTACCGCCTCATCGGGATCGAGACCCAGCACATCCTGATGGTAGCTGAGCCGCAATGGTTCGAGGTCGTAGACGCCGGAGACCGAACAGGCGCCCTTAACCGGATCGAACGCCGGTGCGTCGGGACCAAGGGTCTGCCAATCGGTGGCCGCCGTCATGGCCGCCAATTGCCCGCCGGCGGAATGGCCCGCCACGAAGATGCGCCCGGGATCGACCCCGTAGTCCCCGGCCCCTCGGACCAGCCAGAGGAAGGCCCGGCGCATCTCGCCCGCCATCTCGGCAACGCTGGCCTGGGGCGCCAGGGTGTAGTTGAGCGAGGCGAAGGCGATCCCTTGGTCCAGAAACGGGGGCGCGAGATAGCTGAAGTCGCCCTTGTCCAGGCTCTGCCAGTAGCCCCCGTGGATGAAGGCGAGCAGCGGCACCGCCCCACCCGTGGCTTCGGGAAGGAAGAGGTCGAGGGTCTGGGACGGCGTATCGCCATAGGCCAGGTCCAGGTGGCCGCCGACCCGCCCGCGCACCCGGGCGCTTTCCTCGGCCCAGCGGGCGAAGAAGGCCTCGTGCTCGGGCCAGCGCGCGCGCAGGTTGAGCTGGCGGTCGATTTCCGCCCGGTCCATTCCCCGGTAGAGCGTTTCGGACATGGTCTTATTCCCCCAGGCGATCCCTGGATGCGGTGATTTCCCTTGCCTTTGCCGGCCTCTTTATAAAGGAATCGGCCAAGGCCGGCACGCCCAAGTCCACCCCGGCCGGCCATGACAAAGGGGCCCTGAAGCCCTATCCTCACGGGGAGTTATGCCGGACGCACTCGCACAGGAAATCCAGACCGACGCCGCCGTGGTGCGGCGGGTCGAGCGCGCCCTCGCCGATCTGCGGCGCGGCGAGCCCGTGCTGCTGCACGAGCCGGGCGCCGCGGCCCTGGTGCTTGCCGCCGAGCAGCCGGGAGAGGAGGCCCTGGCGCGCCTGAGGGCGCTATCGGGCGGCGAGGGGCTGCTGCTCCTGACCGCGCGCCGAGCCGTGGCCTTGGGGATGGACACCCTGGGTGAGGGGACCACCTCGGGCGATACGGTCGCCATCGAGGCCGCCGGCGTCTCTGCCCGGGGCATCATCGAGTTGGCCGACCCCACCAACAGCCGCCACCCGCGCCCGATCGAGCCCCCGCGCCTGGCGCAGGCCCCGGGCGGTCTTGGACCCGTAGCCGTGGACCTGGTCAAGCTGGCACGGCTTCTGCCGGCGGCCGTCCTGGCGCCGCTTTCACCGCAGGACGAGGACCCTGCACAGTGGGCCGCGGCGCGCGACCTTCTGTCGCTGTCGGCCAACGACACCTGCGAATACCGTTTCGCCGGCGCCCGTTCGCTCACCCGGGTGGCCGAGGCACATCTGCCCCTGGCCGGCGCCGAGACCACCAGGGTGATTTCCTTCCGCCCGGGCGACGGCGGCAAGGAGCACCTGGCATTGGTGATCGGCGAGCCCCGGCCGGGTGAGAGCCTGCTGCTGCGCCTGCACTCCGAATGCCTGACCGGGGACCTCCTGGGTAGCCTGCGCTGCGACTGCGGCGATCAGCTGCGCGGCGCGCTGGACGCCATCGCCGCGGCCGGGGCAGGCGTACTGCTGTACCTGTCCCAGGAAGGCCGCGGCATCGGCCTGGTCAACAAGCTGCGCGCCTATCAGCTCCAGGACCGGGGCGCCGATACGGCCGAGGCCAACGAGCAGCTGGGCTTCGACGCCGACGAGCGCCTCTACCTGCCGGCGGCCAATATGCTGCGCCAGCTCGGCTTCCACCGGGTCCGCCTGCTCACCAACAACCCGGCGAAGGTGGCCGGCCTGATCCATTGCGGCATCACGGTGGAGGAGCGGGTGCCCCACGCTTTCCCCTCCAACGGGCACAACGACTTCTACCTGGCGACCAAGGCCGCCCGCTTCGGCCACCAGTTCTAGGCCCCGCACCCAAATTCATAGGGGGGCACCCCTATTATGGGGACACCATACTTAATTCCCGTCCCTCGAATTAAGTATGGTGTCCCCATAATAGGCCATAATAGGCCAGACGGCCCAGGCTGGGCCGGGGACACCGCCTCGGCTATAACCGGCCCATGGACCTCATCGTGACCCGAGACGGCACGGCCTGGCGGGCCAGCTTCGGCGCGCGGGTTTGTTCTTGCGCGATTGGGCGCGGCGGGGTCGCCGCGGACAAGCACGAGGGTGACGGCGCGACGCCGGCGGGCTGCTGGCCGCTGCGCCGGGTGCTGTTCCGGCCCGACCGCCTGCGCGCGCCGGAAACCCCGCTG
>JAZGBC010000085.1:0-14031 GCA_036444495.1 Kiloniellales bacterium
GCACTTCGGGCCGGCTGAACTCCAACGGCACTTCCTCGTGATTGGCGAACATCTCGCGCAGCCGCGTTCCCGAAATACCCAGCCGGTCGTCGGCGCCGTGCGGGCAGGTGCGGCCCGTGGCCATGCCGCCGCACTTGAAGCAGTAGAAGGTGATGTCGATCTTGAGCGGCCGCAGCTGCAGGCTGCCCTCGGGAATCTCGTCGAAGATGTGGTGCGCGTCGAAGGGCCCGTAATAGTCGCCCAGGCCCGCGTGGTCGCGCCCGACCACCAGGTGGGAGCAGCCGAAGTTCTGCCGGAAGACGCCGTGCAGCAGCGCCTCGCGCGGGCCGGCATAGCGCATCTCGATGGGATAGCCGGCCTGAATGATCGTGCCCGGCGCGAAATAATTCTCGACCAGCGTGTTGATCGCCTCGACGCGGACCTCGGCGGGAATATCGCCCGGCTTGAGCGCGCCCAGCACCTGGTGGATCAGGACGCCGTCGCAGACTTCGACGGCGATCTTGGCGAGATACTCGTGGCTGCGGTGCATGGGGTTGCGGGTCTGGAAGGCGGCGACCGTGGACCAGCCCTTCTCCAGAAACATGGCGCGGGTTTCCGCCGGGCGGAAATAGAGGCCCTTGTAGGTCTCCGGGAAATGGCCCTCCGACAAGGCCGTGACCCGGCCCGCGAGATTGATCTCGCCCTGCTGCATGACCTTCTGCACGCCGGGATGGGCCGCGTCCTTGGTGCGGTAGACCTCTAAGGACTCCAGGTCCTTGTCGATGCCGTATTTCTCCTCCAGCTTGAGGATTCCGAGGATGTCCCCGGTCTCGCCGTCCACCAGCGCCACCTCGTCGCCGAGGCCGGCGGAATCGGCGATATCCTTCTCCGCCGAAAGGGTGATGGGGATGGGCCAGAAGACGCCGTCGCCGAGCGCCATGTCGAGGCAGGAGCCGCGCCAGTCCGCCTCGCCCATGAAGCCTTGAAGCGGCGTGTAGGCGCCCATGCCCAGCATGAAGAGGTCGGAAACCTCCCGGCTCGTGAGCGGGACTTTCTTGAGCGTTTCGGCTTGCTTGAGTTTCTCGGCCCGCTCGGCCTCGGACAACAGAAGCGGCAGAAGCCGGTCCGAGCCATGGGTTGGCACCAGTTTCGCCAAGTTCTCTCTCCCTCCCTACCAGACGTGAGCGTTATTTTATCCTCGCCGGATCGGCAAGCGAAACCAGCGGATTCGGCTTTGGGCGGCCGGTCAGTGTCCTGCCTCTGAAGTTCATAAGATGAACTTCAGAGATAAGCAGGCCACTAATTATTTGAATCTAGTGTGATTCAGCTTCCGAAATTCGGCACATTGAATGTGCCGAAGTTCGGAACCATCACACTAGTGGCCGCCTTCTCCCTATTATCCGTAGGGTTTCCCGCCGGGACAAGCTAAACCTTCAAAAAGTTGAATATATCACTTCTCCCGCGGGTCTGTGAGGGGTATAAAAATCCACGCGAGGCAAACCCCCAATTCATGCGGGGTAGTCTGCGGAAAAAAGCGGTGCTAGGTAACCGGTTCGCCGTTGGGCGGCAGGAGCGGGCCTGGGAAACGGGGCCGCGCACATCACAGGGCGGGTAGCATGTCCGAGGGGAGGCCTCGCAGCCAGACGATCGCCGTCATCGGCGCCGGGATCGCCGGGGTCACGGCGGCGGTCGAGGTTGCCGAGACGGGCTACGACGTGGTGCTGCTGGAAAAGGGGCCGAGCCTGGGCGGGCGCGTCACCCGGCTGAACCGCTACTTCCCCAAGCTCTGCCATCCGACCTGCGGGCTGGAGATCAATTACCGGCGCATCAAGGAGAACCCGCGCCTCAAGGTCATCACCATGGCCGAGGTCCAGGGGGTCAGCGGCAGCCGCGGCAACTATAGCCTTACGGTCAAGACCCGGCCGCGTTACGTGAACGCCAACTGCACGGCCTGCGGCGCCTGTTCGGAGGTGGCCGAGACCGAGGTGACCGATCCCTTCAACTACGGCCTGAGCAGGGTTAAAGCAGCCTATTTGCCGCACGAACACGCCTTTCCCATGCGTTTCGTGGTGGCGCCGGAGGTGATCGGCACGCCCGAGGCGGAGAAGATCAAGGCGGCCTGCAAATACGGCGCCGTCGATCTGGATGAGGTGGAGGAGACCTTCGAGTTGAGCGCCGGCGCGGTCATCTGGGCGACCGGCTGGCGCCCCTATGACGCCGCGAAGATCGAGGTCTACGGCTACAAGGACTGCCCGGACATCATCAACAACGTGGAGCTGGAGCGCCTGGCCAACCACGACGGACCCACGGGCGGCAGGATACTGCGCCCCTCGGACGGCGAGCCCGCCAAGAAGGTCGCGTTCATCCAATGCGCCGGCTCGCGCGACATCAATCACCTGCCCTATTGCTCCATGATCTGCTGCCTGGCCTCGCTCAAGCACGCGGCCTATCTGCGCGAGCAGTACGCGGACGCCGAGGTGGACATTTACTACATCGATATCCGGGCGCACGACAAAATGTCGGCCTTCTACGACCGCATCCGCAACGATCCCCAGGTCAACTTCATCAAGTCAAAACCGGGACATATCGTCGCCGGCGAGGACGGCCGGCCGCTGGTCTGCGGCGAGCGCACCATCGAGCGCGAAATCTACCGGAACCCCTACGACCTGGTGGTGCTCGCGACCGGCATGGTGCCGAGCCTCGGCGCGAACTTCACGGCGCCCGCCGATCTGGAGAAGGACGAGTACGGCTTCGTCCTGCCCAGCGTAGCGGACGACGGCGGCCAGTTCTCGGCGGGAGTGGCCTCGGGGCCCATCGATGTCGCCTTGTCCACGCAGTCGGCAACCGCGGCCGCGCTCAAGGCGATACAGGCTGTTCGCGCAGGATGAAACAGGGACTCGCGAGGGAATAGGGCAGTGGACAGGAAACCGGGCGTCTATCTCTGCGAAGGTTGCGGCATCGCCGAGGCGGTCTCGGTCGACGATCTGGAGCAGGTCGCGAGCGGGGAGTTGAAGGTCCCCGCCTGCAAGCGGCATGCGGCCTTCTGTTCCGAGGAGGGCGTTGCCCTCATCGCCAAGGACATCGAGAGCGGCGAGGTGAACCAGCCGATTATCGTGGCCTGCTCGCCACGGGTGATGACCGACAGGTTCACCTTTCCTGACGCCCAGGTGATCCGCGCCAACCTGCGCGAACAGGTCATCTGGACCCAGCCCCCGGGCGAGGAGGACACCCAGGCGCTGGCCGCCGACAACCTGCGCATGGCGGTGGCCCAGGCGAAAAACAGCGATCCGCCGGTGCCCCACGGCGAGGGCGGGGCGAGCCGGAAGCTGCTGGTCGTGGGCGGCGGGGTCTCGGGCCTGACCGCGGCGCGCGAGGCCGCACGCATGGGCGTCGAGGTCATCCTGGTCGAAAAAGGTTCTGCCCTGGGCGGCTGGGCCCGGAAGTGGAGCCGGACCATCCCCCACCGGCCGCCCTACCGCGACCCGCAGCCCAACGGCATCGGGGACTTGATCGCGGCGGTCGAGGCCGATCCGGCCGTGACCGTCATGACCGGCGCGCTGGTCACCCGCACCGCGGGCGGACCCGGCGACTTCACCGTGACCCTGAGCCAGGGCGGCAAGGAGACCAGCGAGCGCGTCGGCGCCATCGTCGTGGCGACCGGCTGGCGCGGCTACGACATCGCCCGGCACGAATACCTGGGCTACGGCACATCGCCCGATATCGTGACCGATATCGAATTCGAGGAACTGCTGGCCAACGGCGGGATCAAGCGCAAGTCCGACGGCGCCGTGCCCAGCAACCTGGCCTTTATCATCCCGGGCGATAGCGAACGCATGCCCTATAGCTCGGGCGTGAGCGACCGGGTCGCGATCAAGCAGGCGCTTCAGGTGATCGAGGCCGTGCCCGATGCCATGGTCTACGTGATTTACGAGGACCTGCGCGCCCACGGCACGGCGGAGGAGTTCTACCGCCAGGGCCAGGAGGCCGGGATCATCTTCCAGAAGGGCCGGGTCAAATCGGTCGCGGCCGACCTCACGGTCACCCTCGATGACGACCTTCTGGGCCAGGAAGTGCCCCTGAGCGGTCTCGACATGGTGGTGCTGTCCACCGGCATGGTGCCCAATTCCACCAACGTGGACCTGAGCCCGGCCGAGGAGGGCGCGGATCAGCTCGCCGACGACATCGACCCCGCCGCCCCCGTCAAGGTCGCGCGCGGCAACGGGGAGGACGAGGCGGAAGCCGCGGAAACCTCGGGCAATGGCGCGGCGGAGAACGGCGCGGCCGAGGAGGGCGGCGAGCCCGCGCTGCCGGGCGGGCCGATCCTCAATCTGCAGTACCGCCAGGGGCCGCACCTGCCGATCCTGGCCCACGGCTTCGCCGATTCCCATTTCATCTGCTTCCCCTACGAGACGCGGCGCAGCGGCATCTACACCTGCGGTCCGGTGCGCCGGGCCATGACCATCGCCGACTCCCAGCAGGACGCCCAGGGCGCCGTGCTCAAGGCGATCCAGGCCATGCGCGCCGCCGACGCCTCCACCGCCCTGCACCCGCGCGTGGGCGACCTCTCCTTCCCCGAATTCGGCCTGGACATCTGCACCAAGTGCCGGCGCTGTACCGTGGAGTGCCCCTTCGGCGCGATCGACGAGCAGGACGACGGCTACCCGGTGCTCAACGCCACGCGCTGCCGGCGCTGCGGCACCTGCATGGGCGCCTGTCCGGTGCGCACCATCAGCTTCAAGAACTACAGCGCGCAGATGGTCGCGGACATGATCAAGGCGGTGGAGGTCCCCGACGAGTTCGAGGAGAAGCCGCGTATTCTCGTTTTTGCCTGCGAGAACGACGCCTACCCGGCGCTCGACATGGCCGGCATCAACCGCCACCGGATCAGCCCCTACATCCGTATCGTGCCGGTGCGCTGCCTGGGTTCGGTGACCATGCTGTGGATCTCCACCGCGCTGGAATGCGGCTACGACGGGGTGATGCTCATGGGCTGCAAGACCGGCGACGACTACCAGTGCCACTTCGTCAAGGGCAGCGGCATCGCCCAGGAGCGCATGGCCAAGGTCGGCGAGACCCTGAAGAGCCTGGCGCTGGAAGAGGAGCGCGTGCAGGTGGAGGAGGTCTCCATCGCCGACTCCGGCCGGGTCGCCGAGCTGCTCAATTCCTTCGCCGGCAAGATCGACGAGATCGGCCTCAACCCCTTCAAGGGGTTCTAGGACATGAGCGTAGCCCTGCCCGCCGAGGCCGAGCGCACGTACGACCTGAACTTCGCGCGCTGGGTCTACCGCAACGTGAACGGCGGCGACAAGCTGTCGCTCTGCATGCAGTGCGGCGTCTGCTCCGGTTCCTGTCCCATCGGCACGCAGATGGATTATGGGCCGCGCAAGCTGTTCATGATGATCCGGGCCGGCATGAAGGAGGAGGTGCTCTCCTCCAACACCATGTGGAACTGCACCTCCTGCTACCGCTGCGTGGTGCGCTGCCCGCGCGGCGTGCCGGTCACCTACATCCTGCAGGACCTGGCCTCCAAGGCGGTGGAGTTTGGCTACGCCAAGAAAGAGGACAACACGCGATTCTCCAAGGCCTTCTGGTGGAGCGCCAAGACCTTCGGCCGCACCGACGAGCGCCTGGTGACGGCGAAGTACTACTTTTCCTTCGGCCTCGTCGAGGGGATCAGGAAGGGCCTCGGTAACCTGAAGATCGCGCTCGGCATGATCAAGGCGGGCCGCATGCACCTGGGCGCGTCCCACGGGGTCAAGGACAGGAAGGGCTTGCAGGCGATCCTCAAGAAGGCCGCCGAGATCGAGGCGCGCGAGGCGACGGAATCATGAGCGGCGCGGACCAGAAGACCCCCGGCGGCAAGACCAAGTTCACCTATTATCCGGGCTGTTCGTCGCAAGGCAGCGGGAAGCACCTGGACGAGTCCTTGCGGGCCATCGCGCCCAAGATCGGTATCGAGCTGGAGGAGTTGGACGACTGGAACTGCTGCGGCGCCTCGGTCGGCCACATCGGCGGCGGCGTGCTGCCCAACACGGCGCTGACCGGCCGCAACCTGGCCAACGCCCAGAAACAGGGCCCCCAGGATGTGGTCACGGGCTGCGCGGCCTGCTACCTCAACACCCACGCCGGCAACGAGAAGATCAAGAGCGACGTCAAGATGCGCCGTCGGGTGAACGAGGCGCTCTCGGCCGCCGATCTGTCCTACGACGAGGACCTTCAGGTGCGCCACATGTGCGAGGTGATCGTCAACGATGTGGGCGTGGAGAAGATCAGGGAGCAGGTCACTAATCCCCTGACGGGCCTCAAGGTGGCGGGATACGTGGGCTGTCAGACCGTGCGTCCCTTCGCCAGCACCGATGGGGGCGGCCAGTACGACACCTACGAGGACCCGAAATTCCTCGACGATTTTGCCGAGGCCTGCGGCGCCGAGGCGGTTCCGTTCGACCCCAAGACCTCCTGCTGCGGCGGCTCGGTCTCGGTCATGAGCCCGGACCGCACGCTGCATCTCATCAAGGAGATCCTGCAAGCGGCCAAGGACGCCGAGGCCGATGTCATCTCCACGCCCTGTCCTCTGTGCCAGACCAACGTGGAAATGTATCAGGACGCGATCAACAAGAAGTTCGGCACGGATTTCAACATCCCGGTGGTTTTCTACAGCCAGCTCATGGCGGTCGCCTTCGGCATGGACCCGCACAAGGACGCCTCGCTCCAGCGCAACACCATCCGCTCGAAGAAGATGGAAGATATGGGCAAGAAGTAGCGCTCTTCGAGCCGCTTTACCCGAAATTCAGCCAGATCAGCCGCTCGAAGGAGCGCAACTCTCCTAGCGTGCCGGCGAAGAACCGCTGATTCCGCTCACCGATCGCGCGTTCGAGGCGCAGGATGCCGGCGAAGGAGCCTTCAAACAGGCGCCGGAGTTGTGCATCGTTATTGGTGCCGGTGGGAAGATTCCGGTCGGCCTTCTCCAGCGCTTGCTTGAACGCCCGCGCTTGCTCTCTCAGGCGGAGGATGACTTGCGCGTCGTTCAGGTCGGGCGGGTTCCTGCGATAGAACCAGAGGGGCTCCATGGCCGCCGAGAGCGCGTCAACCCGATCGGAGAAGGTAACGATCCCGTTGCGGCGCCGCAGGTCGCCCAGTTCGGCTCGGATCGGTCCGAGAACGCCGGCCGTGCCCTTGTGGTCGCCGGCCTCCAGCCGCGCCCGCGCCTGCTCGATGCGGCGCGTGATCTCGTCCAGGCTGTCCCGCCAGGCCGGATCGGCGGCGAATTCAGCCGGCGGCCGCTCCCGGAAACGGTCGCAGAGTGCCTGCCATCGCACGGCCATCTCATCCAGTGCGAGAGCCGCGAGCCCCTGGTTCCCCGTGCGCAGGTAGCTGACGGCGCCGCGGTAGGGCCCGTAGGCCTCGGCGCTCGCCGCCAGGAAATCCGCCGTCTCGCCGGCGCGGCCCGGCGGCGGCCAAAGCAGGGCGATGAGAAGGAACAGGCCGATCGCACGAGCCATGCCGCTCAGCCCGCTTTTGGCTCGAATACCCGTTTTCATCACTGTCTTCATTTATTCCGTCGTCCTGAGCAAGGTGCCGAGAAGCCGGTCCACCGGCGCGTAATCGTCGGTGAGGATGGGGTTGTCGCTGGCCATGACCCGGTTCTCCAGGTCCTTGGGCGGCCAGCGCACCCAGAGCCGAGAGTCGTCGATCCGGGACTCCAGCCGTTTTACAGGGGTTGGCTGGTCGCCGGCGACCACCAGGTAGGTGGTCCGCTGGCCGGTCTGAAGCTGTGCGACGTCGACCCAGGTCTCGACGACGGGAAATACCTGGAAAAGGGTCTTGACCACGCTGAAAAGGAACCGCGACTGGCGCGGGTCGTCGATGATCGTGAGCACGTAGCTGCCCTGTTCCTTCAGACGGCCCCTGACCGTCTCGGCAAACTCGAGGGTCACCAGGTGCGCGGGCACGGAAATGTCGCGGAAGGCATCCCCGATAATCACGTCGTAGGCGTCCCCGTTCACCGGCCGGGCGAGCGCGACCCGCGCGTCCTCGTGCAGGATTCGGAGGCCGGCGGCGCTATCCAGCCACAGCCGGTCACGCGCGGTTTCCGTCACCTCGGGGTCGATCTCGGCGACCGTGAGCGCCGCGTCGAGGTAGCGCCGGCGCCAGCCGCGCGGTAGGGTGTAGGCGCCGCCGCCGATGAAGTAGGCGGAGAAGTCGCTCCGGCCTCCGAGGCGGGTCTCGATCAGCAGATCGGTCAGCTCGATGTAGCTGCTCCAGTAATAGTCCGCCTCCGCCTGGTCGTTCACGCCATGGCCGAGATGGTCCAGCACGAGCAGCGCGCTGGGGCGGCCGGTCTGTGGCTCCGCGTCGATTACGCGGATGCAGTAATAGCTGCTCTCCCGGTCGCAGGGGCTCACGAAGGCGCCGGAGCGCTCGCCAAACAACACGAGGCCGGCCGTAAGGACGATCAGCAGGGCGACCGAGGCCGACCCCTTGGCGCTCTGGCGCCGGCTGCTGAGCAGGAAGACGACTGCCGTGACCGCGTAGATCGCGCTGATTGCCAGGACCGTGCCGGTGGAGCCCAGCCAGGCGATGAAGACATAGCCGCTGGCCAGCGTGCCGGCGATGGCGCCGAGCGAGCCGAGCGCGAACATCTGGCCGAGCACCCGGCCCTCGCGGCCGGGTGCCAGCGCGATGACCCGCCGCGTCAGCACGGGGCCCACCAGGCCGGGAAAGAAGGCGGGCAGGAAAAACGCCGCGAGCGAGATCGCCAAGACCGAGGCGACGGTCCCCAGGCCGAGCTGGAGAATCGGGCCCGAGAGTTGACGCAGCAATACCAGGCTGAACAGGCTGCTGACGCCCGCCAGGGCGAAAGCGAGGGCGATCCAGGCCGGCTGCCGCCGCTCCGGCTGGTCGCTCAGGTATCCGCCGCACCAGTTGCCGAGGGAGAGGCCCGCGAGGACGACGGCGATGATCGCGGTCCAACTGTAGAGCGACATGCCGACGTAGGGCGCGAGAAGCCGCCCCGCGGTGATCTCCATCACCAGTCCGCCGGCCGAGGCAACGAAAAACGCGGCCCCGTAGCCCGACCTCAAGGCCAGGCGTGCCGGTTCCGCTACCTCTAGCTGGTCTTCGATCGCAGGGGTCATGCGCGCTTCCTCCCTGCGTTCCCCGCGTTTTGGCCGCTCTCGGGCCGTCCCGCATCCCGTCGATCGGCTGGCGCGGTTGCGGGCCGAAAGCCCATACGAAATATAGTTTATTATTTTTGAATATGACAGGGCGCTTTGCCGAGGCGGTAGGGGGCTAGAGCAATATCCGAACGGCTGGAACCGGTCCGGTTCCAGCCGTTCGGATAAAATTGCTCTACGTCTCAATAGGTAGAGCAGCTTTATCCGTACAGTTGGATCGCTGAAAGCGATTCCATCTGAACGGATGCTGCTCTAGCCAGCGCTTTTGCGGTCCTCGCGGATCATGTCGGCGGCCTTTTCCGCGATCATGATGGTGGGCGAGTTGGTGTTGCCCGAGGTGATGGTGGGCATGATGGAGGCGTCCACCACGCGCAGGCCGCCCACGCCATGCACGCGCAGGCGCTCGTCCACCACGGCCAGGGGATCGCCGCCCATCTTGCAGGTGCCCACGGGATGAAAGATCGTCGTGCCGATGTCGCCCGCGACCCGCGCCAGCTCCTCGTCGGATTGCAACTCTGCACCGGGCAGGAACTCCTCCGGCTCGAAGCGCTTGAGCGCCTGGGCGGCGCAGATGCGCCGCGTCACGCGGATGGCCTCGGCCGCCATGCGGCGGTCGCCGGGGGTGGAGAGGTAGTTCAGCTTGATCTCGGGCGCCGTTGTCTGTTCCGGGCCCTTGATGCGCACGTGGCCGCGGCTTTCCGGCCGCAGGTTGCAGACCGAGGCGGTGAAGGCCTCGAAGGGATGCAACGGCTCGCCCAGCCTGTCGCAACTGAGCGGCTGCACGTGATACTCCAGGTTCGGGGTCTCCAGGCTGGGGTCGCTTTTCACGAAACAGCCCAATTGGCTGGGCGCCATGACCAGAGGCCCGCGCCGGAACAGGAGGTACTCGATGCCCATGCCGAGCCGTTTGACCGGGTTGTTGGCCCGCAGGTTCATGGTGCGGGTGTTCTTCACCTTGAACACGGTGCGCACCTGCAGGTGGTCCTGCAGGTTTTCTCCCACGCCGGGTAGTTCGTGCGCCAGCGGAATGCCGTGTTCCTGGAGAAGCGCGCCGGGGCCGATGCCCGAGAGCTGCAGGATCTGCGGCGAGCCGATGGACCCGGTGGCGAGAATGACCTCGGTGCGCGCCCGCGCCCGCGCCGGCTCCCCCTTCACGCGCAACTCGATGCCCGTGGCCCGTCCCTCGTGCAGAACCAGGCGCTCGGCCTGGGCGTGGGTAAGCACGGTCAGGTTCGGCCGCCCCCTGGCCGGGCGCAGGAAGCCCTTGGCGGTAGTCCAGCGCACGCCGCGCCGCTGATTGACCTGGAAGTAGCCGACGCCTTCGTTGTTGCCGCGGTTGAAGTCCTTGGTGCGCGGAATGCCGGTCTCCTCGGCCGCGTCCGCGAAGGCGTCCAGGATCTCCCAGGAGATGCGCGGCTCCTCCACGCGCCACTCGCCGCCGGCGCCGTGCGCCTCGTCGGCACCGTGCACGAAGTCCTCCGAGCGCCGGAAATAGGGCAGTACGTCGTCCCAGGCCCAGCCCGGATTGCCCAACTGGCGCCACTGGTCGTAGTCGCGCGCCTGTCCGCGCATGTAGATCATGCCGTTGATCGACGAACAGCCGCCCAGGACCTTGCCGCGCGGATAGTTGAGCGCCCGGCCGTTCAGTCCCTCCTCGGCTTCGGTCTTGAAGCACCAGTCGGTGCGCGGGTTGTTCATGGTGAAGAGGTAGCCGACGGGGATGTGGATCCAGATGTAGTTGTCCTTGCCCCCGGCCTCGAGCAGCAGCACGCGCGACTCAGGGTCCGCCGACAGCCGGTTGGCCAGCACGCAGCCCGCCGTGCCCGCGCCCACGATCACGTAATCGAATTCGCCGATGTCCCTGCGTTCCATGTCCCCGGATAGCCTCCCGCCAGGTTCATGGATGGATCATAATAGCTTCACGCCGGAACTTCAGTCTCTTTAGAATCGGAAAATCGCCAGAATCGGAAAATCGCTGTCCGGCCACTCCCAAAAGCCCGCTGGGGTGGAACGGGTCAATATCAGCGATGGTTGGCCTCACGCCGCCGCCGACTCCAGGCCGACCAGCCGCTTGCAGATGTTCACGGCTTCCGGCGCGTTGTCGCCATAGCCTTCCGCGCCGATCTCCTCGGCAAAGGCGCGCGAGACCGGCGCGCCGCCCACGATGACCGGAACATCGAGCCCCTGCGCCTTGATCTCCTCGATGATCAGCCTCATGAAGGGCATGGTGGTCGTGAGCAGCGCCGAGAGACCGATGACGTCGGCCTGCACCTCCCCGGCCGTTTTCACGATGTCCTCGGCCTTGGTGTTGACCCCCAGATCGACCACCTTGAAGCCGGAGCCCTCCAGCATCATGCCCACCAGGTTCTTGCCGATGTCGTGCAGGTCGCCGAAGACGGTGGCCATGATCACCGTGCCCTTGGGCTTGGCGTTGGTCTTGGCCAGGACGGGGCGCAGCACCGCCACGCCCGCCTTCATGGCCTTGGCGGCCATGAGCATCTCGGGCACGAACATCTCGCCGGCGGCGAAAAGGTCGCCCACCTCTCCCATGGGCGGGATCAGGCCCTCGTCGAGGATATCCACCGCCATCTCCCCCTCGTCCAACGCCTGCTGCACGAGCTTGGGGCACTTCTTGTCGTCGAAGACCATGACGGTATCGTAGATTTCCTGGTAGATCGGTTTTCTCTCGGCCGCCTCGGCATCCAATTTTGTCCGGTCGATGCCCCCGGCGTAGATGCCCATGAAGCCCTTGCCACCCTCGACCTCCGCGGCGATACCGTCGGGCCCGCTGAAGATCTGGCCCTCATAGGGCCGTTCCCCGGCGCGGAACTCCTTGATGGCCGAGAGCGCCGCCTTTACGTGCTCGGTCGGGGTCTGCGCGCTCAGGGAGCAGAGGTAGAGATAGAATTTTTTGCCGTAGGGCCCGGAGCTTCCGACCTCCATGTATTCGTGGATGCGTTTGCGAATCTCTTCGCTCGGGCCGGTCGTGAGCAGGTGATTGCCGACCCCGAAGCTGAGCGCGCAGCCGCGCCTGTCCGCGTATTCCCTGATCGGCTTGGTGCCGACCCGGAAACAGTCCGGGTCCTGGACCTTGAGGTACTGCGGCGTGACCTCGAGCTTGATGTCCCAGTATTTTTCCTTGTCCGCGGCGAAGGAATCGCCCCACCAGTTGTCGCAGCGAATCCCGTCGCCGCCGCCGCACAACTCGCGCAGCTTCAACAGATAGGGCACCGAGAATTCCGCGACGATGTCCTCGGTGACGAAGGGTAGCGAGCCGACCGCGTCCTTGCCGTTGGCCACGGTGGCGCCGGGAAGCACCTTGAAGTAGGCGTTGATATAGGGCGCCAGCACCTCTTCGACCAGGAAGTCCAGCAGCTTGTGCACGAACTTCGGATTCTCGGCCATGGCCATGATGAGCCGCTCGAACTGCATGACCTGCGCGGCCAGATTGAGCGGGGCGCAATAGTGGATGTAATGGGTGTAGCCGGTCAGCTCCTTGCAAATTTGCAGGGTTTCGAGCACCCAGGGCATGCGCCCCGACTTGAAGGGGTCCGGCGCCTTGATGCGCGCCAGGGCTTTCTCGTCTTCGATGATGACGCGCGTGTTGTCCAAGGCCGGGTAGAGCTCGTCGAACCAGGCCATGTCGCCGCCCAGGGCCTCGGCCTCGACCGAGTAGACGTCCCAGACCAGATCGGGCACGTCGAAACCCAATTCGCGCTGGGCGTCCAGGTTGCCGCGCACGAAAAGTTCCGGATCGCTGAAGAATTTGCGGCCGTTGTAGCCGCCGTATTTCATGCAGAATTCGGCCATCTGGGCGGTGACGGGGACGAAGTCGGCCTCGCCGCCGTCGATGATGGCCTTGTATTGCTTAATGCCTTCGCTGAAGTCGTATTCGTACCGGGACATGCTGCAAGCCTCTTCGTAGCTAAGCCGGCCGAAGTCGCCGGCGGGCCGGTCACGTGCGGCGATCCCGTCCGATTTATGCACCGGAAATGTGCGTCCCGGGCCTTTAGTTCCGCTCGGCCTGGCCATAAAATGACATAGCTAATGGGGGCTTTGCGAATCTCGGGGAGGATACCAGCAACATGCGGATTTCCCAGCGGGTCAGGAAGATACTTGCTAACTACGAGAGCGACAACCCGGGGACCAAGGCGAACCTGGCCCGGATCCTCATGCACGGGCGCCTGGGCGGCAGCGGCCGATTGGTCATCCTGCCCGTGGACCAGGGCTTCGAACACGGCCCGGCGCGCAGCTTCGCACCAAACCCCCCGGCCTATGACCCCCATTACATGTTCAAGCTGGCGATCGATGCGGGCCTCTCCGCCTACGCCGCCCCGCTCGGTATGCTGGAGGCGGGCGCGGACAGCTACGCCGGTGCCTTGCCCCTCATCCTCAAGGCCAATAGCTCCAATTCGCTAGCCGTCACTATCGACCAGGCGGTCACCGCCTCGGTGAAAGATGCGCTCAGGCTCGGCTGTTCGGCCGTCGGCTTCACGATCTATCCGGGCTCCGAGCAGCAGTTCGAGATGATCGAGGAGGTGCGCGAGATGGCGCTGGAGGCCAAGTCCCACGGCCTGGCGGTGGTGGTCTGGTCCTATCCGCGCGGCGGCAAGCTGTCCAAGGAGGGCGAGACCGCCATGGACATCTGCGGCTACGCGGCCCAGATGGCGGCCCTCCTCGGCGCGCACATCATCAAGGTCAAGCCGCCCACGGACCACCTGGAGCAGGCCGAGGCCAAGGCGGTCTACGAGAAACAGAAGATCGATATCTCGACCCTGCCCAAGCGCATCGCCCACGTCATGCAGTGCGCCTTTAACGGCCGGCGCATCGTGGTCTTCTCCGGCGGCGCGGCCAAGGACCTGGATTCCGTCTTCGCCGA
>JAZGBC010000086.1:0-2554 GCA_036444495.1 Kiloniellales bacterium
GTCCACGCCCCAGGCGGTGAAGCCCGAGCGCGACACCAGAATAGGAATACCCATCTGCACGGTCTTGATGACCATCTCGGAGGTGAGCCGCCCGGTGGTGTACAGGATCATGCCCTCGGGGCTCAACTTCTCCAGGAACATGTAGCCGGCGATCTTGTCCACGGCGTTGTGCCGGCCGACATCCTCCATATAGATGAGCGGCCGGTCCTCCCGGCAAAGCACGCTGCCGTGGATGGCGCCGGCTTCCAGATAGAGGCTCGGCGTGGTGTTGATCTTTTTCGTGAGCGCATAGAGCCAGGAGGTCTTGAGCACCGCGTCCCCGGGCAGCGCCACCTCCTCGAACTTCTCCATCAGGTCGCCGAAGACCGTCCCTTGCGCGCAGCCGGAGGTCTGGGTCTTCTTCTTGAGCTTGTCCTCGAAGTCGGTCTCGCGCTCGGTGCGCACGACCACCACGTCGATGTCCTCGTCGTAGTCGATGCCCGTGATGACGTCGTCGGGCCTGAGCATGTTCTGATTGAGCAGAAAGCCCACGGCCAGGTACTCGGGAAAATCGCCGATCGTCATCATGGTGACGATCTCCTGGCCGTTGAGGAACAGCGTCAGCGGCCGCTCCACCACCACGCCGGTCTCGATGGCGGCGCCCGCCTCGTCCACGCCGCGCACGCGCTCGGTCAGCTTGGGATCGCTCGGGTCGGGGCGCAGCAGAAAATCGTCCAAGACGCTTTCATCCGCCGCCTTCGGCCGGGCCCGCCGCACAGTCCGGATAGGATCGCCCCGGATGGGATCGCCCCGGATGGGATCGCCGCTGTCGTTCATGGCCCCGATTCCGCCTCGCCCCACGTCCTCATGATCCCCGGAATATGCGCCGCGCGCCGGCCTCCGGCAAGCGCCGGCCCGGCCTCCGAGCGCCCCGCGCCCGTCTTGCAACCCAACCTCCAAAAACCCTTCGGAGCCTCTGGATTTCCGGAAAAATCCGCCGTTTTTGTAATTTATGCATAAATATGCAAGATTATGCGCCCTCTTGGCCGCTGGGACGACCCATGACCGATTTCGCCGAGGCTTTCGGCCTCGCCTTCGAGATGATCCTCCGCCTCGATGCCGAGCTGGCCGGGATCGTCGGCCTGTCGCTCCAGGTAAGCCTCTCCGCCGTCGCCCTGGCGGCGCTCATCGGGCTGCCGCTGGGGGCCGCGGTGGCGCTCTACCGCTTCCCCGGCCGGATGGTGATCGCGGCGCTCATCAACGCCTTCATGGGCCTGCCGCCGGTGGTGGTGGGGCTGATCGTCTATCTGCTGCTCTCGCGCGCCGGGCCCTTGGGCGTGCTCGGCCTGCTCTTCACCCCGACCGCCATGATCATCGCCCAGTGCCTGCTGGTCATCCCGATCATCGCGGCGCTTTCCGCCCAGACCGTGGCCGATCTGCACGAGGAATACGACGAGGCGCTGCGCTCGCTCGCCGCCGGGCCGTTGCAGACGCTCGGGACGCTCCTCTGGGACGGGCGCTTCAGCCTGACCACCGCGGTGCTTGCCGGCTTCGGCCGGGCCATCGCAGAGGTCGGCGCGGTCATGATCGTGGGCGGCAACATCGCCCAGGCCACGCGCGTCATGACCACGGCGATCGCGCTGGAGACCAGCAAGGGCAACCTGGCCCTCGCCCTCGGCCTGGGCTTGATCCTCATCACCCTGGCGCTGGCCATCAACCTGGCCATGGTGGCCCTGCGCGACGCGACCAGGCCGCGCCATGGCTGAGCTTTCGGCGGCAGCGGGCGGGAGCGGCGGCATCCTGCCGCTGGAGCTCGACGGCGTCGTCTTCGAGGCCGGGGGCAAGGCGCTCATCTCCGGGCTGTCGCTCAGGCTGGAGCGCGGGCCGCGCAGCATCATCCTGGGCGCCAACGGGGCCGGGAAGAGCCTGCTGCTGCGCCTCTGCCACGGCCTGTTGCGCCCCACACGCGGGAGCATCGCCTGGGCCGGCGCGAGGGGGCAGGACACGCGCCGCAGGCAGGCCATGGTGTTCCAGCGCCCCGTGCTGCTGCGCCGCTCGGCCGCGGCGAATGTGGCCTATCCGTTGGCCCTGCGCGGCCTGCCCAGGGCCGAGCGCGAGGCGCGGGTGCGGGAGGCGCTCGAGCTCGCGGGGTTGGCGCCGCTCGCCGGGCGCCCGGCGCGCGTGCTCTCGGGCGGCGAGCAGCAGCGCCTGGCCATCGCGCGCGCCTGGGTCACCCGGCCAGATATCCTGTTCCTGGACGAGCCCACCGCCAGCCTCGACCCGGCGGCGACACGCGCGGTGGAGGAGCTGATTCGCGTCATCCAGGGCTCGGGCAGCAAGATCGTCATGACCACCCACGACCTGAGCCAGGCCCGGCGCCTGGCCGAGGAGGTGCTGTTCCTGCACCAGGGACGGCTTCTGGAGCGCGGCCCGGCGCCCGAGTTCTTCGCACGCCCGCGCACGCCGGAGGCCGCGGCCTTCATCCGGGGAGAACTGATCTGATGCGCCGCGGGTTTTTACTGTGCCTTGCCGCCTTTGTTTTTCTCGCCGCCGCCCCGGCCCAGGCGGGCGAGCG
>JAZGBC010000087.1:0-10029 GCA_036444495.1 Kiloniellales bacterium
CACCCTCGTAAACCATTCCCGAGACGCAAATCCCACCTGGCTCCGCCATTCCTTCAAGCCGAGCCGCCACATTGACCCCGTCCCCTTGCACGTGCGCCGCCCAGGCCTCGAGCGCCTGGCGCTTCTCTTCCGCGAACTCATACAGGTTGTAGGTCGCCCCGAGTCGCCCGCCGACCGAATGCCCAATGACCCGTTCTGCAATGTCCTCGCGGATACCGAGCCGGGACAGGCCGGTCCGGAACGTTCGGCGTAGGTCGTGCCACGTCCAGCCCGTCACCTTGGCCGCCTTGTCGAGGGTGCCCTTGGGCCTTTGGACGTTGCTATAGGGTTTCTCGCCGCCGTTGAGGGACAGCACATAGCCACCCTTATCCTTGAAGGGCAGGCCCTCGAGGATATCGACCATCGCGTCCGGAAGCGGGACAAGGTGCGGGCGCCGGCTCTTGTAGCGGTCGGCCGAGATCGTCCAGCTTCGGTTATCCAGGTCAATCTCGTCCCAGTGCATGAGCCGAACATCGTCTCGCCGCTGGCCGCTTAGGATCAGCAGCCGGGCGAATTCCCGGGCCGGGTATTTGAGCCCGTCCGAGGCATCCCAGACGGCCCAGAGCTCGGTGTCCGACAGAATTCTGTCGACCGGGGCCTCGCGGGTCGGGCGCTTGATGCCGGCCGCCACGTTGGCCTCGACCAGATCTTCGGCCACCGCCCAGTTGAGGACGGCCCGCAGGCGCGCCAGGGCGCGGTTGGCGGCCACGGGGTAGGCCTCGCCAACCTCCCGGGCCATCTCGCGCACATGCGCCCGCGTCAGGGCCGCCGTGGCCAGGCTGCCGAGCCGGGGCCGGATATGGTTTTCGATCTCCCCTTTGGCGTTCTCCCAGCGCCGGACGTTCCGCTTGAGGTGACGCTCGACGTAAAGATCGCAGAGACCCCCCACGGTAGTCGGCAGGGCAATCGCCTGGCCAGTCCCCTTGGCGGCCCGCTTCTCGGCGGCCGGGTCTCGCCCCTTCGCCACCGCCTCGAACTGGTCGCGGGCCAACTCCCTTGCCTTCGCCAGCTCGATCGCGGGGAAGCGCCCGAGGGTCACCTTGGCCGTCTTGCCGTTGGCGCGGAACCGGACCGCCCAGGACTTCGCGCCGCTCGGCTGGACTATGAAATAGAGGCCCGGTAGGAGCCCGTCGGGAATCTCCAGGCGCCGGTCCGGGTTGGGGGGCATCTTCTCGACGGCTTTCGCGGTAAGGGTTTTTGCCATGACGTGAAGCCTCCGGGTAACACTGGGGTAACGGGGTCGTCCGTGCTTGGGCGTTATACCCTGTTACCCCACGTATACCTTCCGAGACCAGATTGCAAGGGTTCTGCGGCTTTCACGGAGCTGGCTTTACGTCGTGTACCCCCGTGTTATACCTTCAGCCACGTCTCCCAGACGTGAAGCCTCCCTGTTTAACTTGCCGGGATCTTTTAGGTCCCGGCTTTTTTTTGGGCGCGAGGCCGCGGCCGGCCACCGCCAGCGACCGCCAGGCGCAGCACGATCTCGTCGGGCCGTGGCGCATCGGCGATCGAAAGCGCTAGACATAAGCCCTCCGGCGATTGTCCCAATGTTAGGAACCTTAGACACGGCTAAAGGCGCCTTTCGGCGACCTCCGTTTCCGGAACGCCGATCGCCAGCAAAAGATCGCTAATTTCCTGGCGTGCGTGAGAGAGGCTGACATTGTTCCAGCCACGCAGCCGATCATCGGACAGGTCGAGCACGGTCAGCCCCGTGAGGAACAGCTCGTGGTAGATGATACGCTCGCCGAAACCGGATGCCAGGCGGAAGCCGATCCGCTTGGCCAGCCGATCGAGCAGGCGGCCGATCTCGCGCTTGTTGTGTGCGTTGATGTGGGTCAAGCGATTCCGCATGACTATCCAGTCGATCGGTTTGCCGCCACTGGATACTCGGCGCTCGCTTTGCTCCCACACCATCTCGCAATAGGCGCTCGGCGCCCGGACCTCGCGCTTGTTGGGGTCGATATGCGCCAAAATATCGATATCGAGTAAGGTGTCGTTGATCGGCGTGATGAGCATGTCGGCATGGCTGTGGCCGAGGCGGGAGAGGTGCGAGTCACTCCCGGGCGTGTCGATAACCACGATCTGGCGATCGGCCAATTCCGCGAATGCTTCGTGTAGCCGCGCCGTCTCCTCCCTTGCCGCCACGTCGCGGTCGGCTGCCTCGGAAGGTTCGATGCGCCGGTGTACCGGCATTGGAATCTCCCGGCCGGCCGTCTTTGCCAGGGCGCCACGGTTCAGTAGATATCGTGACAACGTGCCCTGGCGCCCGTCGAGATCGACACTGCCAACCCTGTATCCAAACCTGAGTAGTGCGACCGCCAGGTGCATGGCCGTGGTCGATTTGCCCGTGCCACCTTTCTCGTTCCCTATGGTGATGAAGAAAGGCCGGGGGCCCTTGCCATCCCGGCTGATAATTGTCCCGTCGAAGACAGCGGGCGCGGGAGCGTTCAAGACGGCGGATATTTCCTCGATCAAAGCCGATTCCCTTGCGGAGGACCCGCCATCGGCGCGGCCGACGGCGCGGCAAATCCGAAGCAAGAGCTGCGCGCTTTCCGCATCTCCCGAGACAGCGGACACTGCCCTGAAGGCAGTGGCCCGCCCTTTCCCAGGCTGATTGCAAATCCCGCTGGTAAACCTGTTGAAAAGATTGTTTGCCGCGCGAGTGTCGATGGCCTCGCACCTGTCAAGACTATCCAGAATCTCGGAGACTGCCCTGCGACTGGCGAGCGAGGGGCTGCCCCGCGCGCAGGCAACCAAGGCCGCCGCCGCCATCGCGGCGCTCAAACAGGACCCCTTGCAAGCCCATTCCGCTTGCCTGAAAAGGTTTTCCCCTCGCCTGTCGAATAAGCTCACTCGGCTTCCCCGAATGTTCCGGGATAAGCCCTGCCCGGAAACGGAAACGGAAACGTTCGATGAGTTAAGCCAATTCAAGTTCATTCAGGGCGCACGCATCTTATCCGAGTCGCGGGATGTATGCTATGCTTCGCTTGAAAGCCCAACTCGGCTAGGCGCAAAGTCCTTGCCGTGCTCGAACGCGAAGCTGACGGGGCGTTCGGGTAAACCCTGGTAACCTGGATTCTCGCATACACGCCGCCCCGGTTACCCGCCCTTAACTTCAGTAACAATAGTTACGGGACCACTACACTTGATTCGAGCGGCGTAATCCCGCTCGCCCACCCTCACCCAGGATCGCGGCGGAGCGGCTGTGCCATGCAGTGCACACCGCCGCCGGCCCAGGCGAACATGGTCATGTCCGGGTCGTAGACTTTAAAGCCGAGCGCGCGCAGCCGGGCGTTGAGATCGCCGGCCGCGGCCGTGGACAGGATCCGGTCCTCGCCCAGCGCCACCACGTTGCAGCCCAAGGCCATGGTCTCGGCGAAGCTCACGGGCACGATCTCGATGCCCTTGGCGCGCAGCCAGTCGAAGATCTCGGGCTCGGTGGTGTCGAGGCAGACCGCCGCCGCCTTCTCGGCCAGCATGCAGACCATGAGATCGATGTGCACGTAGAACTGATCGATGGCGGCGTACTTGACCTCCCAGCCTTCCTTCTCGAACCAGCCGCCGACCTGCCGGGCGGCGACCTCCTCGCAGCGGAAGCCGGTATAGCCGATGAGCACGCAGCCCGGCGCGATGATATTGAAATCGCCGCCCTCGAAGTTGCCGGAACTCACCATGTCGTAGACCGGGATGCCCTTGGAGAGGTAGAAGCGCAGCACCTCGGCGTACTCGCCGCGCCGGCGCGGGTTGGCCAATTGGCAGACCACCGCGCCGTATGGCGTCATGAAGTTCGAATCCCGGGCGTAGACCTGATAGGGGGTGAGCTCGTTCACCTCCAGGGAATGGACCGCGACCCCGGCGTCCTCGTAGGCCTCGACCATCTCGCGGTACTGGCGCACGGCGAGCTGCTTGTCGAAGCGGCGCCCCTTGCGCAGCGTGTCGCGCACCAGCGAGCTGTAGACCGCGTTGTCCTCCATCCAGTGGAAGGACTCGACCGGCCCGAGCAGCACGTCGCGCAGGGTGCCGTATTCCGAATCCACGCCCCAGTCTTTGGGCCTCGGGGTTCCGCCCCCGGGCACGCGGGCCCGCAGATGTCCGTTGTCTTGAGTCATGTGCCGCCTCCCGCCGCTTGCCGGGATAATCCTAGCAAGCCGGAGCGCGCAGGGGAAACCTTGCCCCCGCGGGGGGCCCTACATAAACAGCTTCTCGTTCTCGATGCCCTGGTAGAGGCCGGCGACGAACTCGCCGTAGCCGTTGAAGATCTGGGTCTCCACTCGCTCGCTGGAGCCGATCACCCGTTCGCTCGCCTGGCTCCAGCGCGGGTGCGGCACGGCCGGGTTCACGTTGGCCCAGAAGCCGTATTCGCTGGCCTGGATCTCCTCCCAGAAGGTGAGCGGGCGCTTGTCGGTGAATTCGAAAAGCACGATCCCCTTGATCGACTTGAAGCCGTACTTCCAGGGCACGGCGAGGCGCAGCGGCGCGCCGTTCTGCTTGGGGATCGGCTTGCCGTAGAGCCCGGTGGCGATGAAGGCCAGCTCGTTTGTCGCCTCGGCGACGGTCAGGCCCTCCACATAGGGCCAGGGATACCAGGAGGCCTTCTGGCCGCGCGCGGTCTCCGGATCGTGGAAGGTCACCATCTTGAGATACTTGGCCGAGGAGAGCGGGCGCGCCAGCTCCACCAGCGATTTGAGCGCAAAGCCGCTCCAGGGCACGGCCATGGCCCAGGCCTCGACACAGCGCAGGCGGTAGAGGCGTTCCTCCAGCGGCATCTTGTCGAGAAGCTCGTCGATGCCGATCTCGAAGGGCTTTTCCACCAGGCCGGCGATCTTGACCGTCCAGGGCCGGATGGGCAGGGCCTGGGCCTTTTTCCAGATGTTCTTGGAGGAGCCGAATTCGTAGTAGTTGTTGTAGGTCGTGACGTCCTTTTCATCCGTCAGCTCCCGGTCCAGGCGGTAGCGCAGGTTGCGCTGGACCGGATAGCGGTGGGCCGAGGGATCGGCATCGGAGGCGGCGTCGCCGGCGGCGGCCTGGGCCACCTGGGTCACGCGCTCGCCGGCCGCCTCCTGCGGCGGCTCGTCGCAGCCGGCCAGAACGCCCGGCGCGGCAAGCAGGATCGGCCCGGCGGCGGCGAGCTTCAACAGGCGGCGGCGGCCGTGAAAGATGTCCTCCGGCGTGGCGGCCGAGTCCGGCAGCTCCCAGCCACGCCTGATCTTGATCAGCATCGCCTATCCCTCTTCACTCAACATACGAAAGGGATAGGCTCCGGCGCTCGACAAGCTGCCCCGGGGCCTTCTCCCTCGCCGGGACCTTACTCCCTCACCGGGCCAGATTATTGCGAATAATTATCACGTTTCCGTCATTGAAACGGACAGTTTTCAGGGGGTAAAGCGCAGCTCCACCTGGCCAAGCTCGCCGAAATCGGCCCGCACCTCGTCCCCGGCCTCGACATAGATGAAGGGCGTGACCACGCCGGTGGTCACCAGATCGCCAGCCTTGAGCCCCCGGCCGCGCAGGACGCCCTGGCCGGCGAGCCAGGCGAGCGCCGCCAGCGGATGGCCCAGCGCGTTGGCGCCCACGCCCTCGCCCTCCTCCTTCCCGTTGCGATGGAGGGTGACCCGGTGGGCGGCCAGGTCCAGGCCGCGCCAATCCTGGCGCCCCGGCCCCAGGATAAAGGCCCCGTGAACGCCGTTGTCGGCGGTGAGCGAAAGAGCACCCGCGCCGGTCCAGGCCTCGCCAAATGCGCTGGTTACCACCTCGAAGGCGGGATGCAGGCTGGCCACCGCCCCGGCCACCTCGTCGCGCCCATAGGCCTGGGAACGGGCCGGCAGGTCCGCCCCCAGCCGGAAGGCGAACTCCGGCTCCATCAGTCGAAAGTTGAAGCGCCGGGCGGACAGCTCGGCCGGGCTTTCGTGGACGCTCTGATGCGACATGCAACCGTAAAAGGGTCCGTCCGTGGCCAGGTAGTCCTGCGCCGCCTGGCTGCTGCAGCCGATCTTGAAGCCGGCGAGGTGGGCGCCGCTCTGCTCGAAGAGGGCCGCCTGGATGGCATAGGCATCCCTCGCGGTCGCCGGGCGCAGGCCCCCGGGCAGGGCGGACAGCGGCTGGATATCCCGGCGCGCGGCATAGAGCAGGGCCGCGGCCTCGCGCCAAAGGACTGCCTCGGCCTCGGGCATGGTGCGCCCTACCGGGCTTCGAGCGCGTCCCGGCGCTCCTGGATCACCTTTTCAGCCGACTTGCCGGTCAGCTCCTGCAGGTGATCGAAGCTCCACACGAAGCTGCCCACCCCGAAGGTGAGCGAGCGCAACTCGATGATCAGGTCGCCCAACTCGGCCTGGGGCATCCGGCATTTCACCTCGTCCCAGCCTTCCCAACCTGGCTTTGGCTCGAAGCCGACGATCTGGCCGCGGCGGCCGCTGATCAGGCCGTGGATCTTGGCGGTAAAGTCCGCCGGTACGATGACCGTCACCTGGTAGATGGGCTCGAGCAGGACCGGCGCACAGTTCGGCAGGCCTTCGGCCATGGCCATGCGCCCCGCGGTCTTGAAGGCCATGTCGGAACTGTCGACCGCGTGAAACTGGCCGTCGAACAGGGTGACCGACAGATCGACCACGGGGAAGCCGAGCGGACCGCGTTGCAGGTAATCCTTGGCGCCGTGCTCCACCGCCGGGATGTACTGCCTCGGCACCGACCCGCCGACGATCTTGTTGACGAACTCGAAGCCGCTGCCGCGCGGCAGGGGCTTGATCTCCACATGCACGTCGCCGAACTGGCCATGGCCGCCGGTCTGGCGCTTGAAGCGCGAATGCTGCTGCGTGCTTTTGCGGATGGTCTCCTTGTAGGCGGTCTGCCGCGGCGAGACCTGGACCTCCACGTTGTATTTGCTCTTCAAGCGCTCGGTCGCGATTTTCAGATGGATCTCGCCCTGGCCCCAGATCAGCATCTGTCCGGTATCGGCGTTGTGCTCGACGGAGAGCGAAGCGTCTTCCTCGATCAGCTTGGCGATACTGCCGGTGAGCTTGACCTCGTCCTGCCGGTTGAGCGGCTGCACCGCCAGCGCGAAGACGGGCTCGGGCGGCTCCAGCCAGACCATGCCCGAATCGGTCACCCGCCCGGCCGAGGTGAGCAGATCACCGGCCCGGGTCTCCTCCATGCGTCCAAGGGCGACCACCTCGCCCTCGCCCGCCGTGGAAATCTTCTGATTCTCCCCGCCCATTACGTGGAACAGGCCCGAGACTCGTTCGTCGCCGATGGTCAGGCCGTCGCTGATCTGGCCGCGCCAGATGCGGGTCATGGTCATGCGGCCGGTGTGCGACTGGTGCATGATGCGGAACACCGAGGCGGCGAGGTCGCCGCCCGTGGGGATTTTGAGGCGCTCGGCGGTGACGGCGGGCTGTGGCGCCTCGTGACGCAGCGCCTTCCACAGGCGCTTGATCCCGTTGCTGAGCTCGGCGGAGCCGAACAGCACCGGGACGATCAGGTCTTCCCGCAGGTCCTTGGCGAGTTGGCCGTAGATTTCCTCCGGCGCCGGGACCTTATCCTCGAGCAACTGCTCCAGCAGGTCGTCATCGAAATCCGCCAGGGATTCCAGCATATCCTGGCGCGCCTCGCCCTCGCGGTCCTTGATCGCCTCGGGCATTTCGATGAGGTCAGATACGGCGCCTTCCTTGTAGCGGTAGGCCCGCTCGCTCACCAGGTCGACGAAGCCGGTGACCTCATCGCTCTCGCGGATCGGCACCTGGCGCAGCACGAGCGGCCTGGAGGAAACCGACTGCAGCGCCTGCATCAGCTCGGCGACCCGCACCGACGCCTTGTCCATCTTGTTGACGAACAGGATGTGCGGGATCTTGTGGTCGTCCAGGAACTTGAATAGGGGCGCCAGGATCAGCGTCTTGACCAGCTCCGGCTCGGCCACGATTACTGCGACGTCGGCCGACATGAGGGCGGTGCTGCGGTCGTGCGCCAACTCGATCGAGCCCGGGCAATCGACGATCGACCAGTGATCCCCCAGGTATTCGCAGTGCGCCAAATTGGGTTCGACGCTCATCTGGCGGCGGCGCGCCTCGGGCGAGGGATCGCCCACCGTGTTGCCCTGCGTGATCGACCCCTTGCGGTGAATGGCGCCCGCCGTGTGCAGCAGAGCCTCCATGAGCGTCGTCTTGCCGCTCGTATAGGACCCAACGAGCGCGGCGCAGCGCGCCGCGGAAGCCTCCCTCTGCGTCATAAGTTCCTCCCGGCAAATTTCATGATTCTTGTCCCGTCCCGGGGCCCGTCGGACCCTCTCCCCTGTATGTTTCCAAACTCGGCTGCGGGCGGCAACCGAAAATCCCGCCTTGCCCGGGGTTTTTTCTCGCTCGCCCGGTCCTAGAGAACCTACGGCCCGGTCCAGGAGAACTCGGAATAGAGCCCGTGTTTCTTCTCGGTGCTCCAGTCGAAGAAGTCATCGTGCATCCGCGAGGAGCCGCGGGCCATGTACTGCATGGCCGAATGGATCACGTTGAACAGGTTGCCGAGGGTGGCGGGCTGGCCGGTCTTCCTGCTCTCCACGCTGAGCAGCAGGCAATCGAGCACGCCCTCCACGTGCAGCCGCTTCTCCTTGCCCTGGTCGGTGAACTCGATGCGGGCCGCGCGGGTCTCGAGGCGGTCGGCCACGAACTTGCCCAGGATCTCCCAGGGCCCGCCCACCTCGCCGCTCAGGATCTGCTCCATGGCGCGCTGCTGCTCCGCGTCCACCGCGTCGTCCAGGTAGATGCGCACGGTCCAGCCCGAGGTGTGCATCTGCTTGGGCGACTGATAGGCGACGACCGCGTTCTGCTCGTCCAGCACCAGCCGGCCGAAGCGGCCCTTGTCCACGCGGATGCCCCAGAACCCGAGGCAGGGGTCCTCGTGGCAGTCCTGCTTGAAGGACACGTGGGCCGGGCAGAGAAGCTGGCAGTTGCAGTTCTCGTAGAGCGTGCCCCTCACCCACCAGGGATCGGCCTCGGTCACACCGGCCTCCTAAACCAACCTAACGGCATCGCGCGCAAGCTTACACCCGCACCCGGGACTATTCCAAATCTCGATGCCTTTCGGCAGTCTGGTCGGCTAGCTACCCGCGCCCATCGCATAGGGCTTGAGCGCCTCATAGACGGCGGCGTTCTCGGGGGTGTCGACGCCGAGTTCCGTGCCGAGGCGCACCACCTCGCCGGTCAGCCAGTCCAGCTCCAGGCGCCGGCCCGCCTCCAGGTCCTTCGCCATGGAGGCGGTCATGGCGGGCGGGACGGTCTCCACGAAGGCGAGCGTCCGGGCCTCCAGGTCGTCCGCCAAGGCCACGCCCCTGGCCCGGCCCACCGCGGCGGTCTCGCGCAGCAGGCGCTCGAAGCGCGCGCGCTTCTCCGGGTCCGCCACGATCTGGCCGGCGGGCGCCCGGTAAAAGGCGGTGGCCCCGGCGAAGGGCGAGAGGAAGACGAATTTCTCCCAGATGTTCACCTCGATGGCTCGGGAGCTGTCCACGTTGAGCCCGGCGCTGAGGCAGGCCGAATGGAGGCATTCCTGACGCCAGGTGGGCTCGCCGTCCCGCTCGCCGAAGGCGAGCCAGGCGAAATCGCCATGCTGGCGGATCACCCCGGGCGCCTCGATGGAGACCGAGATCTTGCACACCCCGCCCATGACGTGCTTCGCGCCGATCAATTCCGACAGCTGGTCCTCGACCGTGACGCCGTTCTGCAGGGGCACGACGCAGGTGTCGTTGGAGATGAGCGGCTTGATGATCTCGGCCGCGGCTTCCACGTCCCACAACTTCACGCAGAACAGGATCACGTCGCAGAAGCCGATCTCCGCCGGGTCGTCCATGACCTCGGGCGCGGCGATTTCCACGTCGCCCAGCGGCGAGATCACCTTGAGGCCGTTCCGCCGCATGGCCTCCTTGTGCGCCCCGCGCGCGATGAAGATCACCTCGTTGTGGTCGGCCGCCAGGCGCGCGCCGAAATAGGCGCCCACCGCGCCGGCCCCCATGAT
>JAZGBC010000088.1:0-11872 GCA_036444495.1 Kiloniellales bacterium
CCTGATAGCCGGTGCAGCGGCACAGGTTGCCGGAGAGCTCGACCCGGATGCGGCGCGGGTCGGCCGTGGGCAGGCGGGTGACGATGTCGCGCGCGGCGATCAGCATGCCCGGGGTGCAGTAGCCGCATTGCAGGCCGTGTTCCTCGGTGAAGGCGCGGCGCAGCCGGTCCATGACCGGATCGTCGTCGAAGCCTTCGATGGTGCGGATGCGGGCGCCGTCGCAAGTGACCGCGAAGGTGATGCAGGAGCGCGCGATCTCGCCGTCGATCTCCACCGTGCAGGCGCCGCAGACCCCGTGCTCGCAGCCAAGATGGGTGCCGGTGAGCAGGAGCTGCTCGCGCAGGAAGTCGGCCAGGTGGGTGCGCGGCTCGACCGTGGCGGTCACGGCGTGGCCATTGACGGTGAGGCTGACGGACTTGCCGGTCATGATGCCTGCCGCAGCGCGCGCTCGAGCGCGACCGCATGGATTTGAAGGTTGTAGGCATCGCCGCCCAGGCCACGTTCGCGCAGCAAGCCGAACACAGCCGCGCGGTCGACGCCTTTAAGGAGCGGGCCGGCATCGTCCAGCACGATCGGCCTGGAGTCGGTCGCGCCGACCACGGCGCGGCACACCCCGCGCGCGGGATCGTGCAGCACGGCGCCGATCGCGTGGGCGAACTCGCCGGTCTTGCGGCAGACCTTGTAGAAGCCCCAGCGCGCCTTCGGCCCCAGCCTGGGCACGCGCACGGCCTCGAGGATTTCGCCCGGCTCGAGAACCGTCTCGAACACCCCGGCCATGAAGTCCACGACCGGAATCCGGCGCCGTCCCGCGCTGCCATGGACGACGGCCTCGGCGCCCAGTGCCGCCAGCGCCGAAATCCAGTCGGCGGCAGGGTCGGCGTGGACCAGGCTGCCGCCGATGGTGCCCCGGCTGCGCACGGCCCGGTAGGCGATGCCGGCCGCCACCGCGGGCAGCACGCCGCCGGTCACGTCCGGCACGCGCCCGTCCTCGATGGCCGCATGTGTCGTACAGGCGCCGAGCAGGAGCCCGTCGTCCTCTTCCTCGACCCGCGTGAGCTCGGGAAGGCGCGTGATATCCACCAGGAGGTCGGGCTGCACCAGGCGCAGATTGAGCATGGGCCCGAGCGATTGGCCGCCGGCCAGGCACTTGACCACGCCCGCCCCGGAGGTCAACAACGCGACGGCCTCGTCGAGACTGGCGGGCCGTGCGTAGTCGAAGGCCACCGGCTTCATGGCGCGCCGTCTCCCGCGCTGCCGCGGGCCGCGGCGATTGCCGCCAGCAAGCGTTGCGGCGTGATCGGGGATTCGGCCACCTCTGCGCCCAGGGGCCTGAGTGCGTCGTTGACCGCATTCGCGATCGCCGCCGGCGGCGCGATGGCGCCGCCTTCGCCGATACCCTTGACCCCGAACTCGGTGTAGGGCGAGGGCGTCTCCATATGCTGGATGCGAAAGTCCGGCAATTCGGTGGGTCCCGGGATCAGATAGTCGGCAAGCGTCGAGGCAAGGGGCTGGCCGGCGCCGTCGAACGGCATTTCCTCGTAGAGCGCGGTCCCGATGCCCTGGGCCGCGCCGCCCCGGATCTGGCCCTCGACGATCATGGGATTGACCAGCGTGCCGCCGTCCTCGACCACGGCGTAGTCCAGTATCTCGACCGCGCCCAACTCGCTGTCCACTGCGACGATCACGGCGTGGCTGGCGTAGCTGAAGGTCCCGGTATCGCGTTTCGGCTTGTAGCCCGCCGTGATCTCAAGGCCGCCGGGGTCGACGTCTTCGGGCAGGTCCTGGGGCCGCAGGTACCAGGCCTTGGCCACCTCGTCGATCCCGACGCTCCCCGAGTCCCCTTGGACCTTGCCGCCCCCGACCGTGACCTCTTCGGCCGGCACCTGGAGCAAATGCGCGCCGATCCTGGCCACGCGCCCGGCCAACTCCCTGCACGCGGCGGCGACCGCGCCGCCGGCCATGACCATGCAGCGCGAGCCCCAGGTCCCCGTCGAATAGGGCGTGTATTCGGTATCGCCGTGCACCAGCTTCACCTTGCCCGGGTCGATACCGAGTATCTGGTTGGCGACCTGTGCCAGCGTGGTCTCCATACCCTGGCCGTGCGACTGCACCCCGACCCTGAGTTCGAGCCCCCCGTCCGGGGTGATGCGCGCGGTGGCCTGCTCGTGGCCCGGCACCATGGGGATGCCCCAGCCCGAATAGACCGAGGTGCCGTGGGCCGCCTGCTCGCAGTAGATGGCGAAACCGACGCCGATCAACCGCCCATCGGGCTCGCCGCGCGCCTGCCGTTCGCGCACAGCGGCCAAGCCGATCGCCTGAACCGCGCGGCGCAGCGACTCCGGATAATCGCCGCTGTCGAAGTGCTTGTTTGTGATGTTGTCGAAGGGCATGGCCTCCGGCGGCACCAGGTTCTTGAGCCGCACCTCGTAGGGCTCCACGCCCGCTTCGCGCGCCACCGCATCCAGGATCAGTTCCATGGCGAAGCAGACCCCGGTACGGGCGACGCCGCGGTAGGGCATGATCGGCGACTTGTTGCTGGCCACCGACCAGGTGCGGCAGCGGTAGACCGGAAAGTCGTAGGGCCCCGGCAGGATGCTGCCGATCTGGGCCGCCTCCAGGCAGGCCGTGAAGGGATAGATGGAATAGGCGCCGGAATCGACCGTCGCTTCGGCGTCGATGGCGAGCAGCGTCCCGTCGGCTTCGGCGTATGCGGTGATCAGGTAGTGGTGCTCGCGGCAGTTGGCCGAGGCCGTCAGGTGTTCGCGGCGATCCTCGATCCAGCGCACGGGATGATCGAGGTGCCTGGCCAGCCAGGACAGGCAGACCTCCTCGGGCAGGAGGATGCCCTTGTAGCCGAAGCCGCCGCCCACATCGGGCGAGACGACTCTGATCTGGCCGTGGTCGAGGCCGAGGCATTCGGCCAGGCCGGTCCGCGTGATGTGGGGCATCTGTGCGGCGCTATGGACGACGAGTTGCTCGCGGCGGGTATCCCAGGCCGCGACCACCCCCCGGCCTTCGATCGGCATCATGCATTGGCGCGCCGTGCGAATCTCGCGCGTGACCCGGATCGGGGCGCGTTCCTTCACGGGGTCCAGGTCTGCGTCGATCAGCGTTTCGAGAAAAACGTTGTCGCCCCATTCCTCATGGACCAGCGGCGCGTCCGCCGCGCGCGCCGCCAACATGTCCACGACCGCGGGCAGTTCCTCGAAATCGACCTCGACCTCGGCGGCGATGTCCTCGGCCTCGGCCCGGGTTTCGGCGACGCACATGGCCAGCAGCTCGCCCACCTGGCGCACCTTGCCGCTGGCGAGCGGCGGCTGTTCCGAAGGCTTGAAGCCGGGCAGGGCGCAAACCGCTCGAATCGGCTTCACGCCCTCCAGGTCTTCGGCCGTGAAGACCGAATCACGCCATTTCCCGGGGATCCGTATGGCGCGAATGCGCCCGTGTGCTATGGGGCTGCGCAGGAATGCCACGTCCTTCATCCCCGGCAGCTTGATGTCGGCAACGTACTGGCCGCGGCCGCGCAGGTACCGGTCGTCTTCCTTGCGCGGCAAGCGGGCGCCGACCCCCGTCTCCGTCATCTACGCTCTCCCTGTCTGGCCGCGCCCGTCGTGGCCGGCCGGACGGGTTTCCTGGCCGAGAGGCGCCCGGCCCGTCAAACGTCTCCGTTGGGCCGGAGATCGATGTTGAGCTTCACGCAATCGCCGCGATAGATGATATCGCCCACGTAGATGGCCACACCGGCGGTATCGGTGACCACGCAGTGGGCCTCGGCCGTGGGCGAGTTGAGCGCCACTTTGAGGTGATCCGCGGTCTCCATGTCGGCGGACCCGATGACCAGGGTCTGGTGAGCGCGCGCGATCTCGACGCCGGGCAAGGTGGAGAGGACCGGCAGCGCGGCACGGGTCCGGAAGGCCTCGGGCGCCAGGTCGTAGACGGCCTTGGCCAGGTGCACGCCGACAAGCGCGTAAGGCTCGCCGTTGCGCGACTGGATGCTGCGGATGTATTCGTAGGATTCCGCCGGCACGCCCTCGTCCGGCTCGAGGCGCGGTGGTGGCGGCGCCTTCTTGACCGGCAGCAGGCGCGGTACGTTGTCCTCGATGGTCGCGACCAGCGACGACCAGTTGGTTTCCAGCTGCAACCAGCGTTTATCCTTGATGGTGCGGGAGACGAACGTGCCCTTGCCCTGCCGTCGCTGGACCAGGCCCTCTTTCTGCAAAAGGTCCACGGCTTGGCGCACTGTGACGCGGGCGACCTGGAATTCGGATTCCAACTCTTCGAGCGTCGAGATCTTCTGCCCGGTCTGCCACTGCCCCTCCTCGATCCGCCGCCTGAGCGCGGAGGCGACCTGGAGATACAGCGGAACCCGGCTGCGTTCATACGTTTTGGCTAGTTGGCCTGTCATCTAGTGTTCCTACTGGTGATACGTTCCGCACTATCACAACATAAGGCGCCAGCGCGACTGTTCGCCGAAAGAATCTCTCAATCTAATTGATTCTACGAATAAGTCTATAGTATGGTCATTCTAATCTTAGTACCATAGGCCTTGCGTAGCGGTTTCTCCGGGAAAGGCGTGACATTCGGCCTATGTTATGCCGTCCTTGAGGCGCGGAAACAAGGCGCGCTTCTGTGAGTCGATGGGGGTCTGGGGTGAGTAAAACCAACGGAAGCAACGGCCGCTGGCAGTTCTGGATTGACCGCGGCGGCACCTTCACGGACATCGTGGCGTGCAAGCCCGACGGCGGGCTGATCACCCATAAGCTGCTGTCGGAGAACCCGGAGCGCTACGAGGACGCGGCGCTCCAGGGCATCCGCGATCTGCTTGGGATCGGCGCGGACGAAGACCTGCCGACCGAGGACATCGACGCGGTCAAGATGGGCACCACGGTGGCGACCAACGCGCTGCTGGAGCGCAAGGGCGACCGCACGCTGCTTCTCATCACCAAGGGATTCCGCGACGCCCTGCGCATCGGCTATCAGAACCGGCCGAAACTTTTCGCGCGCCAGATCATCTTGCCCGACCTGCTCTACGAGTGCGTGGTCGAGGTCGACGAGCGCCTGACCGCCGACGGCGAGGTGCTGGTGCCGATCGATCTCGACGGCGCGCGCGAGGCGCTGGAACAGGCCCATCGCGACGGCATCGGCTCGGTGGCCATCGTCTTCGTGCACGGCTACCGCCACCACGCCCACGAGGAGGCGGTGGCCAAGATCGCCCGGGAAATCGGCTTTCCACGGGTCTCGGTCTCGCATGAGGTGAGCCCGCTGATGAAGCTGGTCGGGCGCGGCGACACCACGGTCGTCGATGCCTACGTCTCGCCGATCCTGCGCCGCTATGTGGACCGCATCACCCAGCATCTGGGCGGCGCCCGGCTCCTGTTCATGCAGTCGAACGGCGGCCTGGCCGACGCCCGCTTCTTCCACGGCAAGGACAGCATCCTGTCCGGGCCGGCCGGCGGGGTGGTCGGCGCCGTGCGCACCGCGGGTCTGGGCGGCTACGACAAGATCATCAGTTTCGACATGGGCGGCACCTCGACCGATGTGGCCCATTACGTCGGCGAGTACGAGCGCTCGTTCGAGACGCTGGTGGCCGGCGTGCGCATCCGCGCGCCGATGATGCGCATTCACACCGTGGCCGCGGGCGGCGGCTCGATCCTGCACTTCGACGGCGCGCGCTACCGGGTCGGGCCGGACTCGGCGGGCGCCGATCCGGGCCCGGCCTGCTATCGCCGCGGCGGACCGCTGTGCGTCACCGACGCCAATCTGATGGTCGGCAAGATTCAGCCCCGCTTCTTCCCCAAGATCTTCGGCGCGGGTGGCGACCAACCCCTGGACGAGAAGGTGGTGCGCGAGAAGTTCGCCGCACTTGCCGCCGAGATCGAGGCGGCCACCGGCGACACCCGCAGCCCCGAGCAAACCGCCGAGGGCTTTCTCAAGATCGCGGTCGACAACATGGCCAACGCGATCAAGCAGATCTCGATCCAGCGCGGCTACGACGTCACCGAATACACGCTCAACTGCTTCGGCGGTGCGGGCGGCCAGCATGCCTGCCTGGTCGCCGACGCGCTCGGTATTACGCGCGTGTTCGTCCATCCCCTCGCCGGGGTCCTGTCGGCCTACGGCATGGGCCTGGCGGACCTCAGGGTCATGCGCGAACGCGCGGTCGAGGCGATCCTGACCGACGAGTTGGTGGGCGAGGTCGAGTCCGTCATGGACGAGATGCAGGCCGATGGCCATGAGGAGATCATCCGCCAGGGCGCGGAGCCCGACCGCATCGAGGTGGTGCGCCAGGTGCACCTGCGTTACGAAGGCACGGACTCGCCGCTCATCATAGACTTCGCGGACCGGGCCACCATGGTCGCCGCCTTCGAGACCGCCCACCATCAGCAGTACGGCTTCATCGCGCCCGAGAAGCGGCACATCATCGAGGCGGCAACCATCGAGGTCATCGGCGGGGCGGCCGAGGTCGCCGATCCGGAGCTTGAGGTTCCAGCCGGCGCAGGCGGACCCGATAAGCTTGCCGAGGTGCAGACCTTCATGGCCGGCGCGCCACGAAGCACCGCCGTCTATGACCGCGACCAGATGAAGCCCGGCAGCAAGGTAAGTGGGCCGGCGGTCATCATCGACGCCAACGCGACCACCGCGGTCGAGCCGGGCTGGGCCGCCGAGGTCACCCAGCGCGACCACCTGATCCTGACCCGCGTCGAGCCGCGCCTGGGCCAGACCGGCGTCGGCACGGAAGCCGATCCGGTCATGCTCGAGGTGTTCAATAACCTGTTCATGTCGATCGCCGAGCAGACCGGCGTGGTCCTGCAGAACACCTCCTATTCCGTCAACATCAAGGAGCGGCTGGACTTCTCCTGCGCCGTCTTCAACGCCGAGGGCGACCTGGTGGCCAACGCACCGCACATCCCGGTGCATCTCGGCTCCATGAGCGAGAGCGTCAAGACCGTGGCCCAGCAGCGCCGCGGCACCATCAAGCCGGGCGACGTGTTCATGCTGAACACGCCGTACAACGGCGGCACCCATCTGCCCGACGTGACCGTGATCACGCCGGTCTTCGACAAGGAGGGCGGAGATATCCTGTTCTATGTCGCTTCGCGCGGGCACCATGCCGAGATCGGCGGCATCACGCCGGGCTCGGTGCCGCCCAACAGCAAGCACATCGACGAGGAAGGGGTGCTGATCGACAACTTCCAGCTCGTCTCCGACGGCCGTCTCATGGAGAAGGAGACGGAGGAGCTGTTCATGGCCGCGCCCTATCCGACGCGCAACTTCCACCACAACCTGGCCGACCTGAAGGCCCAGATCGCGGCCAACGAGAAAGGCGTGCAGGAGCTGCACAAGATGGTCGAGCACTTCGGGCTCGACGTGGTGCACGCCTACATGAAGCACGTCCAGGACAACGCCGAGGAATCGGTGCGCCGGGTCCTTGGCGTGCTCAAGGACGGCGAGTTCTGCTACGAGATGGACTCGGGCGCCAAGATCTGCGTCTCCATCAAGGTCGACCGGAAGAAGCGCGAGGCGGTGATCGATTTCACCGGGACTGCGCCGCAGCAGAACAGCAACTTCAACGCCCCCTCGGCCGTCGCCATGGCGGCGGTGCTCTATGTCTTCCGGCTCATGGTGGACGACGACATTCCGCTGAACGGCGGCTGTCTCAAGCCGCTCAAGGTCATCATCCCCGAAGGTTCCATGCTGAACCCCTCCTATCCGGCGGCCGTGGTCGCGGGCAACGTGGAGACCTCGCAGGCCATCACCGATACGCTTTTGGGCGCGCTCGGCCTGATGGGCGCCTGCCAGGGCACCATGAACAACTTCACCTTCGGCAACGACGCCGGATACCAGAACTACGAGACCATCTGCGGCGGCCATGGCGCCGGGCCCGGCTACGACGGCACCAGCGCCGTGCACACCCACATGACCAATACGCTGGCCACCGATCCGGAGATCCTGGAATGGCGCTTCCCGGTAATTCTCGAGTCCTTCTCGATCCGCCACGGTTCGGGCGGCGCGGGCCGGCACCGGGGCGGCGACGGGATCATCCGCCGGGTCCGCTTCCTGGAGCCCATGACCGCGGCCATCGTCTCCGGCCACCGGCGGGTGCCGCCCTACGGCATGGCGGGCGGCGAGCCGGGCAAAACGGGGCGCAACTACGTGGAACGCGCCGACGGCACGATCGAAGAGCTGTCGGGCACGGACATGGCCGAGATGAACCCGGGCGACGTCTTCGTCATTGAGACCCCGGGCGCCGGCGGCTACGGCGCGGCCGGCTCCGGCTGAGCGGGCCCATGGCCGGTCCCCTTCCCACGCTCGCGATCGTCGGCGGCACCGGCGCGCTCGGTGGCGGCCTGGCCAAGCGTTGGGCGGCCAAGGGCTATCCGATCGTGATCGGTTCGCGCTCGGCGGAAAAGGCCGAGGCGGCGGCGCGCGCCCTCGCGGAGACGGGCGTGACCGGGCCGTTGCGCGGCCTGGACAACGCGGCGGCGGCCGCGGCCGGCGACATCGTCGTCGTCACCGTGCCCTACGCGGCGCACCAGGCCACGCTTTCGGAGATAAAGGAGTCGGCCGAAGGCAAGATCGTGGTCGACGCCACCGTGCCGCTCAAGCCGCCCAAGGTGGCGCGCGCGCAGTTGCCGCCCGAAGGCTCGGCGGCCCAGGCGGCGCAAGCGTTTCTGGGCGAGCGGACCCAGGTCGTCTCCGCCTTTCACAACGTGGCGGCGCACAAGCTGGCCCAGGGCATGGAAATCGACTGCGACGTGCTGGTTTGCGGGGACAAGGCGGTGACCCGCGAGATGGTTATCGTCCTCATTGAGGCGCTCGGCCTGCGCGGCCTGCATGGCGGGCCCCTGGCGAACTCCGCGGCGACCGAGGCGCTGACCTCCGTGCTGATCGGCATCAACAAGCGTTACAAGGTGGACGGCGCGGGGATTCGCATCACCGGACTGGACCTGGACCAGCCTCCGGGCGATGACTGAGGGGGGTACACGCCATGCCCGCGCCTTCCCTCACCCTGACCGCCGTCCCCGGCATCCCTCTGGTCGAGCCCGGGGACGATCTCGCGGAGATTCTTATCGCCGCGCTGGAGAGCGCCCGACTCATGCCCGCCGGGCGCGACGTGCTGGTGGTCGCGCAGAAGATCGTCTCCAAGGCGGAGAACCGCTACCTCGACTTGGGCGCGGTCACTCCCTCGGAACGCGCGCGCGGCCTCGCCCGGGACGTGGACAAGGATCCGCGCCTGGTCGAGGTCATCCTGTCCGAATCGGAAGAGGTCGTGGCGCACAAACCGGGTGTCCTGGTGGTGGCGCACAAGCTCGGCTTGGTGCTGGCGAATGCCGGCGTCGACCGCTCGAACCTGGCCCCGCAGGAGGGCGCCGAACGGGTCCTGCTCCTGCCCAAGGACCCGGACGCCTCGGCGGCCGCGCTCAGGACACGGCTCGAGGCGCGCTACGGCGTGAAACTGGGCGTGATCGTGAGCGATTCCGTCGGGCGCGCCTGGCGCAACGGTGTCACCGGGATCGCCCTGGGCGCTGCGGGACTGCCGGCGCTTCGTGATATGATCGGCCGCAAGGACCTGTTCGGACGGACCTTGGACGTGACCCAGACCGGTTTCGCCGACGAGATCGCCGCCGCCGCCGCGCTGCTCATGGGCCAGGCGGACGAGGGCCTGCCCCTGGTGCTGCTTCGCGGCCTGAACTGGGCCGAGCCGGCGACGGATGGCCGTGCGCTGCTGCGCCCCAAGGTGGAGGACCTGTTCAGATGAGCGCGGCGAAAGAGCCAATGGGCCCGGGGGGCCCGGTGCTCGCGCTCTGCGGCGGCATCGGCGGCGCCAAGCTGGCGCTCGGCCTTTACAAACACCTGGCGCCAGGCGCGCTCACGGTGGTGGTCAACACGGGCGATGATTTCGAGCACCTGGGGCTGCACATCTCGCCCGACATCGATACCGTGCTTTACACCCTCTCGGGCAGCAGCAATCCCGAAACCGGTTGGGGCCGGGCAAACGAGACCTGGACCTTCATGGCGGCGCTCGAAGGCCTCGGCGGCGAGACCTGGTTCCAACTGGGCGACGGCGACCTGGCGCTGCACCTGGAGCGGACCCGCAGGCTGCACGCCGGCGAAAGCCTTTCGAACGTTTGTGCGGCCTTTGCCGGGCGTTTCGGGCTCAGCGCCCGCATCCTGCCCATGTCCGACGACCCCCTGCGCACCCTCGTCCACACGCCGGACGGCCCCTTGCCGTTCCAGCATTACTTCGTGCGCGAGCGCTGCGCGCCGCGCGTGACCGGCATCTCCTTCGAGGGCGCGGAGGCTGCGCGGCCCAACCCGGACGTCCTGCGCGCGCTCGCCGACCCGGCGCTCGCCGCCGTCGTGATCTGCCCCTCCAACCCCTACCTCAGCGTCGACCCGATCCTGGCGCTTGCCGGCCTGCGCGCCGCACTTAGAAACTGCGCCGCACCGGTCGTCGCCGTTTCGCCCCTGGTCGGCGGGCGAGCGCTCAAGGGCCCGACCGCCAAGATCATGCAGGAGCTGGGCGTGCCGGTCACCTCGCGCGCGGTCGCCGAGCATTACGGGGACCTCATCGACGGCCTGGTGCTCGACCGGGCGGACGCGGCGGAGGCGGAGGAAATCTCCTTGCCCGCACGCGTCACCAAGACCGTCATGACCAGCCTCGATGACCGCATCGCCCTGGCGCGGGAAGTCCTGGATTTCGCCGCCCAACTCGATAGGCGGAGCGCGCCCGCAGACCGCCTGCGCGAGGGTGCCGCGTCATGACCCGGGGTGCGGCCTGGGCCCTGGTGCCCGTGAAGGAGCTCGACGCGTCAAAGGGGCGCCTGGCCGGCGTGCTCGACCCGGCGGCGCGGCGCGCCCTGTCGCTCGCCATGCTGGCCGACGTTCTCGATGCGCTCGCGGAGGTGCCGGCGCTGGATGGCGTGGCGCTCATCAGCCGCGATGCCGGGATCGTCGAAGCTGCGCGGGCGCGCGGCCTGCGCGTCATCCCGGAAACGGCTATGGGCTTGAACAGCGCCGTGGCCGAGGCGGCGCGGGTTCTCGCGGCCGAGGGCTGCGCAAGACTGCTCGTTCTGCCGGCCGACCTGCCGCTGGCCGACGCGAGCGAGATCGGCCAGATTCTTACCGCGCAGCGCGCCGCGCCCGGTCTCGCCCTGGTCCCGGACCGCAAGGGGCTGGGCACCAACGCGCTCCTCTGCGCACCGCCGCAGGCGATTTCGCCCTGCTTCGGGGAGGACAGCTTCGCCCGCCACCAAGCGGCGGCGCGGGAGGCAGGAATCGACACCCGGGTTCTGCGCCTGCCCGGCCTGGGCCTCGACATCGACACGCCGGAGGACCTGCGCGCACTCATGGAAACGCCCGGTTCGACCCGGAGCCACGCCGTCCTGCGCGTGGAACAGACGGTAGTGCCCGCGTGCGCGGCCGGAGACCGGCCATGACCCGCCTGTCCCGCGACCGGGCGCTTGCGCTCGCCGAGTGCACGGACCTCGAGGCACTCATGGCGGAAGCGCGCGGACTGCGCGACCGCGGCCACGGCAGTCTCGTCACCTATTCACGCAAGGTCTTCATTCCACTCACCAAGCTGTGCCGCGACGTCTGCCATTACTGCACCTTCGCCGAGCCGCCGGGGCGAAACGGCGTCGCCTACCTCACGCTCGAACAGGTCTTGGAGATCGCACGCGCCGGCGCGGCGGCCGGCTGCAAGGAGGCGCTCTTCACCCTGGGCGACAAGCCGGAGCTGCGCTACCGCGCGGCGCGCGAGGCGCTGGCCCGCCTGGGACACGAGACCACGATCTCCTACCTGGCCGAGGCCGCGCGCCTGGTGTTCGAGGAGACCGGGCTGCTGCCCCACGTCAACCCGGGCGTCATG
>JAZGBC010000089.1:0-13242 GCA_036444495.1 Kiloniellales bacterium
TTAATTAATTCCGCCTCAAAATCGCGGATTCGCCAACCAGAGACTAAATAGCCAAAAAATCGGGCCAATTGACGCAGAGACTGGAGTCGAACTGCAATGCGGTGTCGTGAGTTCGTGATGGACTCAATGCATCAATTTTCTAAATACGCAGTGAAAACAGAGACTTAGTGGTGGGCCCGGCAGGATTCGAACCTGCGACAACACCGTTATGAGCGGTGGGTTCTGACCGCTGAACTACGGGCCCAGGACAGGATACAGGGATCAGGTATCAGAGAACAGGTATCAGAGGTGGGCCTTTGGTTGATGCCTGATACCTGGCATCTGATACCTGTCAGGTATCCAGGAAGGACCTGAGCTTGCGGGAGCGGCTCGGGTGCTTGAGCTTCCTGAGCGCCTTGGCCTCGATCTGGCGTATGCGCTCGCGCGTGACCGAGAACTGCTGGCCCACCTCCTCCAGCGTGTGGTCGGTGTTCATGCCGATGCCGAAGCGCATGCGCAGCACGCGCTCCTCGCGCGGGGTCAGGCTGGCCAGCACCCGCGTCGTGGTTTCGCGCAGGTTGCCCTGGATCGCCGCGTCGAGCGGGATGACCGCGTTCTTGTCCTCGATGAAGTCGCCCAGGTGGCTGTCCTCCTCGTCGCCGATGGGCGTCTCCAGGCTGATCGGCTCCTTGGAAATCTTGAGCACCTTGCGCACCTTCTCCAGCGGCATGGCCAGGCGCACGGCCAGTTCCTCGGGCGTCGGCTCGCGGCCGATCTCGTGCAGCATCTGGCGGCTGGTGCGCACCAGCTTGTTGATCGTCTCGATCATGTGCACCGGGATGCGGATGGTGCGCGCCTGGTCCGCGATCGAGCGGGTGATGGCCTGGCGAATCCACCAGGTGGCGTAGGTCGAGAACTTGTAGCCGCGGCGGTACTCGAACTTGTCCACCGCCTTCATCAGCCCGATGTTGCCCTCCTGGATCAGGTCGAGGAACTGCAAGCCGCGGTTGGTGTACTTCTTGGCGATGGAGATAACCAGGCGCAAGTTGGCTTCGACCATCTCTGTCTTGGCCCTGCTGGCTTCTTTCTCGCCGGTCTGCACCGTACGCACGATGCGGCGGAACTCGCTGACGGGCAGCCCGGTCTCGACCGAGATCTCGGCGATCTCCTTGCGGATTTCCTTGACCTCGTTGCCGCGCCTTTCGGCGAACTTGGCCCAGCCCTTGCCCTTGAGGCGCTTGACGCGCGAGACCCAGCGCGGGTCCAACTCACGCCCGAAATAGTGATCGAGGAAGTCCTGGCGCTTGACGCCCTGCTTCTCGGCCAGGCGCATCAGCTTGCCTTCGAGGCCGACCAGGCGCTTGTTGATGTCGTAGAGCTGCTCGACGAGCTGTTCGATGCGGGCGTTGTTCAAGTGCACGCCCTCCATGAGCTCGATCAGCTGGACCTTGACCTTCTCGTAGTGGCGTTCGCCTTGGGGGGTTGTTTTCTGCCCCCTCTGCATGGTGCTCAGGCGCTTCTCCTGGGCGCGCGCCAGGCGCTTGTAGGTCTTGGCGATCTCGTGGAAGTTCGAGAGCACGACGGGCAGCAGTAACTGCTCCATGGCCGCCAGCGAGATGCTGACCTCGTCATCGTCGTCCTCTTCGCTCTCGCCCTGTCCATCGGACTTCTTGCCGTCGCCCGAGTCCTTCCCGTCGGCATTGGCCGGCTTGTCCTCGCCGTCGGCATTGGCCGGCTTGTCCTCGCCGTCGGCATTGGCCTGCTTGTCCTCGCCGTCGGCATTGGCCGGCTTGTCCGCGGCGGCCGGCTCGTCCTCGCCGTTGGCCTTGGCGCCGGCCTTGTCCTGCGGCGTGGCCGTCTCTCCCTCTTCCCCGTCCTTGGTCTCGGCCTCGATTTCGGCCTCGACGCTGGCGATCTCCTCGTCGTTGGGACCGCCGCCGTAGGTCGCGTCCAGATCGATGATGTCGCGCAGCAGAATGCGGCCTTCGATGAGCGATTCGCGCCAGAAGAGCAGGGCCTTGATGGTCAGCGGGCTCTCGCAGATACCGCCGATCATCTTTTCACGGGCGGCCTCGATGCGCTTGGCGATAGGGATCTCGCCCTCGCGCGAGAGCAGCTCCACCGAACCCATTTCGCGCAGGTACATGCGCACCGGATCGTCGGTGCGGCCCACGTCATCGTCGGAGATATTGCCGCTGGCCGCGGCCTTGTCCTCGCCGTCGGCCTTGTCCTCTTCGGACTCTTCGCTCTCGACGACCGTAATGCCCATCTCGGAGAGCTGAGCCATGGTGTCCTCGATCTGCTCCGAGGACATCTGCTCGGGTGGAAGGACCTTGTTCAGCTCATCGTAGGTGACGAAGCCCTTCTCCTTGGCCTTTTGGATCATCTTCTTGACGGCGGCACTCATGCCGTCCATCAGCGGGCCGTCTTGGCTCTCTTCGCGCGATTCGGTGGGTTCCGCAGCACCGTTGCTCGCCTTGCTCGCCTTGCTCACCTTGCTCGCCATACGCTTCCTTGCCTCAAAGTACAGCTGGAGACACGGCCCCTACCCCCCGGGTGGCGGCCGTTGTCCGCTTATCGTCGCGCGTCAGTTCTGATCCCGAGTCGCCGCCTCATCCAACAGGGCCAGCTCCTCTCGCGTCTCGTCGTTCTCGCGGATCGGCCGCTGCTTGGCCTCCAGCTTGGCTAGATTTTCCGCCGTCATGTCCTGAGCTAGGTGCTGCGCCGCGGCCTCCGCCTCCGATGCCGCCTTCCGCCTGCGGTGCTCCTCTAGGATCTCCTGCACGCCGCCACGGGCCGATTCCAGGGGCCCGTCGGCCCGCGCGAACCTACCGTGCACGTAGACCTCCGGGCTTAATATTTCGCTAAGAACCTCGGAATAGCCCTGTTTCCTGAGGTGGCACTTCAGGCCTTCGCTGTCAAGGTCCGGCTCGCGCGCCAGCGAATCCACCAGTTCCCGGCCAAAAGCGCTGAAATCAGCCGTCGAGAGCTGGATTTCGGCCAAAGACTCGGCGAACTCCGCGATCAGCGCCGTATGGTTGACAAGGCATGAAAGCAGCACCTGGTCCCGCCGCCGGCGCAGCAGGGCCGGGGCCTGCCGGGCCCCCAATCCGGTCCCTCCAGCGCCCTTGAGCGCGCCTGGACGGCCCTGGGAGCGGTCCCAGCGGCCCGGACGCCCCTGCCGCCAACCGCGCCCATTTCGCCCGCGCGCGCGCGCGGGAGGCGCCCCGCCCCGTCGAGCCAGACCCCAGGCCCCATAGCCGAAGGCCCCCAGGAAACGCCGGTCCAGCGCCTCGCGGTAGGCGGCCTGTACCGCCGAATCGGGGATCTGACCGATGCGCGCCTCCAGCGCCCGCTGCAGTCCCGCCTGGCGCTCCGGCGTGTCGAAACGGCGTCCCTCCGTCTCCAGGAGCCAGAGCAGCTCGGAGAGCGGCCGGGCGCCATCGAGCACCAGCCTGAGCGCCTTGGCGCCCTGGCCACGCAGTAGGCTGTCCGGGTCCTCGCCCGAGGGCAGGAGGGCAAAGCGCAGGCTGCGCCCCGGGCGCAGACGGCCGAGCGCCCGCTCGGCCGCGCGGTAGCCGGCGCGCCGGCCCGCCTGATCGCCGTCGAGGCAGAGCAGGGGCTCCTCCGCCAGGCGCCAGAGCTCCTCGATCTGCGCCTCGGTGATGGCCGTCCCCAGCGCCGCCACCGCAGCCGGGAACCCGGCCTGACTGAGCGCGATCACGTCCATGTAGCCCTCGGCCACGATCAGCTCGCCGGTGTCGTGGGCCGCCTGGCGGGCGCGCGACAGGTTGTAGAGCACCCGGCCCTTCTGGAACAGCGGCGTCTCGGGGGAATTGAGGTACTTGGCCGGCGACTCGCCCAGGGCCCGGCCGCCGAAGGCGATGACCCGGCCGCGCCGGTCGGTAATGGGAAAGATGATGCGGTTGAAGAAATAGTCGCGTGGCCCACCGCCGCCCTCGGGCCGCTTGATCAGCCCAGCCTCGGCCAGCCGCTCGTCGTCCATGCCACGGGCATTGAGCGCGGCGCGCAGGATCCCGCGCCGATCCGGCGCGTAGCCCAGGCGGAAAGCGCTCACCGTCTCGGGCGTCAGGCCCCGGCCGGTCAGGTAGGCCCGCGCCTCGGCCCCCTCGGCCGCCCGCAGCCGCTCCTCGAACCAGGCGGCGGCGGCCTCCAGGACATCGAGCAGATCGGCGCTCCGGCGATGGGCGGCGCGCTCCTCCGGCGAGGCGCGCGGCACCTGCAGCCCGGCGTCCGCTGCCAGGCGCTCGACGGCCTCGGGGAAGGACAGGCCCTCGGCGCGCATGACGAAGCCGATCACGTCCCCATGCGCCCCACAGCCGAAGCAATGGAAGAAGCCCTTCTCCTCGCTCACCGTGAAGGAGGGCGTTTTCTCGTTGTGGAAGGGGCAAAGCCCCGTGTGCTCGCGGCCGCGCTTCCGCAGATTGACGCGGCGGCCGATCACGCCGGCCAGCGGCACGCGGGCGCGGATGTCATCGAGAAATTCGGTTGGAAAAGCCATGGGCGTCAGACGCGGAGGGGAAACAGACCTGAGTCTGACTTTAAACCAGCGGCCCCGAGTCGCGCAGCCACCGACTTTGCGCGCGACCAGAGGGTTGGGAACAAGTCCGTGGACCTCCCTGTGGACAGGGCCTGTATAAGCCTGAGGAGCGAATTTGAAATACGGGTATGCCTTGTTCGCCCGGGCCGCGGGCAAGAAACCCGGTGATAGTACCCAGGATTATAGGAGGATGTTACGCATGACGGTCTTGCAGGTTCGCTCGGCTAGGAGCGTGGTCCGAGGAGATGCGGGGACATCACGAGGGCCGCGCGACGACGCCCGAGAGGCGTGCAAGGCCGCCCGAAGGGTCGCTTTTCGCGGCCTCTGGAGGGCGTCACCGCCGCTTGCCGATGTCCCGCATCGCCGGCGCGGCGTTTCCTGCCCAGTGGGCGCGAAAAGACGATCACTCGTATCGTCCTCCTATGATCCTGGGTACTAGGCCAGCCGTTCCTTGACCTGCGCACTGGCCTGGCCGAAGTCCATGCGCCCGGCGTAGCGCTCCTTGAGCGCGCCCATGACCCGGCCCATGTCCTTGATGCTGCTGGCCTCCAGCTCGCCGATCACCTCATCCACCGCGCCGCGTATCTCGCTTTCGCCGAGTTGCTTGGGCAGGAAGCGCCGGATCACCTCGATCTCCTCGGCCTCCTGGTCCGCCAACTCCTCGCGTCCGCCCTTGCGGTAGGCCTCGATCGCCTCTTTGCGCTGGCGCACCATCTTGTGCAGCATCTCCAGGATCTCGTCCATGCCGATGCCATCGGTGGTGCCCTTCGAGCGCGCCGCGATGTCCCGGTCCTTGAGGGCGGCCAGTATCAGGCGCAGGGTGGAAACCGCGCACTTGTCCCTGGCCTTCATGGCCACCTTCAAGGCGTCGTTCAGTTCGGTGCGAAACATGGGGAATCCGTTCCAGGGGGACGTGACGGGCGCCGAGGTTATAGGAATTGGGATCAAATGGCAAAGCCTCCGCGTGGAAGTAACTAATTGATTGAAAAGAGAAAAATTCTTCGGCTTCCGCTTGACCCGGCTCCGGCTTTCCCGTAAACAGTGCCGCGGCCCGCGAGGCTGGAGGCAATCGAGTCGCCCCCTTCGCGCCGCAACCGCGCCCGCAGCCGGGCGTGTGGTGAAGGACACACCTTCATGCTCCATGCCAAGACCGCCGCCGCTCCGTCCGAAGGGATGGGGCCAGCCGTTTCAGCGCGCCCGGCCGGCGCCACCGCCGCGCTGGCGCTGGGCGACGGCACCCTGCTCTGGGGCCGGGGACTGGGCGCGGCGGGCCAGGCGGTGGGCGAGGTCTGCTTCAATACCTCCATCACCGGCTATCAGGAGATCGCCACCGACCCCTCCTACGCCGGGCAGATCATCACCTTCACCTTCCCCCATATCGGCAACGTGGGCGCCAACCCCGAGGACATCGAGACCCTGACCCCCGCCGCGCGCGGGGTGGTGCTGCGCGCCGACATTACCGAGCCCTCCAACTGGCGCGCCGTGCAGCACCTGGACGCCTGGCTCGAGGCCCAGGGACTCATCGGGGTTGCCGGTATCGACACCCGCGCGCTGACGCGCCGCATCCGCGACCTGGGCGCGCCCAACGGCTGCCTGGCCCACGATCCCGCGGGCGACCTGGACCCCGCCGCCCTGCAGGCCGAGGCCATGGCCTGGCCCGGGCTGGAGGGCATGGACCTGGCCAAGGAAGTGACCTGCCGCCAGAGCTACGATTGGGACGAGACGCGCTGGACGCTGGGCCAGGGCTATGGCCGGCTGGCGGAGGCCGAGGCCAAATACCACGTGGTGGCGGTGGACTACGGCGCCAAGCGCAACATCCTGCGCTGCCTGGCCTCGCTCGGCTGCAAGGTCACCGTGGTGCCGGCCGACGCCGACGCCGGGACCATCCTGGGGCGCCGGCCCGACGGCATCTTCCTGTCGAATGGGCCCGGCGACCCGGCGGCCACAGGGGTCTACGCCGTGCCCATCGTGCAGGAGCTATTGGCCAGCGGCCTGCCCATCTTCGGCATCTGCCTGGGGCACCAGATCCTGGCGCTGGCGCTGGGCGCGACCACGAAAAAGATGCACCTGGGCCACCGCGGCGCGAACCACCCGGTCAAGGACCTGGCCACGGGGCGGGTCGAGATCACCAGCCAGAACCACGGCTTCGCGATTGTGCCCGACTCCCTACCCGCGGGCGTGGAGGCCAGCCACGTCTCGCTCTTCGACGGCTCCAACGAGGGCATCCGGGTCAAGGACAAGCCGGTCTTCTCGGTGCAGTACCACCCCGAGGCCTCCCCCGGCCCGCGCGACAGCCATTACCTGTTTGAGCGGTTCGTGGGGATGATGGAGACGGCTAAAGGCGGGAAATGAGATGGTCGTAGTCGCTATGCGAGCCGATCCAAAACCAAGTCGCGGTCTCTGCTTCCAACACCGCGAGCGCGCGCCAGCCACGTCCTATGCGCACGGAATAAATCGGTTGGTCCGAACGGATACGCTTAAATCGAAGGGCCGGATGGTGCGGATTGGTTTTCCAGATGTCGTAAATTTTTTGCGCTTGTTGTTGAATTTCCAGTGGCAGCGCGTGAAAGCAGGACCAAAACTGCTTTGTCGCACGCCCCTGCATCACTTCTTGTCGAATTCGAGCGGTGTCGTCTCGCCACGCCTGAATTCTTCGAGCGCCTCCTGGGCCAGCTTTTCGAGCGCCCCTTGCGAACGCTCGAAGGCCTTGGCCCAACGCTCCTCGTCCGCCATTTCCTCTATCAGGATGGCGGCAAGGGAATCCTGCTCCTCATCGGGGAGCCGAGAGGCCTGCTCTAGGATCTGTTTCAGAAGCTTCGTCATGGCAGGATTATATCACAGTGGGCAGGAATTGTCTGCGATACCCCCCACCCCGGCCCTCCCCCGCAAGGGGGGAGGGAGTAATAGGGCGGGACGGCGGTAACCCATGCCTAAACGCAGCGACATAAAATCCATCCTCATCATCGGCGCCGGGCCGATCGTGATCGGCCAGGCCTGCGAGTTCGACTATTCCGGCGTGCAGGCCTGCAAGGCCCTCAAGGCCGAGGGCTACCGGGTGATCCTGGTCAACTCCAACCCGGCGACCATCATGACCGACCCGGGCCTGGCCGACGCCACCTACGTGGAGCCGATCAGCCTGGAGGTGGTGAGCAAGATCATCGAACGCGAAAAGCCCGACGCGATCCTGCCCACCATGGGCGGACAGACGGGGCTCAACATCGCCCTGGAGCTGGCCGAGGCCGGGGTGCTGGAGGAGCACGGCGTGGAGATGATCGGCGCCAACGCCGAGGTCATCGCCAAGGCCGAGGACCGGGAACAGTTCCGCGCGGCCATGAACGGGATCGGCATCAAGACCCCGCGCGCGCGCATCGCCAAAAGCCTGGAGCAGGCGATCGAGGCGCTGCCCCATATCGAGCTGCCGGCCATCATCCGGCCCTCCTATACGCTCGGCGGCACCGGCGGCGGCATCGCCTACAACCGCGATGAATACGAGGAGATCGTGCTGAGCGGCCTGCGCGCCTCGCCGGTGAGCGAGGTGCTGGTCGAGCAGTCGGTGCTCGGCTGGAAGGAGTTCGAGATGGAGGTCGTGCGCGACCGCGCCGACAACTGCATCATCGTCTGCTCCATCGAGAACGTGGACCCCATGGGCATCCACACCGGCGACTCGATCACCGTCGCCCCCGCGCTGACGCTCACCGACAAGGAATACCAGCTCATGCGCGACGCCTCGATCGCCTGCCTGCGCGAGATCGGGGTGGATACCGGCGGCTCCAACGTGCAGTTCGCGGTCAACCCGGAGGACGGCGAGCTGGTCATCATCGAGATGAACCCGCGGGTCTCGCGCTCCTCGGCGCTGGCGTCCAAGGCGACCGGCTTCCCCATCGCCAAGGTCGCAGCGAAATTGGCCGTGGGTTATACGCTCGACGAGCTGGACAACGACATCACCAAGGTCACCCCGGCCTCCTTCGAGCCGACCATCGACTACGTGGTGACCAAGGCGCCGCGCTTTACTTTCGAGAAGTTCCCGGGCACGGAGCCGATCCTCACCACCTCCATGAAATCGGTCGGCGAGGCCATGGCGATCGGGCGCTGCTTCGCCGAGTCCCTGCAAAAGGCCATGCGCTCCATGGAGACCGGGCTGACCGGTCTCAACGAGGTCGCCCTGCCCGGAGCGCTGACGCCCGAGGGCAAGATCGACAAAGACGCGATCCTGACCGAGCTGACCCTGCAACGGCCGGAACGGGTGCTCGCCATCGCCCAGGCGCTGCGCCACGGCCTGAGCGTCGAGGAGATTTTCGGCGCCACCAAGTTCGACCCCTGGTTCCTGCGCCAGATCGAGGACATCGTGAGCGTCGAGGCGCGCCTCAAGGAAACCGGCCTGCCCGAGGACCGCCAGGGCCTGCTCGCGCTCAAGAAGCTCGGCTTCGCCGATGCGCGCCTGGCGGAGTTGACGCAGACGACGGAGGCGGCCGTGACCGCCCGGCGCGGGGAGCTCGAGGTCGCGCCCGTATTCAAGCGCATCGACACCTGCGCCGGCGAGTTCCCCTCGGCCACGCCCTACATGTATTCGGCCTACGAGGGCGACGGCATCCAGGCGCCCGAATGCGAGGCCGATCCCAGCGAGCGCGACAAGGTGATGATCCTGGGCGGCGGGCCCAACCGCATCGGCCAGGGCATCGAGTTCGACTACTGCTGCGTCCACGCCGCCTATGCGCTCAAGGAGGCGGGCATCGAGACCATCATGGTCAACTGCAACCCGGAAACGGTCTCGACCGATTACGACACCTCGGACCGCCTCTATTTCGAGCCGCTCACCGCCGAGGACGTGATCGAGATCGCGCGGGTGGAACGGAAGCGCGGGCGCCTGCTGGGGGTCATCGTGCAATTCGGCGGGCAGACGCCGCTCAAGCTGGCCCACGCGCTGGAAGCCGCCGGGATCCCGATCCTGGGCACCTCGCCCGACGCCATCGACCTGGCCGAGGACCGGCGGCGCTTCCAGCAACTGATCGTCAAGGCCGGCCTCAAGCAACCGGAAAGCGGCACCGCCACTTCGGCCAAGGAAGCCCGCGCCGTGGCCGAACGAATCGGCTTCCCGGTGCTCATCCGGCCGTCCTACGTGCTCGGCGGCCGGGCCATGGAGATCGTCCACGACATGGCCCAGCTCGACCGCTACATCGACTCGGCCGTCTCCGTCTCGGGCAAGAACCCTGTGCTCGTCGACAGGTACTTGCGCGATGCGGTGGAGGTCGACGTGGACGCGGTCTGCGACGGCGAGGAGGTCCACATCGCCGGCATCATGGAGCACATCGAGGAAGCGGGTATCCACTCGGGCGACTCGGCCTGCGTCCTGCCGCCCCATACCCTCGGCCTCAAAACCCTGGCCGCGATCGGCCGCCAGACCGAGCGCCTGGCCCGGGAACTCAAGGTCGTGGGGCTGATGAACGTGCAATTCGCCGTGCAGAACGGCGATATCTACATCCTCGAGGTCAACCCGCGGGCCAGCCGCACCGTGCCTTTCGTCGCCAAGGCGACCGGCGTACCCATCGCCAAGGTGGCGGCCCGCGTCATGGCCGGGGCCAAGCTGGAGAGTTTCGACCTGAAACGGGCGCGCCGGGATCATGTCGCGGTCAAGGAGACCGTCTTTCCCTTCGCCCGCTTCCCCGGCGTGGACATCATACTCGGACCCGAGATGCGCTCGACCGGCGAGGTCATGGGCCTGGACAGCGACTTCCCCAAGGCCTTCCTCAAATCCCAGCTCGGCGCGGGTGTCACGCTGCCCCAGGCCGGCACGGTATTCATCTCGGTCAAGGACGGGGACAAGGAGGCCATGGTAACCCTCGGCAAATCCCTCGCCGGCATGGGTTTCTCGCTGCTGGCCACCGGGGGGACGGCGCAATACCTGGGCGGCAAGGGATTGGAGGTGCGCGCCGTCAAGAAGGTGCGCGAGGGCCGGCCGCACGTCGTGGACGCCATGAAGTCCGACGAGGTTCAGCTCGTCTTCAACACCACCGAGGACGCCAAGGCGATCGCGGACAGTTTCGCACTCAGGCGCACGGCGCTGATTAACGCGATTCCCTATTACACCACCGTGGCCGGAGCCAAGGCCGCCGTGCAGGCAATCTCGGCGCTCAGGGCCGGGCGCCTTGAAGTCGCCCCGTTACAGTCCTACTTTAAGGGGTCTTTTTAGATTTCGCGGCAGCTAGCCCGCCGGAAAAAGGCCTATTCTCCCTAGGTACATCTATGGCCGTCACCGAGTAAGTCCCCATGAGCGACAAGATACCCATGACCGTAACGGGGCTGGAAAGCCTCCAGGAAGAGTTGCGGGAGCTGAAGAACAAAGCGCGGCCCGAAGTGATCCGCGCGATCGCCCAGGCGCGCGAGCACGGCGATCTGTCCGAGAACGCCGAATATCACGCCGCGCGCGACCGCCAGAGCTTCATCGAGGGCCGGGTCGGGGAGCTGGAGGACAAGATCGCCCGCGCCGAGGTGATCGACGTCTCCAAGCTGTCCGGCAAGACGATCAAGTTCGGCGCCACGGTCACGCTGATCGACGAGGACACCGAAGAGAAGCTGATCTATCAGATCGTCGGTCAGGACGAGGCCGACGTCAAAAACGGCCGCATCGCCATCACCTCGCCGCTGGCGCGCGCCCTGATCGGCAAGAAGAAGGGCGAGAGCGTCGAGGTCAACACGCCCAAGGGCGAAAAGATGTACGAAATCCTGCGCGTGAAGTTCGCCTGACCCGCCACTCCTGAAGCGGCCGGCCCCCACCCCATTTTCTGTCTGACCGGCACTAACGCGCGCCGACGTCCTCGACTTCGAGGTCGAGCGGCACCCCGGGCCGGTCGGTAGAGGTCCGGATCGACTGGATCGTCTGCACGGTGGCGACATGGGAGGCCGCCGTGAGGCGTGTGGTGACTTCGTTCTCGTGGGCCGTGTTGCGCGCCACGATCTTGAGCACGAAATCGCAGGGGCCGCGCACCATGTGGCACTCGCGCACCTCGGGCCAGGCGGCCATGACTTCCTCGAATGCGCCGAGCACAGTCTCCGACTGGCTGTCGAGGCCGACGAGCGCGAAGAACAGGACCTCGAAGCCCAGGGCTTCGGTGTCGAGATCCGCATGATAGCCCCGGAGCAGACCCGCCTGCTCCAGCGCGCGCACGCGGCGCAGGCACGGCGGCGCGGAAATGCCCGCGCGCCGCGCCAACTCCACATTGGTGATTCGCCCGTTTTCCTGCAGGTCCTTGAGAATCTGCAGGTCGATCCGGTCCAGCTTGACCCGGCGCATTGCCTTATCCTCCGGGAATCTTCAAGACGACGGCGGGCGTTTTCACGCAACTATATTACCCGGGGATGATCCAGCCGCCAAGGGCGGCCGTGCTGCCGCACCGTCCCGGGGAGTATCCGCCGGATGGCGGGCGGGCGCTAACTTGCCCCCCGCGGGAGCAGGCGCGATAGTCCTGCCCGCATGAACGCACCGAGCGACAGTCCCGTATCGTCCTGTTGGGTCCTGACCGACGGGTCGGTGGGCATGGAGATTCAGTGCCTGGGCCTGGCCGAGGCGCTCGGCTGCGTGCCCCAGGTCAAGCGCATCCAGGTGACGAAACCCTGGCGCTGGCTGCCGTCCGGCCTTATTCCGAACCCGCTGGGCACGATCGGGCCGAAGCGCGATCAGCTCTCGCCACCCTGGCCGGAGCTCCTAATCTCCTGCGGCCGGCAGTCGGTCGCCGTGGCCGCCGCGATCCGCCGCGCCAACGGCGGAAAGACCTTCGCGGTGCACATCCAGGACCCGAAGGTGGATCCGGCGCGCTTCGATACGCTGATCGTGCCGAGCCACGACCGCTTGCGGGGCGGCAACGTCCTGGTCGCCACCGGCGCGCTCAACCGTATTACCGACGCGCGGCTTGCCGAGGCGGCGGCCGCCTATGAGACCCGCCTCTTGCACATACCCCGGCCGCGAATCACCGTTCTGATCGGCGGCAACAACAAGGTCTACCGCCTGACCCGGGGCATCACCCGGCGCCTGGGACAGGGACTCGCCGAGCTCGCCAAGCGCGAGGGCGCCGGCCTGCTGATCACGCCCTCGCGGCGTACCGCACCGGACCGGGTCGACATCCTGCGCGAAGCGCTGGCCGGCTGCGCGTCCGTGATCTGGAACGGCGCAGGCGAGAACCCTTACTTCGCCTATCTCGCGCTGGCCGACGCCCTCGTCGTGACCGGGGATTCGGTCAATATGGTCAGCGAGGCGGCGACCACGGGTAAGCCCGTCTACGTCGTGGATCTCCTGGGCGGGTCGGCAAAGTTCCGCCGCTTTCACGACGGCATGCGCCGCGCGGGCATCACCCGCCGCTTCGAGGGCCGGCTCGAGCACTGGAGCTATCCGGCGCTGCGCGACACGGAAAAAATCGCGGCCGAGATTCGGGCCCGGCTCAATACTTGGCAAGAGGGCCGCGGACGCCCGGAAAGGCCGGCGGCGTAGTCTTGCTCGATTGATCTTTCGGCCACGGCTTGTAACGGCTTATAAATAAGACGGACCGCCCCGCATGCGAGGGCGAAGACCCGCGGCGAGACACGCGAAAGACTCCTTCATGGCACTCAATATCGAGACCTTCTCCAACAAGCTGGGCGGCGACGCCTTCTTCAAGGCGATCGGGCATCCCCTGGCGGCGCGCCGGGCGCGCGAACTGCTCGCCAGCCTCGAG
>JAZGBC010000090.1:0-9070 GCA_036444495.1 Kiloniellales bacterium
CTCGCCGACGGGGCGGCGGCGCTCTTGCTGGCGACGGCGGATTGGGCCAAGGCGAACGCGCGGGCCTGGGGCGAGCGGCCGCGCGTCGCGCTCACCGGTGTGGGCTGCGCCACCGAGCGGGTGCGCCTGGGCGACCGCCCCGGGCCCTATCCGGGCCTGGCCCACTACCGGGCCAAGCGCGAGGCGGCCAAGGCGGCCTATAAGATGGCCGGCATCACGGACCCCCGGGCCGAGCTGGACGTGGCCGAGGTGGCCGACACCTATACCGGCGCCGAGCTGCAGGCCTACGAGGACCTGGGCTTCTGCGACTACGGCGAGAGCGGCCCCTTGAGCGAGCGCGGTGTCTTCGACCTGGGCGGCGAGTTGCCCACCAATACCTCGGGCGGGCTGATCGGCCAGGGCGCGCCGCCCGGCGCCATGGGCCTGGCGCAGGCGGTGGAGGTCACGGCGCAGCTGCGCGGCGTCTGCCCTTCGGTGCGCCAGGTGGAGGGCGCGCGCCGCGGCCTGACCGACATCCACGGCGGCACGGCGAGCTTTTCGGTCGTGTCCATCCTGGAAAGGCGGGACTGATGAGCCAGCGCGTGACCCGCAAGCTGGAGGCCTTCACCGCTGAGGATCCCCTGGGACGCGCGCCCGGCGACGACCCCTGGGCCGCGTTCCGCGAGATCGAGCGCATCGAGCTGGACCTGGAGTTCCAGTTCCGCCATTCCCTCGGCAAGCTCTCGCGCTTTTTCCTGGAGTTGGAAAACAGGAAACTCTTCGGCACGACATGCCCGGCCTGCGGCAAGGTCTGGATGCCGCCGCGCGTGCACTGCGCCGAGGAGCTGGCGGTGACGGAGTGGACCGAGTTGCCCGGGCGCGGCACCTTGCAGGCGTCGGTCTCGAGCGCCTATACGCTGACCGGCGCCGGCGGCGCGGATCGACTGGTGCTGGGCTACGTGCGGCTGGAGGGCGCGGACACGCTGCTGCTGCAGCAGATCCGCAACTATGGGGAGGCGGCGCGCCTTGCGCCCGGCCTGCCGGTACAGGCCGTCTGGAGTGAAGACTCCGTCGGCCATCCCATGGAATCCTTCTGGTTCGAGCCGGCATAGGGAGGGACTATGGATTTCGCCCTGAGCGAGGAGCAGCGCATGATCGTCGAGAGCCTGCGGGCTTTCGTCGAGCAGGAGCTCTATCCCCACGAGGAGGAGGTGGAGCGCGCGGGCCATGTGCGCCCGGAGCTCGCCGAGGAGATCAAGCGCAAGGCGATCGAGAAGGGCTTCTTCGCCGCCAACATGCCCGAGGAGCTGGGCGGCGGCGGGGTGGACGCGGTCACCATGGCGCTGATGAACCGGGAGCTGGGGCGGGCCAGCTATGCCCTGCAGTACCACGTCGCCCGGCCCAGCAACATCCTGCGCGCCTGCGTGGGCGATCAGGTCGAGGAGTACCTGCTGCCTACGATCCGCGGCGAGCGCCATGAATGCGTCGCCATGACCGAGCCGGAGGCGGGCTCGGACCTGCGCTCCATGCGCGCCACGGCCGTGCTCGACGGTGACGATTACGTCATCAACGGCACCAAGCATTTCATCTCCGCGGCTGACGTGGCCGACTACGTGATCCTCTTCGCCGCCAGCGGGGAGGAGCAGACCTCGCGTGGGCCGCGCAAGAAGATCACTACCTTCCTGGTCGACAAGGGGCTGCCCGGCTTCACCCTGCGCGAGGGCTACACCAGCGTCTCGCACCGCGGCTACAACAACTGCATCCTGGAGTTCGACGACTGCCGGGTGCCGGCGGGCAAGGTGCTGGGCGAGGTGCACAAGGGCTTCGACGTGGCCAACACCTGGCTCGGAGCAACGCGGCTGGAAGTGGCGGCCATGGCGCTGGGCCGCGCCTACCGGGCGCTCGAGCTGTCCACCGAATGGGCCGCGAACCGCAAGCAGTTCGGCCGGCCGGTGGGCAAGTTCCAGGGCGTCTCCTTCAAGCTGGCCGACATGGCGACCGAGCTGGCCGCGGCCGAGCTTCTGGTGCTCAACGTGGCCTGGAAGATCGACCAGGGCACGGTGACCGACCGGGACGCCGCCATGGCCAAGCTCTACGCCACCGAGATGCTCGCGCGGCTGGCGGACAACGCGGTGCAGATCCACGGCGGCATGGGGCTCATGGAGGAGTTCCCCATCGTGCGCATCTGGCGCGACGCGCGCGTCGAGCGCATCTGGGACGGCACCAGCGAGATCCAGCGCCACATCATCGCGCGCGAAATGCTGCGGCCCTTCGGAATCTAGGACAGGACAAAGAGTGGCCGAGGAAAACAAAGCGGCCTGGCGGCTGGACCCGGCGGCGGTGGCTGAGGTCAATCTGCGCTACGAGCCCGATACGGAGCGCTTCCGCGTCGTGGTGCCGCCGGACGCCAACATCGCCGCCGACACGGTGGGCAAGCAGGCGCGCGGGCCCCGCGCAGATCATACCGCGCTCATCTTCGAGGACGAAGACGGCGGGCTCAACTCCACGACCTACCGGGAGCTGGACGCCGCGGCCACGCGCCTGGCGGTGGGCCTGCGCGGGCTCGGTGTGGAGCGGGGCGCGCGGGTGGCGCTGCACTCGGTACAGCGGCCCGAGACCCTGATCGCGCATCTCGCCTGCTACAAGCTGGGCGCCATCGCCACCACCATCTCGCAACTGACCGGCCCGGACACGCTCGGCCATATCCTGGCCGACAGCGGCGCCCGGGTGATCGTGACGCAGGACCGGGTCTGGGACCCCTTCCGCGCCCAGCGCCCGGAGTTTACGGCGCTGGAAAGCGTCCTGGTCATGGGCGAGGCCGCGGCAGACGAGATTCCCTTCGGCGAGTTGCTGGACACGGACCCGGGCGGTTTTACGCCCGTGGCCACGGGCGCCGAGGACCCGGCCCTGCTCGTCTACACCTCGGGCTCCACGGGCAAGCCCAAGGGCATCCTGCACGCCCACCGCATCCTGCACGCGCTCAACGCCACGCTCGAGCTCTTCTATAACCTGGAGCTGCACGAGCCGGACCTGGTGTTCTGGACCGCGGCGGACTGGGCCTGGATCGGCGGGCTGAACGACGTAGTCTTCCCCGCGCTCACCTTCGGCCACAAGCTTGTCATTTCGCAGCATCGCTTCGAGGCCGAGTGGGCGCTCAAATTCATGGGCCGGCACGGCGTGACCCACATGCTGCTCACGCCCACGGCCTTGAAACGCCTGGCCCAGGTGCCTGAGGCGCGCGCGAGTTACGGGCTCAAGCTGCGCACCATCTTCACCGGCGGCGAGTCCCTGCCGGGCGAGACCCACCGCCTGCTGACCGAGCGACTGGGCGCCGTGTGCAATGAGGGCTACGGCATGTCCGAGGTCAACCAGATGATCGGCAACTGCCAGAAGCTGCGTCCCATCAAGCCGGGCTCCATGGGCTGGAACCTGCCGGGGCACCGGGTCGCGCTGGTGGATGACGAGGGAAACGAAATCCCCGACGGGCAAGTGGGAGAGATCGTGGTCGGGCGCGACGATCCCACGCTGTTTCTCGGCTACTGGGGCCGGCCGGATCTGGCCGAGGAGATGCGCCTGGGCGAGGACTGGCTGCGCACTAGGGACCTGGCCTCGCGCGATTCCGACGGTTACTTCTGGTATCAGGGACGCAACGACGATTTGATCAAGAGCGCCGGCTTCCGCATCGGCCCGGCGGAAGTGGAGGAGGCCCTGCTGCAGCACCCGGCGGTTTCCGACGTGGGCGTGATCGGCGTGCCCGATACGGCGGGCGACCGCGGCATGCTGGTGAAAGCCTTTATCTGTCTGGCCGATGGCGAGGCGGCGTCGCACGCCCTGGCCGATGAGCTGCGCGCCCATGTGAAGGCGCACCTCGGCGCCTACAAGCAGCCGCGGGTGATCGAGTTCCTGGACGAGCTGCCCACCACGAACACCGGCAAGGTCTCACGCAAGGATTTGCGCCGGAGGGATGCCGAAGCGCGCGTGGCCGCCGAAACCGCGACATGACGGCATGCGCCGGTTCGCTGGGCCGCTGGGGTCGGTGGGATTGTGGAGTTGGGGGCGCGAGGACTTGCCTCACGCTTTAGAGCAGGCGCGGGGGTTTGAGTTCCATCTCCGTCGCGCGCGTATCGAAGTTGGTCGCCCGTTTGCGCAGGTGCCGGGCGGCTTCCTTGTCCTTCGGCTCCAGGTGCTCGGCCTCGGTCCTCAATGCGCCGGCGGTCTGGCGCACGGCCGATACCAGTTTTGCATATTCATCCCTCCGCATGGAGGTCTCCCGTTTCATCTCTCTTCAAACAAGATCCAGGCTAGATACTCTTGGTTAACGAAACGTAACAAAGTCGTGAATTTCCTGGGAAATCCACGCGCGAGAGGCGGCTTCTTCCGCTGCGGGCGAATGGGTTTGTGAGGCAGCCGGGTTGTGGCGTAGAATCGGCGTTTTTCCCGGCCCCGGGGGCAAGGCAACCGGGACGGAATGGACGGGAGCGAATGACCGAGATCAGGCGACCGCCGAAGCACATCGTGCTGACCTCGCACCCGCGCGGCGGCGACAAGCGCAATCCCATCAACTGGGGCGCGGCGGACCCGCGCGAGCGCGGACCCGTGATCGGCTCCCTGACCGACCCGGCCAAGCGCAACGTGATCGGCGCCCATTCCGGCTCCTACGCGCTCTACCGGGCGCTCGCTATCGCCGCGGGCAGCCTCTCGCCCCTGCACAAGCCGGACCTGACCGATACGGCCCCGATCACGCCCATCGGCCCGCATCCGCAGTGGTCCGATCCGGACAAGATCGTTTCCCTCGATCCTTACGGCCATGTGGCGGGGGAGGTTTTCAAGGACTTGATCGCCGAAGGGCTGGACATCCGCCCCACGATCGCGGTGACCAAGGCGCGCCTGACCGTGCCGGAGTTCAAGGCCGAGATGAGCGCCGGGCGTCTGGTGCCGGATGGCAAGATCGTCCTGGAGAGCGGCGAGATCAACTGCACCAAGGCGGCGATCGAGCCGGTCTGGCACCTGCCGGGCGTGGCCAAGCGCTGCGGCATCGGCGAACAGGACCTGCGCCGCTCTTTGTTCGAGCACACCGGCGGCATGTTTCCCGAGCTGGTCACCCGGCCCGACCTGAAGGTCTTCCTGCCGCCGATCGGCGGCCTCACCATGTATATCTTCGGCGATCTCGACGCGATCGCCGATCCCAAGCGCCAGCTGGCCTGCCGCGTGCACGACGAATGCAACGGCTCCGACGTCTTCGGCTCGAACATCTGCACCTGCCGGCCCTATCTGGTGCACGGCATCGACATCTGCGTGCGCAGCGCGCAGGAGGGCGGGGCGGGGCTCATCGTCTATAACCGCAAGGAAGGCCGCGCGCTGGGCGAGGTCACCAAGTTCCTGGTTTATAACGCGCGCAAGCGCCATGCGGGCGGCGACACGGCGGACGCCTATTTCGAGCGTACCGAATGCGTGGCCGGCGTACAGGACGTTCGCTTTCAGGAACTCATGTCCGACTCCCTGCACTGGCTCGGCATCACGCGCATCGACCGCTTCGTCTCCATGAGCAATTTGAAGTATGACGCCATCGTGCGTCAGGGCATCGAGGTCGTTGAGCGCGTCTCGATCCCCGACGAACTCATTCCCGAGGACGCCCGGGTCGAGATGGAGGCCAAGAAGGCCGCCGGCTACTTCACCGGGGAGCCTGCGCCCGACGCCGATGCGCTTGCCGGGACCAAGGGGCGGGGCTTTCGCGAGTATTGATTTGACGGGCCTGAACGATCCCGTGGCTGCCGCCTCCTGGCTGCGCTCGCCGCAGGCCATCCGCGGCCGTGCGGGCGTGATCCTGGACGCCGGCCGGGCCGGAGACTTGGCGCACTTCGCGATCCGCGAGGAACGGCTCGAAGACGCGGCGGAGTTGGTCGTCGAGACCATCCGGGACAACTACCCCGGCCTCGAGATTCCCTATCACAGCCGCTGGCGCCACTTCACCGCGGGCGGGATCGACCGCTGGGCCGCCCTGGCCGCCGGGCTGCGCGGCGAATCGCGCGAGGAGATCGCCCGCATCCGCTTCGACCTCACGGTGACCTCCGTGCTGCTCGACGCCGGCGCCGGATCGGACTGGCGCTACCGGGCGCCCGGTGGGGACGGGGTTTTCGTCCGCTCCGAGGGCCTGGCCGTGGCCAGCCTGCATCTTTTTGCGAGCGGCGCCTTCTCTACGCGGCCCGGCAGTCCGCTTGAGGCCGATGCGGCGGGCCTGGGCGCCATGACGGCCGAACGCCTGGCCGAGGCCTTTCAGGCCGGGCCGGACAATCCGCTCGTTGGGCTGGAAGGACGGGCGGCTCTGCTGCAACGCCTGAGCGGCGCACTGCGCGCCAGCCCGGAAATTTTCGGCTCCGAGAGCCCCCGGGTCGGCAAGCTGTTCGATCATCTGAAAGCGTCGGCCCGGGACAATCGAGTGCCGGCTGCGGCGATCCTGGAGGCGGTGCTCGTCTGTTTCGGCGCCATCTGGCCGGGGCGCATCGAGCTGGGCGGGGTCAACCTGGGCGACACCTGGCGTCATCCGGCGGCGGCGAGCGATGACCTGACCGATGGCTTGGTGCCCTTTCATAAACTTTCCCAGTGGCTCGCCTATTCCCTGGTCGAGCCGCTGGAGGAGGCGGGCCTGGACGTCACCGGGCTCGACGAGCTGACCGGCCTGCCGGAATACCGCAACGGCGGCCTGCTGGTGGATTGCGGGGTGCTGGAGCCCAAGCATTCGGCGGTGCTGGGCGAGGCCCACGGGGTGGAGTCCGAGATCGTGGTGGAGTGGCGCGCGCTCACGGTGGCGCTGCTCGACGAATTGGCGCGGCGGGTGCGCGCGCGCCTGGAGAAAAGCGCGGCGGAGCTTCCCCTGGCCAAGATTCTGGAAGGCGGCACCTGGAGCGCGGGCCGGCGCATCGCCCGCGAGCGCCGGGCCGACGGCTCGCCGCCGATAAAGGTCGTCAGCGACGGCACGGTCTTTTAGAATTGCCGGAAACAAAAAAATGGTGAGGGAAAGATGATGAGAAGTCTTGCGGTTATTTTCGGCCTTGCGCTGATCCTCGGAATGATTTCGTCCGAGAGCCGGGCGGCAACCGTGCAGGGAGAGTCCCAGAAGATAGGGGCGGGGGATGTGCGCGTTTACGCCGAGCTCGGTGGGGACGGCAAGCCGGGCGCGATCGGCGTCGTCTTCAGCGATGGCGCGTTCGAAGGTTTGCCCGCCAGCCGCAACAAGACGAGCCGTTGCTTCGATCTCAACGGAAACGGAAGAATCGACGACCAAGGCGAGTGCGAAGGCGACTACGAGTTCCGGATCGTCCTGCCGGCCGAGTTGACGGCGCGGACCGATATTCCCTTCGGCTGGGTCGGGCTCAACTGGAACCCGGAAGGGCACCCGCCGGAGGCCTGGGTGCCGCCACACTTCGATATCCATTTCTATATGGTCGATCGGGATAAAATCGACGGCATCCGGGTCGGCGGCTGCGATATTTTCATCGACTGCGATGATTTCAAGCGCGCGGTCCAGCCGGTACCGCCCCAGTACGTCGCTCCGGACCACGTCAACGTCAATGCCGCGGTCTCGAAAATGGGCAATCACCTGATCGACGTGCGCTCGCCGGAGTTCGCGAAGCCGCCGGCGCCTTTCACCCACACCTGGATCTATGGGGCTTACGATGGCCGGATCATCTTCTACGAGCCGATGATCACGATGGACTTCCTGCTCGGGAAACCCGACCTCTGCGTCCCGATCCGGCAGCCCAAGGTCTGGGCGCAGGCTGGCTATTACCCGGCCGAGTACTGCATGCGCTATGACGCGGGCAGCAAGGCCACCAGCGTATCGCTCGAAGGCTTTGTCCTTCGCGAGGGCGATTAGCGACTCCGATCGGCCCGAATGATGGGGCTCTTGGCCTGAAGAGCAACGATAGAACCGGGAAAACCGGGGAACAAAGGGAGGCCTTATGACCGAGAACGTGACGGTCGTCGATCATCCCCTGGTGCAGCACAAACTGGCGCTCATGCGGCGCAAGGAAACCAGCACCGGCGAGTTTCGCCGGCTCCTGCGCGAGATCGCCGTGCTGCTCGCCTACGAGGTGACGCGCGACCTGCCGCTCACCACCGAGGAGATCGAAACCCCGCTGACCAAGATGGACGCGCCGCGCCTGGAAGGCAAAAAGCTGGCGCTGATCTCAATCCTGCGCGCGGGCAACGGGCTGCTCGAGGGCATGCTGGATCTCGTCCCCTCGGCGCGGGTCGGCCATGTCGGCCTGTACCGCGATCCGGAGACCCTGGTCGCGGTCGAGTACTATTTCAAGGTGCCCCAAGACCTGAGCGACCGGCTGGTCATCACGGTCGATCCCATGCTGGCGACCGGCAATTCGGCGACCGCGGCGCTGTCGCGCATCAAGGAGGAGGGCGCGCGCGACATCAAGTTCGTCTGCCTGCTCGCCGCGCCCGAGGGCATCAAGGCCCTGCGGGAGGCGCACCCCGACGTGCCCATCTACACCGCCGCGATCGACGATCACCTGAACGACCACGGCTACATCGTGCCCGGCCTGGGGGATGCGGGCGACCGGCTCTACGGCACGAAGTAGTTAGGGGGAAGGGAAGCATGCCGATCATCGAGCCGAGCGCGGACGACCGCAAGTTCATGCGCCTCGCCTACGAGGAAGCCAAGGCGGGCTACGACGAGGGCGGCCTGCCCATCGGTGCGGTCATGGTGGAGAACGGCGAGGTGATCGCGCGCGGCCACAACCGGCGCATCCAGGAGGGCGATCCCATCGCCCACGGCGAGATGGACTGCCTGCGCCGCGCCGGCCGGCGGCCCCACTACAGGACCGTCACCCTCTACACTTCCTTGAGCCCCTGCATGATGTGCAGCGGCACCATCGTCCAGTTCGGCATCCCGCGCGTTATCATCGGCGAGGACCGGAACTTCAAAGGCAACACGGGGTTCCTCTCCGAGCGCGGCGTCGAGGTGGCGCTGCTGCAGGACCCGGACTGCATCGAACTCATGGGCCGCTTCATCCGGGAAAAGCCGGAGATCTGGAACGAGGATATCGCGGAAGAAGGCTGAGACCCTCGTGAAATAGGG
>JAZGBC010000091.1:0-2093 GCA_036444495.1 Kiloniellales bacterium
GCGCGGGACGCCTTGTCCTCGGGCGACCGCATCTCGGCGGAGACCCACTATCAGCGCGCCGAGCACTATTTCCGTATCCTCAACGCCAGCACCGACCCACGGCCGAACGGCGAGGGCCAGCCCGGCCATGGCGGCCAACTTTGGCCCCGATCTTGACTAGCTTCTCTCGCAGCGTTCAGCGGCCAATGCTCTGCTTCCTCCGATATGGCTGACTTCTCCTTTGGGTCAAAAGCAGACTCTTGCGCCCCGGCGCTGCTATGTCTGCTTCTGGGGGTAGAGCAGACGAAGTTAGCCCAAAACCGGACATTGGCTATCGAATGTCGCCTGTTGGGGTATTAGCGGACGTACCGGAGGCATGGCTGGATCTCCGCTTCTAGCCATACCAGCCGAAGACAGTCCCAACGTTTATGTCTGGTGTCTGGGGGGACACTGGACGTAATGCCAGGGGTGAGAAGGCCCGATGGCCCAGCTGGATCGGCGAGCAGCCCGACCGTCACGATTTTCAGCGTAGGAGGTTCTTCGCCGATCCTGGATATCGCAATACGCAAAGCTGTGCCATAACGGGAGTCACGGACACGCGGACACTCAAGGGGGTCATGAGCGAATACCAGTACTACGAGTTCCAGGCCGTCGATCGACCGCTCGACACGGCCGAGCAGGCGGCCCTGCGCGCCCTGTCGACCCGCGCCCGCATCACCGCCACCGGTTTCGTCAACCACTACGAATGGGGAGACCTCAAGGCCGATCCCCGGTGCCTGATGGAGCGCTATTTCGACCTCTTCCTGTATCTGGCGAACTGGGGCACGCGCCGCCTCTCGATCCGATTGCCGGCGCGTCTGATCGATGTCGGGGCGCTGGAGCGGTTCTGTCCGGACGACGAGGCCGCCGATGTCCGGATTGCGGGCCCGCACGCGATCGTCGAGATCTGGCGCGACGAAATCGACCAGGACGACTGGGACGACGACGGGTCTGGTTGGCTGGCGGCGCTGGCGCCCCTACGCGGCGACATCATACAGGGGGATCTGCGCGCCTTCTACCTGATCTGGCTGATGGCGGCCGAGGCCGGCCAGGTCGGCGATGACGAGATGGAACCGCTTAACGGTATTGCTCCCTTGTCGGCCCCACTACAGGCATTCGCCGATTTCTTCTGCATCGATCCCGACCTGGTGGATGCCGCGGCGGCTGAGGGTGCGCCACCGCCGCACGAGGCCGAGCGCGCCGCCGCCGAGACTTTCATCCGCTCCCTGCCCGAGGAGGACAAGGTCGCGCTGCTGCTGCGGCTGCACGAGGGCGCTCCCCATCTCGGCGCAGAGCTTCGCCAGCGGCGGCTGGCGGTCACGGGACGGTGCCCCAATACGGACAGCGGGCGGCGCTCAGCGGGTGAGCTACGCCAGGCCGCCCGAGGCATGGCCGAAGAACGGCATCGTTTGGTGGCCGAGAAGGTGGCGGCCGAGCGCCGCCGCCGGGGGGCGGAGCAGGCGCAGACGAGGATTCGGCATCTCGCCCTGCTCGCCGAGCGCGGCGAGGCGCCGTGGCGGGAGGTCGAAGAGCTGATTTCGCAGCGCAACCAGCCAGGTTATGAGCGCGCTGTGACGCTGATGATCGACCTCGGAGAGGTGGCGCGGTCGCGAGGGGAGGAGGAGGCCTTCGCGCGCCGCCTCGCCGACATCCGCGCCCGCCACGACAGGAAGGGCCGGCTCATCGAACGCCTCGACGCGGCCGAGCTCTGTTGAAAGACGCGCCCTCAGGATGCGGCACGTGGACGCGCGCTCGACATCGTCGGCCGAGACGAGGGGTGCCGCCGCCTTCGAACCGCGATAGGATATGATCCCAAATCTCCGGGATGAAGGGCGGCATGGGCGATTGGCGCGAGGACGATCTCGAATCGTTCGAGGTGGAGCTGGAGCGGCACGAGCTCTCGCCCGAGGGTATCGCCGAAACCAACCGCCATCTGGTCGAGCGGCAAGCGCTGTTCCGGCGGGCCGCCGACGTTGCCGCCACCGCCCTGACCGGGTTCGACGAGGTGGTGGCCGTTGTGCTGTTTGGCTCGGTGGGCAACCCGCTGTGGAAGGAGGTGCCGCGCTTTCGGAGCT
>JAZGBC010000092.1:0-13806 GCA_036444495.1 Kiloniellales bacterium
TCAACGGCTGCGCCTCGGTGGTGAGCGCCCTGCTCGCCACGCTGCTCGCCATCGGCCTGGGCTTCAGCGCCGTGGTCGGCCTGGCGGTCGCGCTCTATCTCCTCGCCGCGGTGGTGTGGCGCACCCCTCCCTCTAATCCCCTAACGCTACGCCCTCGCGGCGCGGGTCGGCGCCGCCTTCGAGGCCGTGCGCGGTGATGGCGATTCCGTGCAGGCCGCTCGTCAGCTTCCGCAGGCGTACCTCGTGGCCGAGGGCTTCGAGCGCGGGCTTGAGGGCCGTGAGCGCCGTGCCTTCCTCCAGGTCCGTGGGGCCGTTGCGGTTGACCGCGTGGGGCAGCTCCACGGCGGCCTGGATATCCAGGCCCCAGTCGAGTACGGCGACGAGCGTCTGCAGCACGTAGCCGATGATGCGGCTGCCGCCCGGCGAGCCGAGCGCCAGCACCGGCCGGCCGTCCGCGCCGAACACCAGCGTGGGCGACATGGAGGAGCGCGGGCGCTTGCCCGGCTCAACCCGGTTGGCCACGGGGCGGCCTTCCGCCTCGGGCCGGAATGAGAAATCGGTCAGCTCGTTGTTCAGCATGAAACCGCCCACCATGAGGCGCGAGCCGAAGGCGCTCTCGATCGACGTGGTCATGGAGACGATGTTGCCCGCCCCGTCCACCACCACCAGATGGCTGGTCGCGGGCGGGTCTGCTTGCGCCGGCATGGCGCCGTTCTGCGCCGGCAGGCCGGGGGCGGCCTTGCCCAGGGTCTTGACCGGCGAGATGGCCCGGGCGCGGCGCGCCAGGTAGGCCGGGTCCAGCAGGCGCGCGACCGGCACGGGGACGAAGTCGGAGTCCGCGAGGAAGAGATTGCGGTCGGCGAAGGCCAGGCGGCCGGCCTCGGCGATGAGATGCACGGCCTCCGCCGAGTTGGGCGCCAGCGCGGGCAGGTCGAAGCTCTGCAGGATGCCGAGGGTCTGCAGCACGGCCACGGCGCCCGAGGAAGGCGGGCCCATGCCGCAGACGCGAAAGCTCCGATAGGGCGCGCAGACCGCGTCGCGGCGCTTCGCTTCGTAACCCGCCAGGTCCGCCAGGGTCATGGCGCCCGGGTTGCGGCCCGCGCCGGTCACCGCGGCGACGATCTCCCGCGCGATGGGGCCGTTGTAGAAGGCCTCCGCCCCGCCCTTGGCAATGCGCTTGAGTGTTTGCGCGAAGGCCGGGTTCGCGAGCCGCTGCCCCGCGGGGTGCGGGCTGCCATCGGCCCCGTGGAAATAGGCCGCGGTTGCCGGAAAGGTCTTGAGGTATTTGTCCTTGGCGATGAGCCCGGCCAGGCGCGGCGAGACGGCGAAGCCCTGCTCGGCCAAACCGATGGCCGGTTGGAAGAGGCGCGCCCAGGGCAGGCGGCCCTGGTCCTTGTGCGCCAGCTCCAGCATGGCCAGCAAGCCCGGCACGCCCACCGAGCGCCCGCCCACCACCGCGTCCCAGAACTTCATGGGTTCGCCCCCGGGCGTCAGAAACAGCCCCGGCGTGGCGGCGGCCGGGGCGGTCTCGCGCCCGTCGTAGGCGGTGATTTTGTTCTCCGTGGCATCGTAGTGCAGCAGGAAGGCGCCGCCGCCGATGCCCGAGGACTGGGGCTCCACCAGGTTGAGCACCAGTTGCGCGGCAATGGCCGCGTCGACCGCCGAGCCCCCCTCGCGCAGGACCTCCAGCCCGGTTCTCGCGGCGAGCGGATTGGCGGCGGCGATCATGTACCGCGCCGCGCGCGCCGGAGGTTTGGCCTCGGCTTCCGGGAGCGCGCCGGTCAAGACGAGCAAACTCAGCGCGGCGATGGCGGCCAGCCAAGGGCCGCGGGCAATGCTTCGGTTCATGTCGTACCCGGGAGGTTGTTTCGCGCGGGCAGTCTAACGCGCTCGGGCGCGCTTTGCAGCCGTGCCGGCGGAGAGGCGCTTACACAGGCGCAGGCTCTCGACCCGGTGCCCCTGGGCCTGCAGGAGCCCGGCCAGGCCGCCGCTCGTCTGAAGCGGCCAGGCGCCGCCGGGCGGCAGATTGATATGCACCGCGCGGCAATGCCTCTCGCGCGCCAGGGCCTCGAGCCGCGCGGCCAGAGTCTGGGCCACGGCCTCGCGGTCGAACAGGCCGAAGGCCAGGAAATGCTCGGCGCAGAGCGTGCGCCCGTGCACCAGGTCCCGCTCGATGCGGTAGCTGCACAGGCCGGCGATGTAGCCCTGTTCGCTGACCACGCTGAGCAGCCCGCCGGGCGCCTGCGGATCGGGCGAGATCAGGGCGGCGGCGAAATCGCACCACTCCTTGGCCGTCACCCCGGGCAGGGAGGCCTGAATGAGCGGGAAGGCCTGGGCGATCCGGTCGGGCGTCAGAGGCCGGGTTGAGAGTTCTCGCATGGTGTGATGGCCCCGCTCGTGGGTCGCCCGGGATGGTGCGCGGAAATGGCCGAAAAGTCGTTGATTTATGTCAAGGAATTGGCTCCGGGGAGCGGCCGGCCGGCGGGTCCCGCCCGTCCCCCGCCGGGTGCGGTTAGGCATAGTTTCAGGCCATGACAGGACCCGGCGAAAGAGATAATCTAGGCCCACCAGGGGTTGCCAAGGTATGGTCATGTCGACCTTTGACATCAGGAACATGGGACGTCTCCGGGATTCGGTCCCGCGGGCCGGCGCCCCCAAGCCCTCGCCTTGCAGCGCCTGCACGGTGCGTCACCTGACGCTCTGCGCGTCCCTGGAAGAGGAGGAGCTGGCCGGGATGTCGGCCATCGTCTCCGCCATGGAGCTTGCGCCCGGCGATCCCCTGTTCGACGAGGGCGAGCCCGCAAATCACGTCTTCAACGTGACCGCCGGGGCGGTGAAGGTCTACAAGCTCCTGGCCGACGGCCGGCGCCAGATGACCGGCTTCCTCTTCCCCGGCGATTTCCTCGGCCTGGCCAACGAGGAGACCTACGCCTACAGCGCCGAGGCGGTGACCCACACCACGCTCTGCCGCTTCCCGCGGCGCAAGCTGGAGCGCCTGCTCGAGCAATATCCCAAGATGGAGCGGCGCCTGCTGGGCATGGCGAGCCACGAGCTGGCCGTGGCGCAGGAGCAGATGCTGCTGCTGGGGCGCAAGACGGCGCGCGAGAAGATCGCCTCCTTCCTGCTCATGCTCTCGCGCCGCGCCGTGCAGCGGGGCCAGAACGGCGATCCCGTGGGCGTGCCCATGAGCCGCAACGACATCGCGGATTACCTGGGCCTGACCACCGAAACGGTCAGCCGCACCTTCACACAGCTCAAGCAGAAGGGCGCCATCAACCTGCTGCCCGGCGGCAAGGTGGAACTGGCCGATCGCCCGCGGATGGAAGAGATCGCCGAGGGCGAGTGAGGCGCCACCCAGCCCGCCGGCCCGCTTTATTGCACTGCAACAAAATTCCGGGTAAATAGAACAGGGTTTGTGCGGCCGGACGGGCCGGCCCGCGCTGGTGTCCTGCCTCTGAAGTTCATACGATGAACTTCAGAGATAAGCAGGCCACTAACGATTTGAATCTAGTGTGATTCAGCTTCCGAAATTCGGCACGTTAAATGTGCCGAATTTAGGAACCATCACACTAGCGAATTATTGGAGCGCTAGAGTTGAGCGTGCAACGCCGCCCCAAGTCGGTCACGGTCCGCGGCATCGCGCGGCGCAAGGGCGGGATCCCGATCGTCTGCCTGACCGCTTATACCACCCCCATGGCCCGTATTCTCGATCCGCTGGTGGATCTCCTGCTCGTAGGCGATTCGGTGGGCATGGTGCTCTACGGCATGGACACCACACTCGGGGTGACGCTCGACACCATGGTAGCGCACGGGCGTGCCGTGGTGCGCGGCGCGGATCATGCCTGTGTCATCGTCGATCTGCCGTTCGGCAGTTATCAGGAATCCCCGGAACAGGCGTTTCGCAACGCCGCGCGTGTCATGGCGGAGACCGGCTGCGCCGGGGTAAAGCTCGAAGGCGGATCGGAGATGGCCGAGACGGTGGCCTTCCTGGCGGCGCGCGGCGTGCCGGTGCTGGGGCATGTCGGCCTGACGCCCCAATCCGTTCATGCCTTGGGCGGCTTCCGGACCCAGGGGCGCTCGCAAGCCGAGGCCGCGCGGGTCTTGGCCGGTGCCGAGGCGATTGCCGATGCCGGGGCCTTCGCCGTGGTGATCGAGGGGACGGTCGAGGCGGTTGCGGCCGACATCACGGAACGAATTCCGATCCCGACCATCGGAATCGGGGCCTCGCCGGTCTGCGATGGCCAGATCCTCGTTACCGAGGATCTGCTGGGCCTAACCGGTGACATGGCACCGCGCTTCGTCAAGCGCTATGCGGCGGTCGAGGAGATCATCGCAGCGGCGGTCGCCGCCTATACGGAGGACGTGCGCGCGCGTCGGTTTCCGGGAAAGGAACACTGTGTTGCCCTGGCCGAGGCGCCATCATGACCCCGGTTCCAGCCCAGAGCAGCGAGACACAGCTTCCGACCCTGCGCGGCATCGCCGATCTGCGCGCTCAGGTGGCGGCGTGGCGCGCGGCGGGCGAGAGCATCGGCCTGGTCCCCACCATGGGCGGCCTGCACGCCGGGCACCTGGCGCTGGTGCATCAGGCGCGCGCCGAGTGCGACCGGGTGATCGCCACGATCTTCGTCAATCCCATCCAGTTCAACGAAGCGGCGGATTTCAAAGGCTATCCGCGCGAGGAGGCGCGCGATGCGGCCGAGTTGGCCGCCGCGGGCGCCGACCTGCTTTTCGCGCCGGCCCAGGAAGAGGTCTATCCGCCGGGCTTCACGACTTCGGTGTCGGTTGCGGGGCTGAGCGATTGCCTGTGCGGCCTCGCGCGCCCCGGGCACCTGAGCGGGGTGGCGACGGTGGTCGCCAAGCTGTTGCTGCAGTCCCTGCCGGATGCCGCCTACTTCGGCGAGAAGGACTACCAGCAGCTTCTGGTGGTCCGGCGCATGGCGCGGGACCTGGATATTCCGGTGCGCATCGCGGTGGTGCCCACCGTGCGCGCGGCCGACGGCTTCGCCCTCTCCTCGCGCAATCAGCACCTGACGCCCGAACAGCGGACCCGCGCCGCCGCGCTCTACCGGGTGCTGAGCGAGGTGGCCGAGCGCCTGGCCAAGGGCGCGAACGCCGAAGCCGAACTCGCCCGCGGCCGGGACCTGCTGCTCGGCGCGGGCATCGAGCGCATCGATTACCTGGAGCTGCGCCACGGCGAAACGCTGGAAGCCCTGGAGCGCGCCACGCCGCCCGCGCGCCTCTTCGCCGCCGTCTGGCTCGGCGAGACGCGGCTGATCGACAACCTGGCGGTCGTCTGAGAAGCCTTTTTCCGTAGGATATATTGCTGTCAGCCGCGCCGGCTGCTCTCGACGATGGGCGGCACCGACTGCAACTCCGTGTCCCAGGGGAACAGGATCCAGGTGTCCTGGCTGACCTCGGTAATGAAGGTGTCGATGAGCGCCCGCCCGGCGGGCTTGGCGTAGACCGTGGCGAAATGCGCTCGCGGCAAAAGATCGCGCACCGTTTTGGCGGTCCGGCCCGTGTCCACCAGATCGTCGATGATCAGCCAGCCCGCGCCGTCGCCCGGCACCTCCTTGAGGACGGAGATATTGCCCGGCTCGCGATCCTCGTAGCTGGCGATGCAAAGCGTATCGAGCAGGCGGATATCCAACTCGCGCGCGACGATGGCGGCGGGCACCATGCCGCCGCGCGTGATCGCCACGATGCCCTCCCAGGGGCCGTTCCCGATCAGGCGCCAGGCCAGCGCCTTTGAATCGCGGTGCAACTGGTCCCAGGAGACGGGAAAGGTTTTTTGCGAGGCCGTGTCGCTTGTCATTGCTGTCCCCTTGCCGCTTGTCCCATCGACCGCCTGATTAAAACCGAAGTCCCGGAGGCGGACAACGGCGGGACGAACGGCGCGGGCGAAAACGGCGCGTCGGAAGCGCGAATGAGATTGAATCGCGGCGGGCAGGGCCTAGAGCCGCTCTAGGCGCGCGTTTTCCTTTGCCGCTCTGCAGGGGGAGCACGACATAACCCGTTTCCTGTGGAAAAGTTGTGGACAATTTGTGCGCGACTCAGCGTTCTATCCACAGAAAAGTGTGATGGCACTCCCGATTTCTCATTGCGGTTGGAACCGCATAAGTTAAGATTTCCCTGCGCGTTCTGATCCTTCGGGTTCGTGAGCGCGTGAGCCGGGAAGCCCTTCAGGGGGAACGGTTCGGCGGATTGCAAAGCCTTCGGGCCGCGTGAGCCGCCAGATCGGGAACCTTGAGGCCGAACGGGAGGTCGGATCGCAAAGCCTTCGGGTCGAGTGTTTCGATGGAACGGAAAGCTTAAAGGCCGACTGGTTCGAGAAGCGTCAGGAGTGTTCTCCGGAACACGTTGTGAGGACCCCGCGTCCGCGCACCTGGCGCTTCTCTTATTGCGCCAATCCCATTGCATCCTGATCTTGCCCCCCGCTCGGCCCACGCGTGGGAGCTGCGCTTCGCCTGCGCACTGAGAGACTTATCGATGCATTCTCGTAAGTCAGGGCAAAAGCGAGGGCCCGGCGCGTCCCCCGTGGGACGGCGCCGGGCCCGAGCGTCAGGATTTTTAAATGAACCCGCGTCCATGCACCTGTAAGGCGGTCTAATAACAGGCGCGGAATCACCTCGTCAACCAAATTTTGTGGTCGTTAACGTTCCGTTAACTAAATGTTGTGGTATGCGGCTGGGGGCAAGGGCCTCCCGCACCGTCAAGCGCCGCCGTCAAGCACCATGGCCGCGCCGCGGTCACGCGCAGAAAAAAGCGGCGTTCGGGAAGAACGCCGCGTTCGTCAATCCATCGCCCAGTTCCCGAGCCGCGCTCAACGCACGTAGACGTGGACCTCGTTGACCTGCGCGCCGGCGCTGCTGGTCGCCGACAGGGTGATGCGGTCGGCCGGCAGGCCCATGTTGGTCAGCGCACGCAGTACGTCCTCGGCGTTGCGCCGCGAGCGGTTGGTCGCCAGCGAGACCTGTGCCGCCGAGCCGACGTTGGGCGCCACCGCCACCAGATCGAAGCCGGCGTTGGGCTTGCGCTCGAGCGCGCGGCTGATCGCGGTGAACAGCGCCTGCTCGTATTCCACGTTGGGCTGGCTGAAGCGGATGACCACCAGGGGCTGGCGCTGGCCGACCAGCGACGCCGCACCGCCGGCCGGCGCCGGCACCGGGATGCCGTAGGCCCGGCTGGCCAGGCTGCCGCCGATGTATTCGCCGTTGTCGATGGAGATCTGCATGGCGGTCAGGTTCGAACGCTCGGTGGTGAAGTAGTTCTGCGCGCGCGAGATGTCCTCGCTCAATTCGTTGAGCAGGCGGTCGACGACGACCACGGTCTTGTTGACCTCATCCTCCAGGATCGCCAGTTGCCGGTGATCCTCCTCGACCGCGCCGCGCAGCTCGAAGGTCGCGCGCGTCGATTCCAGGAGGAAGGCGGCCAGCGCCGAGGTCGAGGCTGATTCGTTGGCGAGCGAATTCAGGCTGGAGATGCTCTCTCCCACCTTGTTGAGCTCCACCTGGGACTGGTTCCACTGGGCGACCAGCTCCGGGTTGCCCGGCGTCGTGCCCACCTGGAGCCGCGAGTTGATGGCCCCGATCAGGGCGTGATAGGCGTTCGCGCTGCTGCGCGCCAGGGCGCGCTGGGTTTGGAGCAGGTTGTTGTGGTCGTCCATGCGCGTCTGCAAACGGATCAGGTCGCTGCGCAGGTCCTCGATCTTCTGGCCCACATGGGTCCCGGTCGCCTGTGCCGTGGTAACCCCGGGGGACTGGAAGTTGGTGGTACCCAAGACCGGTGGGCTTCCGGCGGTCCCCGCCGGTTGGGCCTGGCTTTGCGTCTGGGCCTGGGCGGCCTGGACCGGCTGCGCGGAGGTGCTTTGACCGCCGGCTGGATCCTCGCCGGTCAGGGAGGGGAGCAAGGCCTCTTCCGAAAAGGCGCAGCTGGCCAAGAAAAACGCCGCGCCAAAGACTATTGATTTCCGGCGCAAGAGCGAGATATTCCTGCTATCCATGCAATAGCTCATCAAGTATTGCGGGAACAACGCCGCTTTCATCTATGAAAGAACTGGTTGTCCCCGACCCCCCAAAGTGCGAGCCGATAGTAATAGATGGATTCTAGACGGACAAGTCACATTTCCCACCGGTCAGGCACGCACAAATCCTGGGATTTCGCTGCATTTCGATACTCTTGCGCGCCGCGAAAGCTTCGCGTAATGTCCGCGCGCCTTCAATATCTGCCACCAGAAACCTAATTAATCGATAACACCCAAACCCCGCGCCCGTAGCTCAACTGGATAGAGCATCTGACTACGGATCAGAAGGTTGGGAGTTCGAATCTTCCCGGGCGCGCCATTTTTTTCAGCAGTTTATACCAAGTCCCGTCGATACGGGCCTATTTCACCGCCGATAATTTGTCCGCCGGATAGGCGCGGGCCCGCGCCGCGGCCCTGGCTCCGCCGGCCCGCTGCGCCAGCGAAGCGTGGCGAGAGGCTTCACCGAGGCGAGTGGCGGGGTCTACGTGGGGGTCGCGGCATAAAGAAACGGCGCGGCCGGGCCCACGCCCCGCCGCGCCGTCTCGCAGGCGTCCTGATGCGCTGAATCAGGATTTCGCCACGTCGTCTTCCCGCCCGGAGATCTCCCCGATCTGCCGCAGCATGTCCTGCAGCATTTCGATTTCCTTCTGCGCATTTTTTTGGCCCTGCATGTTCTTCTGGTGGTGCGAAAGCGCCTGGGCCAACTGTTGGGCGATGTTGCTGTCCGGATCCATTCCACGGTCCTCGCCGGGGTCGAAATCTCACTATCCCTCCCTCCTAAGGCCTAAAGGGTTAAGGAAAAGTATATGCGCGGGTCCGCGGCCCCCTGCGCGCGGCCGCCGGCGATGTTCTTCTCGCACACATTTGTCCACGCGGGAGACGGCCGGGACGTGTTTTCCTGGCCTGCACGCTTCTCCCGGCGGCCATTGCGGTATAGGATGTGCGGAATTCCCCGGGGGGACGAAAAATCGGGGGCCAGAATGGGAGAACGGCGGAAACCGATCCGGAGCGGTTGACCCGCGTGGCGCTAAACGAGAGCCGCGTGAGGCGGGTCCCAGCGCTCCGCGGGCAATCCCGGCAGGTTTCCCCGTGAGGGACGGCGAAACGTGAGACATTTCGATCCATCTATTTGGCGCGACGGGGCCAGGGGCCGGCGCGTCACGGGGCCGGGCTCCCTGGGGTCGCGCGGTGGCGGTCCGCATTTCCGGCTGCAGGCGGGCCAGCGCTTCCACCGCACCGACTTTCCGACCGTGATCTGGCGGGTCGTGACCGTCTATCACGACTCTCAAGGGCTGGAGCATGCCACCCTCGAGGACGAAAGCCGGCGCCTGGACGAAAAGACCCTGTCGGCTTCGGCCTTGTTCGACCGCTCCCGGTACCGCCTGGTCTAGCTTTCGGCTTTTTTCCGGGTCAGACCGGGTATCACCAGCACGAAGGCAAGCGCCGCGCAGACCAGCGCCAGGGAGATCGCCTCGCGCGCGCCCAGCGGCTCGCCCAGGATGAGCGCGCTCGACAGCACGCCGACCACGGGGATGGCCAGGGTCCCCACGGCGGCCAAGGCGGCCGGGAAGATGCGCACCAGCTTGGTCCAGGCCCAGTGGCAGAAGGTCATGGGGAAGACCAGGATGTAGGCGAGCGCGGCCAGGGTGCCGAGGCTGAGGTCGGAGGGATTCGGCAGGTCGCCGATGACGAGCGCCCCGATCACGAGCGGCACGCTGCCCACGAGCAGCTGCCAGCCGGCCAGCACGCCCACGGGGATAGACCAGCTGTAGTGCTTCATCAGCACGGTGCCCGTGGCCCAGGACACGGCGGCGCCGAGCATGAAGAGCGCGCCCAGCGGCGCCGCCCCCAGCGCGCGCAGGTCCGGGCCGATGAGCACCGCCAAGCCCGCCATGCCGAACAGCAGGCCGAGCAGCTTCCAGCGGGTGAAGGCCTCGCCCAGGATCACGCGGCTCAAGACCGCGGCCCAGACCGGCATGGTGAAGGCGATGATGACCGCCCGCCCGGCCTCGATCAGCGAAACGCCATAGCCCGAGAAAAGGTGCCAGGCGATGGTGTTGAAGAGCGCGCAGATCAGAAGCGGCCGCACCTCGCTCGTCGGCACGCGGATCGATTGGCCGCTCAGCCTGACGAGCAGCAGGAGGGCGCAACCGCCCCCGATCACGCAGAGGCTGCGGAAGGGCCAGACGGGGATCTCGGCGAGCACGATCTTCATCATGGGCCAGTTCCCGCCCCAGAAGAGGGTGAGTCCGGCCATGAGCGCGAAGCCCACCGTGGGCAGCGAATCCGCGCCGCCGGATCGCCTGGCCCCGGTCCCGCCGCTCACGCTCCGCGCCCCCTCGGGCCGCCGTGCGCTTCGTCCCCGGTCAAGTCTTTCGCCCGATTGAAATCACGTCCGCCCCCTGTCTTTCGAACCGGCGCATTCTAGGCATGACGCCCCGCCCGTCCAGGGAAGGATCGGGGCCACGCCGCTCGATACCCAGTTTCCCGAGGAGCCGCAAGAGGTGCCGCACCGCGCCTTCGCGCTGCTGGCCAGCGCGCCGTAACCGGGGGCACACGGCTCCGCCCACCTACCTGACGCCCGCCTCCGCTTCCAGCTCGCTTAGGTCGTCCGCCTCGATCACGCGGCGCGCCAGGCCGTAGCCGAAGCCCTGACGACCCAGGGCGGCCAGGTCCTTCTCGCGCATCGCGGCGCGCGCCGCCCTCGCCTCGGCGGAGCCAGGGTCGCCGCGGTAAGGCCCGAGCCGCCGCCTCCGGGCGTAGCCGAGCGCCGCCGCCAGCTCCGGCTCGGCCGCCTCCTCGCGCAGGCCCTCAAGCGCCTGGTCGACCAGCTCACGCGCCACGCCCTTCATGGCGAGCGCGGAGCGGATGCGCCGGGCCGAGGCGCCACGCTTGAACAGGGCCCGCGCCTGGCCCGCCGCGTAGCGCGCGTCGTCCAGGAGTCCGGCGTCGAGAAACTCCGCGATAAGGGCGTCCACGGCGGCCGCGCCCTCATCGCGCCCGGTGCCGTGGAGGCGGGCCGAGCGCTCCACCCTGGCCATCAGCAGGCGGCGCAGGTGGGCGGCGGAGGCGGGATAGCGGTCCAGGTGATAGAGCGCCGCGTTGCGCAGGTGCCCAGGCGTCGCCTTGCGCGGCCCGCGCCGGCGCCGCGGCTTGCCGGCCCGACCTTTCGGCGTGTTTTCTTGCGTCGTCTTGTGGCTCATGCGGCGGCGCATCCCTCCTCAGGCTGATCGGGCCGTCCCCGCCCCCGCCTTGCATGGACGCGGGCGGGTGATTATGTCAACCGACATGGACTCCTCGTCTTTTTCCCGAACGCCGCCCAGCCCGCGCATGATCGGCGCCATCCACTGGCGCGGGCTCTGGACGCTGTACCTCAAGGAGGTGCGGCGTTTCCTCAGTGTCTCTACCCAGACCCTCATGGCGCCCGTGGTCACCGGCCTGCTCTTTCTGGCGATCTTCGCGCTGGCGCTTGGCGGGGCGGGGCGTCAGACCGCGGGCGTCGATTATATCGCCTTCCTGGCGCCCGGGCTCATCATGATGGCGCTGATGCAGAACGCCTTCGCCAACACCTCCTCGTCCATCGTCATCTCCAAGCTCCAGGGCAACATCGTGGACGTGCTCATGCCGCCGCTCTCCTCCGCCGAGCTGACCCTCGGGATCGCCGGGGGCGGCATCACCCGGGGCCTGATAGTGGCCCTCGCCGCGGGGCTGGGCATGTGGGTCTTCGTGCCGCTCCGGCTGCACGATCCGCTGGCGGTGCTGTTCTACGCCGTCAACGCGGCCATGATGCTTTCGCTGCTGGGCATAATCGGCGGAATCTGGGCCGAGAGGTTCGATCATATCTCCGCGGTGACGAACTTTATCATCACCCCGCTGTCCTTTCTCTCCGGCACCTTCTATTCGATCGAGCGCCTGCCGGAGGATTGGCGCTTCATCGCCCACTTCAATCCTTTCTTCCACCTGATCGACGGCTTCCGCTACGGCTTTATCGGCCACGCCGACGGGTCGCTGGCGGTGGGTGCCGTCGTGGTGCTCGTGGTGAACATTCTGCTCTGGGCGGTGACGCACAGGATGTTCGTGACGGGCTACCATCTCAGGCCCTGAGACTGCGCCGTGGCGGAACAAGCGGCAACGGCCCCCACGCCCCGGCGCTTCGGCGCCGTCAATTGGCGCGGGCTGTGGAGCCTGTACCACCGCAACGTGGTTCGCTTTTTCCGGTTTGGCATTGAACAGCTTGGCGGCCCCGCGGTGTCGAGCCTGCTGTTCCTTGCGGTCTTCGATCTGGCGCTGGGCGGCGGACGCGAAACGGCGCCGGGCGTCACGCTTTCCCAGTTCATCGCGCCGGGCATCGTCATGATCAGCATGATCCACAGCGCCTTCGAGAACGCCGCGGCGTACATCGTGTACGACAAGCTCGACGGCATGATCGGCGATATCCTGAGCGCGCCGCTCAAACCCGCTGAGATCGTCGCCGGGTTTGCCCTGTCGGCGGCGACCTCCGCGCTCTGCACCGGCGCGGTGGTGCTGCTCCTCATGTCCCTTTTCGTCGAGCTGCCGGTCCACTCGCCGGCCGCCGTCCTCGGTTTCGCGCTGGCCGCAGCCCTCCTGTTCGCCTTTTTTGGGACGATCGTCGGCCTTTGGGCCGACCGCTGGGACAACTACAGCGCGGCCGAGACCTTTCTGATCCTGCCGCTCGGGCTGCTTTCGGGGGCGTTTTTCCCGCTTCAGGCCGTCGCGCCGGAATTCCGCTGGATTTTCGAGATCAACCCCGTGTTCCATGCGGTGGAGGGTTTCCGCTACGGCTTCACCGGCCAGGCCCAGGGCGCCGTGGCCGGCACCGCGGCAATCCTGGCCCTGCTCACCCTCGCGCTGGCGCTGCTGTCCTGGCGCCTGGTGGCGGTGGGATACAAGCTCAAGGCGTAATGGGGGACATTAAGGACCGTCGGTATAACCTCCTGGCAACCAAATCGCGCATAATCTGCCCCGGACCCTCCCGACACAGCGAGAAACGGCCATGACCATGACAAGCAGACTTCCCATCTGGGGCCGACGCGGGGCGCGCCTCGCGCTCACCGCCCTGCTCCTGGTTTTCGTGGTGGTCGCCCGGCCGGCGCTGGCCGCCGCCGAGCTGATCTATGGCCAGGGCGTGCTCTGGAAGGTGGAGCGCGAAGGCCTGGCGCCGAGCTACCTCTTCGGCACGATCCACATCACCGAAGAGCGGATCCTCGACCTGCCCGCGCCGGTCAGGGCCGCCTTCGAGGGCGCGAAAATCGCCGTCTTCGAGGTCATCATGACCGACGAGGTGCGCATGAAGATGGGCCGCGAGATGGTGCTGACCGACGGGCGCAACCTGCAGGCTATCCTGGGCCCCGAGCTGTTCGAGCAGACCGCGGCGGTGGCGCGGCGCTACGGCTTCGAGCCCCAACACCTCCTGGCCTTCAAGCCCTGGGCGCTGGCGCTCATCTTCAGCCTGCCGCAGACAGAGCTCGCGCGCACCGCGGCGGGCGACGTGCCGCTCGACCAGATGCTGCAGAACGAGGCGGCGGACATGGGCAAGCGGGTGCTCGCGCTGGAGTCGGCGGAGGAGCAGATCGCGCTGTTCACCGACATCCCCGAGATCGAGCAGATCGATATGCTGGAGACGGCGGTCAAGGAGAACGCCAAGGTCGCAGGCGTCTTCGAGAACATGGTCCGCCTGTACTTGGCGCGCGACATCGAGGGCATCCTCGACGCGATGATGGAACAGTCCAAGACCATGAACCCGAAGTACGTGGAGAAGTTCC
>JAZGBC010000093.1:0-7395 GCA_036444495.1 Kiloniellales bacterium
CCGGCCACGGCACGGTGAACGGCCGGCCGATCTTCGTCTTCAGCCAGGACTTCACGGTCTTCGGCGGCTCGCTCTCCGAGGCCCACGCCGAGAAAATCTGCAAGGTGATGGACAAGGCCATGCAGGTGGGCGCCCCCGTCGTCGGCCTGAACGATTCGGGCGGCGCGCGCATCCAGGAAGGCGTGGCGTCGCTGGCCGGTTATGCCGATGTCTTTCAGCGCAACGTGCTGGCCTCGGGCGTCGTGCCCCAGGTTTCCTTCATCATGGGCCCCTGCGCGGGCGGGGCGGTCTATTCCCCGGCCATGACCGACTTCATCTTCATGGTGAAGGACAGCTCCTACATGTTCGTGACCGGTCCCGACGTGGTGAAGACCGTGACCCACGAGGAGGTCACCCTCGAGGAGCTGGGCGGCGCGGTCACCCACACCACGAAATCCGGCGTGGCGGACCTCGCCTTCGAGAACGACGCGGAGGGCCTGCTGGAACTGCGCCGTTTCCTGGACTTCCTGCCCGGCTCGAACAAGCGCCGGCCGCCCGTGCGGGAAACCTCGGACCCGGCCGAACGCGAGGAGCCTTCGCTCGACACCCTGGTGCCCGCCGATCCGGCCAAACCCTACGACATGAAGGAAGCCATCGGGAAGGTGGTGGACGAGGGCGACTTCTTCGAACTCATGCCCGAATACGCCAAGAACATCGTCATCGGCTTCGCGCGCCTGGAGGGCCACACGGTGGGTATCGTGGCCAACCAGCCCATGGTGCTGGCCGGCTGCCTGGACATCGCCTCCTCGGTCAAGGCGGCGCGCTTCGTGCGCTTCTGTGACTGCTTCAACATCCCCATCGTGACCTTCGTGGACGTGCCCGGTTTCCTGCCCGGCACGGCGCAGGAATACGGCGGCATCATCAAGCACGGCGCCAAGCTGCTCTTCGCCTTCGCCGAGGCCACCGTGCCCAAGGTCACCGTGATCACGCGCAAGGCCTACGGCGGCGCCTACGACGTCATGTCGTCCAAGCACATCCGCGGCGACGTGAACTACGCCTGGCCCACCGCCGAGATCGCGGTCATGGGCCCCAAGGGCGCCGTCGAGATCATCTTCCGCAAGGACATCGGTGACGCCGGGAAGATCGAGAAGCGCACGGAAGAGTACCGCGCGGCCTTCGCCAATCCCTTCGTTGCAGCCTCGCGCGGTTTCATCGACGACGTCATCATGCCCCACGGCACGCGCCGGCGCCTGTGCCGCGCCCTCGCCCTGCTGCGCGACAAGAAGCTCGAAAACCCCTGGAAGAAACACGACAACCTGCCGCTTTAGGAGTCCCATGCTCCGGCTCTACGACTATCTGGACTCGGGCAACGGCTACAAGGTGCGCCTGTTGCTCCGGCTGCTCGACATTCCCTTCGAGCTGATCGAGCTCGACATCTTCAAGGGCGAGACGCGCACGCCTGAGTTTCTGGCCAAGAACCCAAACGGCAAGATCCCCACGCTGGAATTCGAGGACGGGCGCTGCCTGCCCGAATCCAACGCCATCATCTGGCACCTGGCCGAGGGCACGCCCTACCTGCCCGAGGACGCCTGGGAGCGCGCTCAGGTGCTGCGCTGGCTGTTCTTCGAGCAGTACAGCCACGAGCCCTACATCGCGGTCGCGCGCTTCATGCTCAAGCATCTGGAATTGACGGAGGAGTCGAAGGCGCAGCTAGCGGACAAGCAGGCGCGCGGCTACGCCGCGCTCGACGTCATGGAGGCGCACATGAAGGGCCGCGACTATTTCGTCGGAAACCGCCTGTCCATCGCCGACATCGCGCTTTACGCCTACACCCACGTCGCCGGGGAAGGCGGCTTCGACCTGCCGCGTTATACCGCGGTCACCGGCTGGTGCGCGCGCGTCGCAAGCCGGCCGGGGCACACGGCGATTACGGAGCGGTAGATGTTCTCGCGACCGCGTCAGGCGCCCGGCCCATGGTGCGTGACCTTCGGTTGGGACGAGAACGACGCGGTCGATGTCGACTTGGAGCAATACCATTAGGAGAAACGAGATGACGGCTGAGCGGCGCAAGCGGCCCCCGACGCATCCCGGCGCAATTCTCAGGGAAGACGTCCTGCCGGCTCTGGGTCTGTCCAAGACGGAGACCGCGCGCCGTCTGGGTGTGTCGCGTCAGACCCTGTACGAAATTCTTCGGGAGAAGCGGCCGGTCACGCCGGCGATGGCGCTACGGCTGGGCAAGTTCTGCGGCAACGGGCCACGGCTATGGCTCAATATGCAGGTGGCCCACGATCTCTGGCACGAAAGCCGAAGGGTCGACCTATCCAAGGTGAGCGCGCATAAGGCCGCTTAGGTCTGGGGCGAGACGCCAAGGCCCACGGTGCGGGTCTGACAAACGGGCTCGAAAAGCCCTGGGTCAAAGGGCATAATCCACCCATGTTCTCGAAAATCCTCATCGCCAACCGGGGCGAGATCGCCTGCCGCATCATGCGCAGCGCCAAGCGCCTGGGGCTAAAGACGGTCGCGGTCTATTCCGAGGCCGACGCGGGCGCGCTGCACGTGGAGCTGGCCGACGAAGCGGTTTGCATCGGCCCGCCGCCCGCCGCCGAGAGCTACCTGGTGATCGACAAGATCGTCGCGGCCTGCAAGGAGACCGGCGCGCAGGGCCTGCATCCGGGCTTCGGCTTCCTGGCGGAGAACGCCGCCTTCGTCGAGGCGCTGGAGGCCGCGGGGATTACCTTCATCGGCCCGCCGGCCGGCGCCATCCGGGCCATGGGCGACAAGATCGAGTCCAAGCGCCTGGCCGCCGAGGCGGGCGTGACCACCATCCCCGGCCACATGGAGCTGATCGAGGATGCGGAGGAAGCGGCCAAGATCGCCGCGAAGATCGGCTATCCGGTCATGCTCAAGGCGACGGCGGGGGGCGGCGGCAAGGGCATGCGCGTCGCGCGCGACGAGGAGGAGGCGAAGAGCGGCTTCGGCTCGGCGCGCAACGAGGCGCGCGCCAGCTTCGGCGACGAGCGCATCTTCATCGAGAAGTTTATCGAGCAGCCGCGCCACATCGAGATCCAGGTGCTGGCCGATGGCCACGGCAATACGGTCCACCTGGGCGAACGCGAATGCTCCATCCAGCGGCGTCATCAAAAGGTCATCGAGGAGGCGCCCTCGCCCTTCCTCGACGCCAAGATGCGCAAGGCCATGGGCGAGCAGGCCGTGGCGCTGGCCCGCGCGGTGGACTACCGCTCGGTGGGCACGGTCGAGTTCATCGTCGACAGGGACAGGAACTTCTATTTCCTCGAGATGAATACGCGCATCCAGGTTGAACATCCGGTGACGGAGCTGGTGACGGGGCTCGATCTCGTGGAGTGGATGATCCGTATCGCCGCGGGCGAGAAGCTCGATTTCGCGCAAAAGGACGTGACCCTCACCGGCTGGGCGCTGGAGGCCCGGGTCTACGCCGAGGACCCCTTGCGCGACTTCATGCCCTCGATCGGGCGCCTGGTGCGCTACCGCGAGCCCAAGACCGGGGCTCACCTGCGCGTCGACAGCGGGGTGGTCGAGGGCTCCGAGATCACGGTCCACTACGACCCCATGATTGCCAAGGTGGTGAGCTACGGCGAGACCCGCGACGGGGCGATCCGTGAGCTGCGGGCCGCGCTCGACGCCTTCTACATCCGCGGCATCCGGCACAACCTGGGTTTCCTCGCCGCCGTGCTGGCTAAGGATCGTTTCTGCGAGGGCCGGCTCAGCACCGCTTTCATCACCGAGGAATTTCCCGAGGGGTTCCACCAGACCGCCGCGCTGGCCGCGGCGCAGGAGTCCCTGATCGCGGTTGCCGCGCTGGTGCAGCGCCGCACCGCCGAACGCGCGGTCAGAATCGATGGCGGGCCGGCGAAGGCCGCGCCCCGGTCCCTGGACGACTGGGTGGTGCGCTTGGAAGGCGAGCCCCACGCGGTGACGATCAGTGAAATAGACAATGGCTACCGCGTGACCGGCGCGGTGGAGGACGCCGTGATCGAGAGCGATTGGCGCCCCGGCGAGCCGCTGTTCTTCGGGCGCATCGACGGGCGTCCCATCACCGTGCAGATCGACCGGCGCGGGCCGGGACTGATCCTCAGCCACGGCGGGGCCGAGGTCGAGGCCCTGGTGCTTCGCCCGCACGTGGCGCGGCTGGCCGCGCGCATGCCGGCCAAGGAGCCGCCGGACCTCTCCCGTTTCCTGCTCTCGCCTATGCCGGGTCTGCTGGTCAAGCTCGCGGTCGCGGTAGGGCAGGAGGTCAAGGCGGGCGAGGAGCTGGCCGTGGTCGAGGCCATGAAGATGGAGAATGTCCTGCGCGCCGAGCGCGACGGCGTGGTGGCCCAGGTCCACGCCGAGCCGGGCGCCAGCCTGGCCGTCGATCAGACGATCCTGGAATTCGCGTAAACAGCCCGATGTCACGGTCATCGATCGCGCGCGTGCGGGTCGTCATCTCCGGCCGGGTCCAAGCCGTCTGGTACCGCGGCTGGACCGTGGACGAGGCGGCGGCGCGCGGCCTGGACGGCTGGGTGCGCAACCGCCGCGACGGCACGGTGGAGGCGGTCTTCCAGGGCGCGCCCGCGGCGGTCGAGGACATGATCGAGGCCTGCCGGCAGGGGCCGCCCGCGGCCCACGTCATCAACATCGAGCGCTTCGAGCACGAGGAGCCAATCCCGCCCGGATTCCGCAGTTGGCCGACGGCCTAGGGGGCGGGGCCGTTCAGGCCCCCTAGAACATTTCCCGATTAGGCGGAGTCGTCCCCTCACCCAGCTCCGGCTAGGGCTCGGCCCTGGGCCTCGCCAAGCCTTCACAACCCTCTCCCTGGGGAGAGGGAAGAGGGAGCGTAGCGACCGAGGGTGAGGGGCCCCCTCGGCGCCCTCCAGGCCTTCCCTGGAGGGCAGGGCCTATCCAGGTCTCTCCACAGAGTCCGACCCCAACGGGCCAGGGAGAGAGGAGAATATTTCGATAGTTCTAGAAATATCGTTGATAATGGGAGCGGCGGGCGCTATACTCCCGGCTATGGATCGGCAATTGAACCATCGGCAAGCCGCGCGCTGCCTGGAGAAGCTGGGCAATCCCACGCGCCTCCAGATCTACCGGCTCCTGGTGCGCGCCGGGCCCGACGGCCTGGCGGTGGGCGAGATTCAGGAGCATTTGGGTGTGCCGGGCTCGACCCTGTCGCACCATCTCTCGCACCTGGTCAACGCCGGCCTGATCGATCAGGTCCGCGCGGGGCGGGTGCTGCGCTGCACGCCCAACTTCAGCCTGATGAACCAAGTGGTGGCCTTCCTGACCGAGGAGTGCTGCCTGGGCGTGGCCGGCGCGGAAGCGGAGCGGGAAGCGGGATGAGCGATCTGGCGGTCACGGGGCGGCAGGCGATGGGCGCGCTCGCGCGCCTGGACCGGGTCTGGCTGGCCTTCGGGCTGCTGTTCCTCGTCCTTGGGCTGACCATGCCGGCGCAGGCGCTGGAAAGCGCGCGCTTCACGGGCGCGGCTTTCCTCTGGATCCTGCCTTTCCTGATCCTTTCGGTGGTGCTGGCGGCTTGGTTCAAGGCGGCCGGCGCCGACCACCTGATCGCGGCCGGCGTATCGCGCAGCCCGGGCCGGGCGATTCTGATCGCGGCGGCCGCGGGGGCCTTCTCGCCCTTCTGCTCCTGCGGCGTCGTGCCCATCATCGCCGCGCTGCTCGCCGCCGGGGTGCCCCTGCCGGTGGTCATGGCCTTCTGGGTCTCCTCGCCGCTCATGGACCCGGAGATGTTCCTGCTCATGTGGGTGCAACTCGGCCTCGGTTTCACCCTGGCCAAGACGGCCGCCGCTTTTGCTGTGGGGCTCCTGGGCGGCTTCGCCACGCTCGCGCTGCAACGCGCCGGCGGCCTCAACGCGCCCCTGCGCGCCGTGATCGGCTGCGGCAGCGCCTGCGGCACGGGCGCGCTGGAGCCGCTCGAGTTGCGCTGGGCCTTCTGGCGCGGCGGCGCCGACCGCTGCGCGATCTTCACCTCGGAATCGCGCGCCGTGGGCCTGTTCCTGGCCAAGTGGCTGCTGCTCGCCTTCGCCATCGAGAGCCTGATGGTCGCCTGGCTGCCGGGCGATGTGATCGCGTCCAACCTGGGCGGGGAGTCGGCCTACGCCATCCCGCTCGCCGTGGTGATCGGCGTGCCCTCCTACCTGAACGGCTACGCCGCGATCCCCTTGATCGGCGAGCTCATGTCCATGGGCATGGCGCCCGGCGCGGCGCTGGCGTTTCTCATCGCCGGCGGCGTGACCAGCCTGCCCGCGGCCATGGCGGTCTTCGCGCTGGTGCGGGCGCCGGTCTTCCTCTGGTATATCGGGATCGCGCTAACGGGCTCGCTCGCCGTGGGCTACGCCTATCAAGGCTGGCTGGTGCTTTAGGGCGTGTATTCATAGAGGCCGTCTTGGTTGGGTTTTGACCCGCGCCCGCATTGTCCGCTAACAGCCTCAGCCAACAGCGGTCATTTGCATGTTGCGTTACTTGCCAATCCCGACACTCCCTCCACCTGCAGGAGAGCGCTTGCGTTCAAGTTGGCGCGGTACGAAGGACCCCGCGTGGGTACCCTCATACTGTCATACCGTGTGTCGGCCAAAGGTGGTATGATTGCTATGCATGCGGTTAAATGAAGCTAAGGGAGGGGGATATGTCGTCAGTCACCGTTGTTGTTGGCTTTGCCATTCCCGAACGCATGAGTGGGGACGAAATCAACGCTGCATTCCAGAAGTCCATACCCAAATACCAGAGTGTGCCGGGATTGGAACGGAAGTACTATCTGAAGTCTGATGATGGCAACACTGTTGGTGGTGTGTATCTGTTCGAGTCTCGGGAGGCAGCGGAAAAACTATTCAATGAAGAATGGCGTGCATCGGTTAAGAAACGATATGGAGCCGAACCTGAGGTACGGTACTTCGAAACGCCGATCGTTGTAGACAACCTTAGTGGAACTGTTACCGGAGATACTTAGTTCTCTCCAGTCTCAGGCAGGGCCGTGGCCATGTCATCGCGGTGGCTAGGCTAGAGGACGATGGCATTCAGGCGTGCCGAAAGTTCTGAACTCCCGTTTCCGCGATTTCGAACAGAGGCGAAGCCCACGGCCTGCAATGTCTGCCTTCGGTCAAGTGCAGACAGCGGCGGGCCAAGCCCTGGTATATCCAACCCCGGCGCTCTTTTAAGAGTACACGTCCTAGGCTGCGGCCTCCGGCGCGGATTCCACTCCGAACACTTCGTCGAACGAGGCAATGAGCGCTGCGTCCACGTCGGGCAGCGTCACCGGCAGGCCCAGGTCCACGAGGGAGGTGACGCCGTGCCCGCGCTGGCCGCAGGGCACGATGCCGTCGAAGTGGGAGAGGTCCGGCTCGACGTTGAGCGCCACGCCGTGATAGCTGACCCAGCGCC
>JAZGBC010000094.1:0-8785 GCA_036444495.1 Kiloniellales bacterium
CGGTTTTGAGGTTGGGGTTGTCGGTCATCAGGAGCTTGGCGGCGAAGGCGGCGTCATCGGGATGCATCATGAAGCGGCCCATGACCGGCAGCAGCGCGATATGGGGCTTGTAGCGCATGCCGTAAAGCTGCAGGTCGAGCGTCAAGCCGGTGCTGCCCGCCATGAGGACGCGCGGCCCCCCCTCGAAGCTCAGCAGGAACCCCGCCGCCGGCCCGCCATAGCCCGAAGCCGGGTGCTCCTCGGACAGGCGGATGCCCGAGCCGTGCTGAGACCAGAGGATTTGCGCGGTGACGTCGCCGACCTTGTAACGCCCCCCGATGCTGGCCCGGTAGATCTGTTTCTTCGAGCCGCCGTACTTTTCGATCTCGCCCTGCATCCAGGACCCCAGTTCGGATACGGTGAAGATGGTGGCGCCCGTCCGCGCGGCGATCTCCACCGCGTTGCCCTGGTCGTCCCCATGACCGGAGGTGGGCAGGATCAGATCGACCTCGCCCTTCTTGTAGAAGTCGATGCCGATGCCCGCGTCCTTGTTGCCCTTGATCCAGGGGTTGATCAGGACCACCGTGCCGCCGGGCGAGACAAAGCGAAAATGCTGATTGCCGTAGAAGGTCATCTTCACGCCCGCCGCCTCGGCTTGCGCCACGGCAAGCAGCCCGGCCATGAGGAATGCGGCGAACGACAGGACGATTCTCGAAAGATTTTGTCTGGACATCGTCTCTCCCCCTGTTTTCTCAGGTTCTGTTTTCCGCGCCGTTCCCGGCGCGCTCGTGCATCGGTCTATCCTGATGATTCCATTGGTGGGATGCAACCGCAGGGGCCGGCCGCGCCCGCGGCTGCCATAACCTCAGGTCATGGCGTTAATGACTCTTTGTCATATTCACGGGCATGAATGATTAACGTTATGCTGTCCCCCGATTAGAAAGCCGCCGGGCCGGAAAAAATCGCCTGAAACTGGTCCCGGGCGCTTATAAGCCGGCACGAGAATCGCACACACGATGGGGCGTCGATGCCGGAAGAGCGGGCGTAAATCAGTGACTTACCGGGCGCTGAACGCCCCTTGGACTAAAATTTCCTGAGCGCAAAAAGGCGACGCGCACTCGGGCCAGGCAATTTGCTCCGGGACTACCCCGGACGACAGCCAGATGAAGGGAGAGGGACTCATGACCGCTGGACGAAATGCACTGTTCATCCCGGGGCCGACCAACATTCCGGACCGCCTGCGCTTGGCCATGGACATTCCGCTGGAGGATCAGCGCGCGCCCGACTTCCCCGTCTTCGTGCTCGACCTCTTCCGCGACCTGAAGACGGTGTTCAAGACCGATAACGGCCAAATCTTTCTCTTCCCCGGCACCGGCACCGGCGGTTGGGAGGCGGCCATCACCAACACGCTCTCGCCAGGCGACAAGGTACTGGCCTCCCGCTTCGGTCACTTCTCCCACCTCTGGATCGACCTCTGCCAGCGCCACAAGCTGGATGTCATCGAGGTGGACGTGGCGTGGGGCGAAGGCGTGCCGGTGGAGACCTACGCCGAGATCCTGGCCGCCGACAAGGCCGGCGAGATCAAGGCCGTGCTGGTCTGCCACAACGAGACCGCGACCGGTGTCACAAGCGACGTAAAGGCGGTGCGCGAGGCGCTGGATGAGGCCTACCACCCGGCCATGCTCTACGTGGATGGGGTCAGCTCTATCGCCTCCATCGATTTCCGCATGGACGAGTGGGGCGTGGATCTCGCCGTCTCGGGCTCGCAGAAGGGCTTCATGCTGCCCGCTGGCATGGCCATCGTGGGCGCCAGCGAAAAGGCCATCGAGGCCTCCAAGACCGCCGAGTGCCCGCGCTGCTTCTTCGACTTCGCCGACATGATCCGCACCAACAAGGACGGCTTCTTCCCCTATACCCCGGCGACCACGCTCCTGCGCGGCCTGCGCGCCTCGCTGGACATGCTGTTCGAGGAAGGCCTGGAGAACGTCTTCGCGCGCCACCACCGCCTGGCCACCGGCGTGCGCAAGGCGGTCGCGGCCTGGGGCCTGGAGCTCTGCGCCAAGGAGCCCAAGTGGCATTCCGACACCGTGAGCGCCATCTGCGTGCCCGAGGGTTTCGACGGCAACGACGTGGTGAAAATGGCCTACCTGCGCTATAACCTCTCGCTCGGGCTTGGCCTGTCCCAGGTGGCGGGCAAGGTCTTCCGCATCGGCCACTTGGGCGCGCTCAACGAGCTCATGCTGCTCACCGCGCTGGCCGGCTGCGAGATGGCCATGCGCGACCTGGGCATTGCGGTCGAACCCGGCAGCGGCGTTGCGGCGGCCGAGGAGCACTACCGCGCCACGGCGCGCCCCGTGGACATGAGCGCCGGCGCCACCGCCGCGATGTAACGAACATACCTGCCCGGCGGCTTCGGCCGCCTGGCGGTTACACGCGGAGGCTCGATGAGCAAACCCAGGGTGATCGTCACGCGCCGCTGGCCCGAGGCGGTGGAGCGGCGTGTTTCCGAGTTGTTCGACGCCCAGCTCAACGGCGACGACAAGCCCATGAGCCAGGCGGCGCTCAAGGCCGCCTTCGCCGAGGCCGACGCGGTCTTTCCCACGGTCTCCGACCGGATCGACGCCGAGGTGCTCGCCGCCGAGCCGCTCAAGGCCAAGCTCTGCGGCAACTTCGGCGTCGGCTTCAACAACATCGACATCGAGGCCGCCAAGGCGCGCGGCATCACGGTGACCAACACACCCGACGTCTTGACCGATGCCACGGCGGACCTGGCCATGACGCTGCTGCTCGCCGTGGCGCGCCGCGCCGGCGAGGGCGAGCGCTACCTGCGTCGCGGTGACTGGACCGGCTGGGGCCCGACCCACATGATGGGCACCCAGGTGACCGGCAAGACGCTCGGGCTGATTGGCTTCGGGCGCATCGGCCGGGCGGTCGCCGAGCGCGCCCACTTCGGCTTCAACATGGACGTGCTGTTCCACGACCCCTACCCGCCCGGCGGGGACGTGGCCGAGCACCTGGGCGCCACGGCCTGCGCCAGCATCGAGGAAGTGCTGGAGCGTTCCGACTTCGTCTCGCTGCACACGCCCGGCGGCGCGGACACCTATCACCTGATGAACGCCGAGCGCCTGGCGCGCATGAAGCCGGGTTCTTTTCTCATCAACTCCTCGCGCGGCGACGTGATCGACGAGGCGGCGCTGGTGGCGGCGCTCAAGAACGGCCCGCTCGCGGGCGCCGGGCTCGACGTCTACGAAGGCGAGCCCAAGGTCAGCCCCGAACTGGCCAAGATGGAGAACGTGGTCCTGCTGCCGCACCTGGGCAGCGCCACCACCGAGACCCGTGTCGCCATGGGCATGAAGGTGGTGGAGAACGCCGAGGCCTTCTTCGCCGGCAAGGAACCGCCCAATAGGGTGGTGTGAGGCGCTTCGAACCGCCCTACCGCCCGACGGTTTCCTTGCCTTCGCCGCCGAACCGGGTCGCAAGATATCCGATCAGCAGCCCGACGAGGGCACCCTCGAGCGTGAACCAGAACGGCGAGGTGAGTACGCCCTCCGCGCCGAACATGGCGACCAGCATGTCCTTCATGGTGTCGTAGGCGAAGAAGGTCAGGACGAAGTTCATCCAGGCGCCCAGGAACGGCGCGCGCACCCACCACGGCATCGGCAGCTTGAGAATCGGGTGCCGGTCGAACACACCGAACACGCCGATGATCGCGCCCAGAGTCGTGTACCATAGCAACACCCCCCAGCGGATCAGCCAGCCCGCCTCCGGCGCGAAAAACGGCAGCAGGAGGAAACCGGCGAGGCCAACCGCGAAGCCGACCCCCTTGCCGATCGCGATTCGCGTAACCAATGACGGCTTTTCGAACATCCGAGCCTCCAATGATAGCGACGCCATCCCGGCTTTATGAGTCAGCTAACGAAAACGTAATCGGAATCTGCCCGCCGTGCATTGAGGCACATCAACGGGCCGGCGCTTCCCTGGCCCCGAGCCGCCGGGGCGGATCTCCGGCCAAACCGCGCTTGATTTCTGTTAGATTGCGCGCCTGAGTTCGGCTTGCCGCCGCATCGGTAATAAAGGGACGAGGACAATGGTTTCGAATGCCTCAATCCGCCTGAGCCCCAAGGACAACGTCGCCGTCGTTCTCACGGACATCGCCAAGGGCCAAACGGTGGAGCCGGCCTCCATCACCGCGCGCGAGCCGATTCCGCGCGGTCACAAGCTGGCGATCGAGCCGATCGAGCAGGGCTCGGCGGTCCTCAAGTACGGCCAGATCATCGGTTTCGCGTCCGAGCACATCGCCCCCGGCGCGCACGTCCACGTTCACAACGTCTCCATGGGCGAGTTCGAGCGCGACTACGCGTTCGGCGAGGACAAGATCGAGACTGACTTCGTCGCGGATGCCGAGCGCGCCACCTTTCAGGGCTACCTGCGCGAGGACGGGCGGGTCGGCACGCGCAACTACGTCGGCATCGTCACCTCGGTAAACTGCTCCGCCACGGTCGCCCGGCACATCGCCCGCGAGGTGGAGAAGCGGGGCATCCTCGACGATTATCCCAACGTCGACGGTATCGTGCCCATCATCCACGGCGCCGGCTGTTGCGTCGCCTCGGACGATGAAGGCTTCCGCATGTTGCAGCGGACCATTTGGGGCCACGCGCGGCACCCCAACTTTGCCGCGGTCCTGATGCTGGGGCTCGGCTGCGAGGCCAATCAGATTCCCCTGCTGCTGGACCTCATGGGCCGGCCATCGGAGGAAACCTTCCACTACACCACCATTCAAAAGGAGGGCGGCACCCGGAAGACCGTCGAGCAGGCTGTCGCCTGGTTCGAGAGCGTGCTGCCGCGCGCCAACGCCATGAAGCGCACGACCGTCGCGGCGTCGGAGCTGACGGTGGCGCTGCAGTGCGGCGGGTCGGACGGCTATTCGGGCATCACAGCGAACCCGGCGCTCGGCATCGCCGTCGACACCCTGGTGCGCCACGGCGGCTCAGGGGTGCTGGCGGAAACGCCGGAGATCTACGGCGCGGAGCATCTGCTCACGCGCCGGGCGGCAACGCGCGAGGTCGGCGAGAAGCTGATCGAGCGCATCCGCTGGTGGGAGGACTACACCGCCAAGAATAACGGCGATATGAACAACAACCCGACACCGGGCAACAAGGCCGGCGGCCTGACGACCATCCTCGAGAAGTCCTTGGGGGCAGTCGCCAAGGGCGGGTCCACCAACCTGGTCGGCGTCTACAAGTACGCCGAGCCGATTACGACGAAGGGCTTCGCGTTCATGGACAGTCCCGGCTACGACCCCTGCTCCATCACCGGCGAGGTGGCGTCGGGCTGTAACCTGGTGTGCTTCACCACGGGCCGGGGTTCGGTCTATGGCAACAAGCCGGTACCAAGTATCAAGATGGCGACGAATACGCCCATGTACGATCACATGGCGGAGGACATGGACATCGACTGCGGCACGATTATCGACGGGACGGAGACCCTGGAAGAAGTGGGCGGGCACATCTTTCAGCGAATGCTGGCCGTCGCCGGCGGCGAGAAGACCAAGTCCGAGGAGCTCGGGTTCGGCGATGCCGAGTTCGTGCCCTGGCAGATCGGCGCGCAGATGTAATCAGCCTAGCGCAGATTGGGGCATGACGGTGGTGGAGAACGCCGAAGCGCTTGCGCTTCCCCGCCTCCGGGGTGAATCATGTCCCCGCACAAGGAATAAGGGAGGCGCTCGATGGCGAAGGCCGCGCCCGCGACGACGGCAGAACGACCGGCAACCGGCTTCCCGCCCGGGATCGCCTACGTGGAGGGAGACTACTGCCCCATGTCCGAGGCCAAGATCTCGGTGCTCGACTGGGGCTTCCTGCGCTCCGACGCCACCTACGACGTGGTCCACGTCTGGCAGGGCCGTTTCTTCCGCCTGGATAAACACCTGGAGCGCTTCGAGCGCTCGGTCGCGAAGCTGCGCATGACCCTGCCGCTGGAGCGCGACGGGCTGACCGAGGTTCTGATGGAATGCGTGCGCCGCACGGGCCTGAAGGACGCCTATGTGGAGATGATCTGCACGCGCGGCCATTCCCCCGGCTACTCCCGCGACCCGCGCGATGCGGTCAACAACTTCCTCGCCTTCGCCATCCCCTTCAGCTCGATCGCCAACGAGGAGCAGCGCGCCCGCGGCCTGCACATCGCGGTCTCGCAGGTGCCGCGCATCCCGCCCGAGTCCGTAGACCCGACGGTCAAGAACTACCATTGGCTCGACATCGTAGCCGGGCTGTTCGAGGCCTACGAGCGGGGCGCGGAGACCGTGGTCCTGACCGACCTCTCGGGCAACCTGACGGAGGGCGCCGGTTTCAACCTGTTCACGGTGACGGACGGCGCGGTGCGCACCCCCGACCGGGGCGTGCTGGAAGGCATCACGCGGCGGAGCGCGATGGAGCTGTGCGCCGAGCTCGAAATCCCCGTGACCGAGGCGCCGCTGTCGCTCGAACAATTGCGCGGCGCGGACGAGGTCTTCATCACCTCCACCGCCGGCGGCATCATGCCGGTCACGAAAATCGACGGCCGGGCCGTGGGCGGCGGCAAGCCGGGCGAGATCACCGCGCGCCTGACCGCGCTCTACTGGGACAAGCACGACGACCCGGCCTGGACCACGGCGGTGGACTACGTATGAGTTGTTTGAGGTTATGGCCGTTATCGGGAGGGACTATGCCCACGAGTGAACACAATAATATCATCAGGATGGATTAGACCTGATATGAGGAATATTACCCATAATTAACGCTTCAAGGATCCTAGCGATGAAACCCGGAAAAATCATAGTCGCGACGTTGGCGTTCGTATTGTTTACGGTCCGCGCCACACCGGCTGTGGAGCCGGCGAAGGACGCTGCCATACGAGAGCTACTTGAGATCACGGGCACGATGGCATTGGCCAAGCAGGCCATGAAGCAAATGATGCCCAGTATGTGGGAGTTGGTGAAGAAGGCCGATCCGCGAATCTCGGATGACCTGCTTTCCGTTATGGAGGAAGAGTTCTTAAATGCCTTCGATGAGTCTCTTCCCGAATTCATTGGCGGCATGGTTGCGATCTACGACAAGTATTTTACCATTGGGGAAATCAACGAACTCCTCGCGTTCTACAGGACAGAACTTGGACGTAAGACGATCAAGGTCATGCCCCAGTTGTTGACCGAATCAATGTCTTTTGGCGAAGTCTGGGGGCGTGATGTCTTAGCTCCTCTGGCACTCGATCGGATAGCGAAAAGATTTCGCAAAAAAGGTTACGACCTATAGAACCACGAGGCTCACAGTTAGGTGGATTACAGGGCCTGAGCCGCGCCGCTTTTCCCGCCTCCCCTCCTCGTCTAGATTAGCGCGGTACAAGAAACATCCGGGGGCAGGTTCCGATGGCCAAGGTCATCGATTACTATCTGACGCTCATCTCGCCCTGGGCTTATATGGGCAGCCCGCGCTTCGAGGAGATCGCGGCGCGGCACGGCGCCGAGGTCCGGGTCAAGCCCGTGGATTACGGCGCGATCTTCCCGCGCACCGGCGGCCTGCCGCTGGCCAAGCGCGCGCCCGAGCGTCGGGCCTACCGCCTGATGGAACTCAAGCGCTGGCCCGCGCGCCTGAACATGGCGCTCAACCTGCACCCGGCGCATTTCCCCGTGCCCGACGGAGCGGCGGCGCACCTGGTGCTCGCGGCCGCCGAGACCGGCGGCGACCCGCTCATGCTGGCCCACGCCCTGCTGCGCGCGGTCTGGACCGAGGAGCGCAACATCGCCGACGCCGCCACGCTCGAGGAGATCGCGCGCGAGACCGGCCACGACGCGGCCGCCCTCACGGCCAAGGCGGGCGAGCCCGAAATACAGAAGATGCGCGAGGCCCAGACCGAGGAAGCCATCGCACGCGGTGTCTTCGGCGCGCCCACTTACGTCTATCGGGACGAGCTCTACTGGGGCCAGGACCGGCTCGACTTCCTCGACCGCGCGCTGGAAAACTAATACCAACGGCGCGAAAGACTGGACCCCCACCCGATGAGCGCTTTCGAAACCTACGACGAGACCTCCCGGCACTACGATCGGACCCGCGTGCCGGTTGGGGCCGAGATCATCCTGGATTGCCTGGGCCGGCACGGCAAACCGCTCGGCGAGATGACGGTCCTGGACGCGGGCTGCGGCACGGGGGCTTATTCCCACGCCATCATCGGCGCGGTTGGCCGCATCGAGGCGGTGGACCTCTCACAAGGCATGCTGGACCAGGCGCGCGCCAAACTGGCCGCCGAGGCCGAGGCCGGGCGCATCCGCTTCCACCAGGCGCCGATCGGCGAGCTGCCCTTCGAGGACGGAACGCTGGACGCGGTGATGATCAATCAGGTGGTGCACCATCTGGGAGACAGCGCCGAGGACGGCTTTCCGCGCCTGCGCGCGGTGGTCGGCGAGTTCGCGCGCGTGCTGGGCCCCGGCGGTGTCCTGGTCTTCAATCACTGTTCCCAGGAACAGCTCGAGCATGGTCATTGGTACTACCGGCTGATTCCCCGGGCCGCCGCGGCCTTCGGCGCGCGCTTCGCCCCGCTCGAGACCCTGCGCGCGATCTTCGCGGAGAGCGGTTTCGTCTACCGGGAGAGCTTCGTGCCGCGCGAGGCGGTCTGCCAGGGCGAGGCCTACTCCGACGGCCGCGGGCCGCTTTCCAAGGCCTGGCGCGACGGGGATTCCATCTGGTCCCTGGTGGAGGAGGCGGAACTGGCCCGCGCGCTCGCCAAGGTCCGGGAGCTGGACGCGGCGGGCAAGCTGGCGGCCTATCTGGCCGAGGCGGAC
>JAZGBC010000095.1:0-3084 GCA_036444495.1 Kiloniellales bacterium
AGCGCTCGCCGTTGTCGAACTCCACTTCGAGGCGCTTGTCCTCGGCCAGGTAGCGGATCTCCTTCGGCCAATGCTCGGTTCCTAAGGTTTCGCTCATCCGGCCAACACCTCGCATCCTTTATTTGTCTAACGAACCACACCCTTCGTCCCTCGTCCTTCGACAAGCTCAGGATGAGGAAGCTCAGGGTGAGGCCCTTGCCGCAGCCCTCATGCTGAGCTTGTCGAAGCATGAGACTCACGGAAATCTAATCGTCCAGCTGCCGCGCCTCGTCGGCCAGCATGATGGGGATGCCGTCGCGGATCGGATAGGCAAGCCGTGCCGTGCGGCTGATCAGTTCCTGGGCCTCGGCGTCGTATTCCAGCGGCCCCTTGGTCACGGGGCAGACGAGGATCTCCAGCAGCTTGGGATCCACAGTGTTCGTGCCTTCGCTCATGTCCCGTCTCCCGTTTTCCGATTGGGGGGCATCATCCATCTAATGCGGCGTCGTGCCCGGCCGTTCCTCGTGGAGCGCCATTTCCAAGATCGCGGTCAGGGTCTCGACCCGCTCGGGCAAGGTCATGGCTTCGAGCAGCGCCTGTTTCTCCGGGGCGGCGAAGGGGCAGATCATGGCCAGCGATGCGACCAGCAGCTCGTCCTCGGTCTCCGCCATGGCGTCCCAGTCGCCCGAGATGCCGCGCGCGTCGAAATAGGGTTCGAGCGTTTCCAGGAGCCGCAGCCGGTCGATGCCGCCGGTGTCCTCCTCCAGGTCGCGGCGAAAACGCCCGTAGTCCGCGGCCACCCGCCGGTAGCCGTCCATGGAGGGCAACTCGCCCGCGACGTCGAAGCGGATCAATCCGGTTAGCGTGATCAGGTAGCGCCCATCGTCGGTTTCGCTGAAAGCCGTGATGCGACCGGCGCAGCCGGTGTCGTAAACCCTGGCCGCGCCTATGTCCTCGGCTTCCTCGCAGGGCTGGATCATGGCGATCATGCGCTCGCCCGCCAGGGCGTCGCGCACCATGGCCAGATAGCGCGGCTCGAAAATATTGAGTGGCAGGTGCCCGCCGGGCAGCAGCAGCACACCAGGCAGGGGAAAGATCGGCAGAACCCGGGGCAGCTCGTCGAATTCGGGCTGGAAAACCGCGCGGCTCATGAAAACAGCAGGGACGACAATCGCCGGCGCGTATCCTGGGTCAGCGGGTCGCCCGGGCCCCAGGCCTCAAGAAACTTGAGTAGCTGGGCGCGTGCGGCTTCCTCGTTCCAGGCCCGATCGCGCCGGATGATTTCCAGAAGCTCCTCGGCCGCTTCCTCGCGCCGCCCCTCGGCATGGAGCGCCAGCGCCAGATCGAAGCGTGCCTGATGGTTCCGCGGGTCGCGCTCCACCTGGGCCCTGAGCTCGGAGACCGAACCGGCGCCGGCTTCCTGCTCGGCCAGCTCAAGCGCGGCCTTGATGGTGACGAAGGCGGATTTGTCCCTGGTCTCCGCGGGCAGGGCATCAAACATCTTCTGGGCATCCGCGGTGTCGCCCGCGGCCAGGGCACAGCGGATCACCCCGGCCAGCGCGGTCTCGTTATCCGGCTCGGCCTGGAGCACCTGCCCGAAGAGGGCGGAGGCCGCCCCATGCTGGCCGCCGTCGAGCGCGGCCTGGGCCTGCTCCAGGGCCTGATCCAGCGGCGAGGGGCCGGGCGCGCCGACGCTCTGTTTCAGGAGACGGTCGACGAAGGCCTTGATCTGGCTCTCGCCCTGGGCGCCGACGAAGCCGTCGATCGGCTGGCCCTGGAAGAAAGCATAAACCGCGGGGATGGACTGGATACGCAGCTGCTCGGCCAGGGACTTGTTCTCGTCCACGTTGACCTTGACCAGGCGTACCGCGCCGCCGGTGCCGCGCACGGCCTTTTCGAGCGCGGGGCCCAGTTGCTTGCAGGGGCCGCACCAGGGCGCCCAGAAGTCCACGATCACGGGCAATGCCATGGAGGCCTCCACGACATCCTTGCCGAAGTTGGCGGTATCGCTGTCCTTGATCACGTCGGCCGGCGGCTGGTCGCCTCCGCTGCCGTTCGCGCCGATGATGGTTTCCATCGAAGGCCCCAACCCGTCCCGTATCGCCGCCGGCCCCATGGAGGCCGGCCGAATCGCCCCATAGATGGCCCTTTTGGCTGGTCGAAACAAGCCCGGAAGCCCGGCCCGGGCGGGCGCCTCACAGCGCCTAGAGGCCGATGATCTGGGGCTCGTGGCCCTCGGCGTTCAGGAACCTGATCAAGCCGTCCGGGGCAATGGCCGTGGTCATGTCGTTGACCAGGGGATGGCAGTAGATGGTGTCATGCGCCAAAAGCCCCTGGTCCAGCACCACCCGAACCTGGCCGCCCTTGTCGTTGATGACGGCGAAGGGCGTGACCGCGCCGGGGATGACCCCCAGGTAGGTCATGAGCCGCTCGGCGGAGCCGAAGGAAAAGCGCCCGGCCCCGAGCGCGGCGCCCAGGGCCTTGAGGTCGATCTGCCGGTCCTCCAGGCAGGTGACCAGCCACATGGCGCCCTTCTTGTTGCGCAGGAAGAGGTTCTTGATGTGGCCGCCGGGCAGGTCGCCGCGCAGGGCCTTGGATTCCACCACGGTGAAGACGGCCGCGTGGCTCGTCGTCCTGGTCTCGATGCTCAACTCCTCGAGCCGCGCCAGAAGCGCCTCGGGGCTGGTCGGCAGCGCGGCGGCCGCATCGCTCATGACGGGGACTCCTTTCCGGCCGCCCGGCATCGCGCCAACGGCCTCCTGGCGGGCCAGATAGCCGTTGGATAGGGCCCCGCGCAAGGCCCTTCGTGGCCGCGGCGTTCCGGGCGCCGGGGCGCGTTAGTTGCTTGCATTAACGCGGCAAAGGTATTATTTGCCCGCGAGCAGGGGATTTCCTATGCGGGCGTAGCTCAGGGGTAGAGCACAACCTTGCCAAGGTTGGGGTCGTGGGTTCGAATCCCATCGCCCGCTCCAGTTTTCCTTAGGTTTTCTGGGCATCGCGGGATCGGCAGATTGCCGGTTCCAGCCCCTTCCTACCAGAACACCCCGGCAACTCCCGTACCTACACGGGAGAAATCCGGGAGGTCCGTTTCCGCTCCGTTCGCGG
>JAZGBC010000096.1:0-2021 GCA_036444495.1 Kiloniellales bacterium
CGTGGCGGCGGCGCTGTTGGTGTGAAGGGTGGACAACACCTTGTGGCCGGTCAGCGCCGCTTGGACGGCGATCTCCGCGGTTTCCAGATCGCGAATCTCGCCGATCATCATGATGTCCGGGTCCTGACGCAGGAGCGAGCGCAGGGCATCGGCGAAGGTCAGCCCGATCCTGGGGCGCACCTGGACCTGGTTGACCCCTTCCAGGTGGTATTCCACGGGGTCTTCCACGGTCACGATCTTGCGGTCCCCGGTATTGAGCCGCACCAGGGAGCTGTAGAGCGTGGTCGTCTTGCCGCTGCCGGTGGGGCCGGTCACCAGCAGAATGCCGGTGGGCTGGTCGAGCACCGAAAGATAGGCCTCCAGGTTGGCGTCGGCGAAGCCCAGCGCGGGCAGCTCCAGGGCCACCGAGCCCCGGTCCAGCAGCCTGAGCACGACGCTTTCGCCATAGAGGGTGGGTACGGTGGAGACCCGGAGGTCGATCTCGCGCCCTTGGACGTGGACCTGGAAACGGCCGTCCTGGGGCAGGCGGCTCTCGGCGATATTGAGGCGCGCCATCAACTTGACCCGCGAGGCGATGGCCGGCCTGAGCGCGATTGGCGGCGCCTCCATTTCGACCAGCACCCCGTCGATGCGAAAGCGCACCTTGAGCTCCTGCTCGAAAGGTTCGATATGGATATCCGACGCGCCCATTTCGGCGGCCTTGTTGATGAGGTGGCTGACCAGGCGCACCACCGGCGCCCCGCTGGCCATGTCGCGCAGCCGCGCGATGTCTTCCTCGGTGGTCTGGAGGTCGACGCCGGCGGCGTCGACGATCTCGCCCATGGATTCGGGCGCCGCCCCATAAAGGCGGGCGAGCGCCCGGTCGATGGCGCTTGGGGTGGCGATTCGCACCTCCACGTCCTTTTCGGCGGCGAGCCGCACCGCGTCCACCGTGTAGCCGTCGAGCGGATCGGCCATGGCCAGGATCACGCTGGCTTCCGTTTCGGCGAGCGCCACCGCCCGCGCGCCCCTCAGGAACTGCGCGCTCAACCGCTCTTGGAGGACGGCCGCTGCGGGAAAGTCGTCACCGGCAACCAGCGCCAGGATTAGATGCCGGGCCAGGGCCGCGGCGATGGCCTGCTCCGAGGCGAGCCCGAGGCGGGTCAGGACCATGTCGAGCCGGTCGCCGGTTTCCTCGCAGACCCGGCGCGCACGGCGAAGCGCGTCCGGGTCCATGTCGCCATGATCCAGCAGCGCCGTTTCCAGTGTTTGGTCCGGGCTAAGCGGCTGATTTTGAGAATTATCGGCCATGTTCAATGCCTTGTGGCTCTCGGGCGTTTGATATACCGAAGAACCTTAAGGAAATGCTAGCACAAAACTCAGCGCTTTCGGGGGCTCAAGGCACCACCGCGCATTCGGGGGCTCACGGCACCACCAGGGGGCCATGGACCCAGATGATCCAGGTGCCGAGCGCGATATGCGGGCCGAACGGCAGTTTCGCGGTGAGCGCCCGATCGCCGCTAACAAGGGCCGCCAGAAGCGTCACCGCGATGCCCGAGGCCGCGGCGATGAGGATGACTCCGGGCAGCCCCGTCCAGGCCACCCAGGCGCCCGCCGCCGCCGCCAGCTTGGCGTCGCCAAGCCCGATGCCGTCGCGCCCCCGCACCCGCCGATAGGCGAACCCGACCAGAATGATCACCGCGAATCCGGCGAGCGCGCCGGCGACATGGTGGGGAAGCCGGTCGGGGGCGATGAGGCCGGTGACGGCCAGGCCGGCGACGATCAGCGGCAGGGTCAGCACGTCGGGCAGGATCATGTCCCTGGCATCGATCACCCCAAGGGCGATCAGCCACCAGCCCAACAGGCAGCCCGGCCAGATCAGGTCCCGGGGCAGCGCCACCGCCGCCCACAGGACGATGGCGACCGCCAGCAGCTCGATCCCGGGATAGAAGAAACCGAGCGCCGCGCCGCAGTGGCGGCAGCGCCCCTTCTGGGCGGCCCAGCTGATGAGCGGTATCAGGTCGCGGACGGCCAACCGTTGG
>JAZGBC010000097.1:0-11102 GCA_036444495.1 Kiloniellales bacterium
GGCCGTACAGCGCCCGCAGCAGCTTTTGCGTGTCCGCGCCCCCGCGCTCGCCGACGATCACGGCCTGAAGCGCGCGCGCCAGGAACTCGGCGTTGTTGATGAGCGTGGCCAGCCCGAAGAAGTTTTCTGCAAGCTCGCCGGAGAAGGCCGCGATGGTCGCCTCGGCCTGATCCCGGTAGGCGCCCTTGCCCGTCAGGTAATGCAGCCGCGCCAGCACGCCCACCAGCGTGGCGTTGCCCGCGGGGGTGGCCGTGTCCTGCACCGGCTTGCCGCGCTGGATCAGGTCGTCCACGTCGTCGGCGGCCAGGAAGTAACCGCCGGAGTCACGATCGAGATAGTGACGATTCAACACCTCCACCCATGCCTCGGCCTGGACGAGATAGCTTTCCGTCCCCGTGGCCTCAAACAGCGCGAGCGCGGCGTCCGAGAGGTTGGCGTAATCCTCCAGCGTCGCCGGATGATTGAGCCGTCCGTGGCGCCAGGCGTGCTTGAGGCGCCCCTCCCCGGTCATGTTCTCCACGACGAACTCGAAGGCGCGCTCGGCGGCGCCGAGCCAGCTTGGCTCGCCGAAGACCGGCGCGGCGCGGGCGAGCGCCGCGATCATCAGGCCGTTCCAGTCGGCCAGTACCTTGTCGTCCCAGCCCGGCCGCACGCGCCTCTCGCGCACCGCAAAGAGGATCGCGCGCGCCTCCTCCAGCACGGCCTCCTCTTGCGTTGCCCGCAGCTCGGGCTTTCGCGAGCGGTTGAGGATGGTCTTGCCCTCCCAGTTGCCGCCGGAGGTGACGTCGTAGGCCTCCTTGAACGGGCCGGCGTCCTGGCCCAGAAGCTCGTCGATCTCGGCCCCGCTCCAGACGTAGAACCGGCCCTCCTCGCCCTCGCTGTCCGCATCCAGGGTGCTGGCGAAGGCGTCCGTTGGCGCACCGCTCTCGTCATGGGCGATCATCTCGCGCAGCACCCAGGTGACGGTCTCGCGCGCGCGCTGCTCGAACAGCGGATTGCCGCCGCCCTGCCAGGCCCAGGTGAGCAGATCGAGGAGCTGGGCGTTGTCGTAGAGCATCTTCTCGAAGTGCGGCACGAGCCAGCGGCTGTCCACCGCGTAGCGGGCGAAGCCGCCGCCCAGATGGTCGTAGATGCCGCCCTGGCACATCTTGGACAGCGTCAACTCTACGGCGTTTCGGTAGGGCTCGGCCTTGCTGCGCAGCCAGGCGCGCCAGAACAGCTTGAGCAGGGCCGGCTGTGGGAACTTGGGCGCCTCGCCGATGCCGCCCTCGAAGGGATCCACCTCGCGCACCAGGCGCGCGGCGACCCGCTCGGCGTCCTCCAAGGTGATGGCGCCGGCCGGTTTGTTCTTGGCGAGCTTGCCCAGGGCCTCCTTGAGCGTGCCGACGTTCTTGGCCACAGCCTCCGGGTCCTTCGCGTAGGCCTCGGCCACGCGGCGCAGCACCTCGGCGAAACCGGGCCGGCCGAAGCGCGGCTCGGGCGGGAAATAGGTGCCGCCCCAGAAGGGCTCCCCGTCGGGGGTCAGGAAGATGGTGAGCGGCCAGCCGCCCGGCTGGCCCAACAGCGCGAGCGCCTGCTGGTAGACCGCGTCCAGGTCGGGCCGCTCCTCGCGGTCCAGCTTGATGTTGACGAAAAGCTCGTTCATGCGTTCGGCGATGGCGCCGTTCTCGAAGGACTCGTGCGCCATGACGTGGCACCAGTGGCAGGCGGCATAGCCGACCGAGAGCAGCACGGGCTTATCGAGCCGTCGGGCCGTCTCCAGGGCCTCCGGACCCCAGGGCTGCCAGGCCACCGGGTTGTCCTTGTGCTGTAGCAGATAGGGGCTGGTTTCCTGCGCCAGGCGGTTGACGAGCGGCGCTTCGTCCGCCGCCGTGGCGGCCGTGTCGTCGCTTTGGCTCAAAAGCTTTTCCCGTCCCATTGCCGCGCGGCGGCACGCCCGTGTAGCCTTTGCAGTCTCCGACCCTATATGAGCGGGAGGCGGGCCCGGCTCAACCACAATCAGTTTGGGGGCTTTTTGGACATGAAGATCACAATCGACGTGGACTGTACGCCGGAGGAGGCGCGCGCCTTCCTCGGCCTGCCCGACGTGGGGCCGTTGCAGGCGGAAATGATGCAAGAGCTGCGCAAGCGCATGGCGGCGGGCCTGGAGACCATGGACCCCGAAACCCTGATGAAGACCTGGATGCCGCTCGGCCTGCAGGGTATGGAGCAGGCGCAGCAGTTCTGGTCCGGGCTCGCCAAGGGTGGGGCCGGCGGCAAGAAGGGCGGGGGCTGATCGGCCATGGGCGACGAGCGGCAGGGGCGGGACGGCGACCCGCCGCCTTACTACCGCAGGCACGTCTTTTGCTGCACCAACCTGCGCCCGCCCGGGCACGAGCGCGGCTGCTGCAGGGAAAAGGGATCGGTGCTTCTGCGCAACTATATGAAGGCGCGGGCCAAGGAAGCCGGCCTTACGGATGTGCGCATCAACGTGTCCGGCTGCCTGGACCGCTGCGAGCTGGGGCCCACCCTGGTGATCTATCCCGAGGGCGTCTGGTATTCCTACCGCAACGAGGCGGACCTGGACGAGATCATCCAGACCCATCTGGTCGAGGGCGGCCGTGTGCCGCGCCTCATGCTGCGGCCCGGCGATAAGACGCCACCCGAGAGTTAAATACGCTTGGCGCCGCGGGAAAGGTCCAATGGATCCTGACGCCACCATCTTCGCACTGTCGAGCGCGCCGGGCCGCGCCGGGGTGGCGGTGCTGCGCCTCACCGGGCCCCAGGCCGGGCCCGCGCTGGAAGCGCTCGCCGGACCCCTGCCGCCGCCGCGCCGTGCCCAGCTCAGGCGCATCGGCGATCCGGCGACCCACGAGGCCATCGACCGCGGGCTGGTGCTCTGGTTCCCCGGGCCCGGCAGCTTCACCGGCGAGGACATGGCGGAGCTGCATTTGCACGGCGGCCGTGCCGTGGTCGCGGCGGCGGTCGAGGCGCTTGGCGCCCTGCCGGGCCTGCGCCCGGCGGAGCCGGGGGAATTCACCCGCCGCGCCTTCGACCGGGGCAGGCTGGACCTGGCCGAGGTGGAGGGCCTGGCGGACCTGATCAACGCCGAGACCGAGGCCCAGCGGCGCCAGGCACTGCGCCAGATGGAGGGTGCCTTCTCGCGCCAGATCGAGGAATGGCGCGAGGGGCTGACCGCGGCCCTGGCGCACGCCGAGGCGGCCATCGATTTCCCCGACGAGGAGCTGCCCCACGACCTGGAGGGCCGCATGACCCACAAGATATTGGGGCTGGAGCGGCAGATTACCGAATATCTGGACGACCGGCACCGGGGCGAGCGCCTGCGCGAGGGGCTCTGCATCGCCATCCTGGGCCCGCCCAACGCGGGCAAGTCCAGCCTGCTCAACGCGCTCGCCCGGCGGGACGTGGCTATCGTCTCGGAGACCGCCGGCACGACGCGCGATGTCATCGAGGTGCATCTGGACCTGGGCGGCTATCCGGTGACGCTGCTCGACACGGCCGGGCTGCGCGAGCTGGATGCCGGGCCGGCGGCGGACGGCCAAGCAGCGGAGGGCCAGGCGGCCATCGAGGCCGAGGGCATACGCCGGGCCCGCGCCGGGGCGGCGGCGGCCGACCTCAAGCTTCTGGTCTTCGACCTGCAGGACGCGCCGGACTACGACCGGGCGACACGCGAGCTTTTGGACGAAGACGCCCTGGCGGTTCTCAACAAGTGCGATCTCGTTGCGCATCCGGAACGATCTAGCCTGGACGGGCGGCCCGCCATCGCCCTCTCGGCCAAAACCGGGGCCGGGCTGCCGGCGCTCCTGGATCTCCTGGAGTCGGAGGTCGCGGCGCGCCTGGGCGGCGGCGGAACCGCGCCTGCGCTGACCCGCGCGCGGCACCGGGCCGCGCTGGAGGACTGCGCCGAGGCGCTCCGCCGGGCCGCCGGCGCCGGTCAGCCCGAGCTGATCGCCGAGGATCTGCGCCTGGCCCTGCGGGCGCTGGGCCGTATCGCCGGCCGGGTCGATGTGGAAGACATCCTCGACGTGATTTTCCGCGACTTCTGCATCGGGAAGTAACCAGCGGCGTGGGAGGCGTTTCGCATTTGGCGCCGTTTCACGTGAAACATTCCCCGGGGGATGGCGCCAGGAACACGACGCCAAGTGAGTTCGGGTTAATGCCCGCACGACACCTTGGGCCCCACCCGGGCTGGGCGCTGCCTGCCGGGGGCTTTGACTTGGCGACTCCCCCTCCCTACATATCCGGCCATGTCGGGCTATGACGTGATCGTGGTGGGAGGCGGCCATGCGGGCTGCGAGGCGGCGGCGGCGGCGGCGCGCCTGGGCGCGCGCACGCTGCTGCTGACCCACAAGCCCGAGACCATCGGGGCGATGTCCTGCAACCCGGCGATCGGGGGCCTGGGCAAGGGGCACCTGGTTCGCGAGATCGATGCGCTGGACGGGCTCATGGGCCGGGCCATCGACCGGGCCGGGATCCAGTTCCGCCTGCTCAACAGGAGCCGGGGTCCGGCGGTGCGCGGCCCCCGGGCCCAGGCCGACCGCAAACTCTACCGCCAGGCCATGCAGGACCTGCTTCGCGAGCAGGCGAACCTGGAGATCCGCGCCGGGACGGTGGAGGACCTGGACCTGGACTCGGCCGGGCGTTGCCGCGGCGTGGTGACCGGCGAGGGCGAGACCCTCGGCGCGGCGGCCGTGGTGCTGACCACCGGGACCTTCCTGCGCGGCCTGATCCACATCGGCGGGGAGACCACCCCCGCCGGCCGCGCCGGCGAGGCCCCTGCCCTCGGACTGGCCAATACCCTCGCCCGGCTCGGTTTCCGGCTCGGGCGGCTCAAGACCGGCACCCCGCCCCGGCTGGACGGCCGCACCATCGATTATGGCGTCCTCGAGGTCCAGCCCGGGGACGAACCGCCCGAGCCTTTCTCCACCCTCACCCGGGCCATCACCCTGCCCCAGGTGGACTGCCACATCACCCATACCTCGCCGGCGGGACACGCGCTTATCCGGGAGAATCTGACCCGTTCGCCCATGTACTCGGGCCGGATCGAGGGGGTGGGCCCGCGCTACTGCCCGGCCATCGAGGACAAGGTGGTGCGCTTCGCCGAGCGGGAGCGGCATCAGATCTTCCTCGAGCCTGAGGGCCTGGACGACCCCACGGTCTACCCCAACGGCATCTCCACCGCCCTGCCCCGCGAGGTCCAGGAGGCCCTGCTCCGGACCATTGCCGGCCTGGAACGGGCCGTCATGATCCGCCCGGGCTATGCCATCGAATACGACTACGTGGACCCACGGGAGCTGCACCCCGGCCTGGAGACCCGGCGGGCGCCGGGGCTGTTCTTCGCCGGCCAGATCAACGGCACCACGGGCTACGAGGAGGCCGCCGGCCAGGGCCTTCTGGCGGGCATCAACGCGGCTCTCTTGGCGGGTGGCGCCAGCCCGGATTTCACCCTGGACCGGGCCGAGGCCTATCTGGGGGTCATGATCGACGACCTGGTGACCCGGGGCGTCAGCGAGCCTTACCGCATGTTTACCAGCCGGGCCGAGTACCGCCTGCGGCTCAGGGCGGACAACGCCGACCAGCGCCTGACCGGGCGGGGTCTGGATCTGGGCTGCGTGGGCTCGGAGCGGGCCGCGGCCTACCGGGCGAAGGCGGCCGAGCTGGAGGCCGGCCGGGCCCGGATGGCGGCCCTCAACGCCACGCCCCAGGAGCTGGCCCGGCGGGGCATCCGGGTCAAACACGACGGCGTGCGGAGGAGCGCCCTGGATCTCCTGGCCCACCGGGACATCGACCTTGGGTGCCTCGGCGCGGTCTGGCCCGAGCTGGCCGGCCTGTCCCCGGAGATCGCCGGGCAGCTGGAGATCGAGGCACACTACGCCGGCTACCTGGCCCGGCAGAACGCCGACGTCCGTGCCTTCCGCCGGGACGAGGCGCTCAAGCTTCCCAGCGACCTGGACTTTGACGCCATCCCCAGCCTCTCCACCGAGGTGCGCCAAGCCCTGGGCGCGGCGCGCCCGGCCACTCTGGGCGCCGCCGCCCGCCTTCCCGGGGTGACGCCCGCCGCCGTGATAGCCCTGCTGCGCCACGTCAAGCGCGGACCGGCGATAAGCCGTGGCGCCCGAGGTAGCGAGGCCTGATCTGGCGCCTGGCGGGGCGGCTTCAGGCTATATCCAGCACCCGGCTTGCGATATACACTGGGCCCCGGTCGTACCCGGACGGCGATCATAGTAAGGGCACCGGCCGCAACCTGCCTACGATATAGACTGGGCCCCGGCCAATCGTCCGGGGAGCGCGCCTGGAGCCATGTTACAGACCGACGCCATCCTGACGCCCGAAGACTTCCAGGCCGAGACCGATGTTTCACGTGAAACATTGGACCGGCTCCTCGCCTATGTGGCCCTGCTCGAGAAGTGGAACCGGGCCATCAGCCTGGTGAGTCGGGACAGCCTGCGCGACCTCTGGCGGCGCCATATGCTGGATTCGGCCCAGCTCCTTCCCCTGCTCCCTGAGGCGCCGGCGGGCCGGGCCCGGGTGATCCTGGACCTGGGCAGCGGGGCCGGCTTTCCCGGGCTGGTGCTGGCAATCCTGGGTGCGGGCGCCGTGCATCTGGTGGAGCCGAACCGGAAAAAGGTAGCCTTTCTGCGCGAGGCGGCTCGGGTCACGGGAAGCGAGGTCGTCCTACACGAGGCCCGCGCGGAGGCGCTCGACCCCTTTCCCGTGGATGTGGTGACGGCGCGGGCCTGCGCCCCCCTGCCCCGGCTGCTGGGGCTGGCCGCCCCCTTCCTGCGGCCCCGGATCGACGGAACGCCTGGAGCGGTAGGCCTGTTTCTGAAGGGCAAGGGGGCCGATCGGGAATTGACCGACTCCGCGGAAAGGTGGAAGATGCGCGTCGAGCGCTTTCCCAGCCGCACGGATCCGGCGGCGCAGATACTTCGGCTCAAACTCCAATAGGTGGGGAAAAGCGGCCATGATACCACAACATATTGAGAGCGAGCCCCGCGCGAGGGTCATCGCCATCGCCAACCAGAAGGGCGGTGTGGGCAAGACCACCACCGCGGTCAACCTGGCCACGGCCATGGCGGCCTGCGAGAAACGGGTGCTGCTCATCGACCTGGACCCCCAGGGCAACGCCAGTACCGGCCTGGGGGTGGCGGAAAAGAGCCGTTTTCGCAACATCTATCAGGTCCTGATCGGTGGCACGCCGGCCGCCGGCGCGGTGGTGGAGACGGCGGTGCCGGGCTTGTCGATCCTGCCGGCGGACGTGAATCTCTCCGGCGCCGAGCTCGAACTTATCGACCTGCCGCGGCGCGAATACCGGCTCCGTCAAAATATTGAGGTTTTGCGCGGCCGTTACGACTATATGTTGATCGACTGTCCGCCGGCGCTGGGCCTCTTGACTTTGAACGCCTTGGTTGCGGCCGATGCGGTTTTAGTCCCATTACAGGCGGAGTTTTACGCCCTCGAAGGACTGGCCCATCTCATGCGCACAATCCAGCGCGTCAAACGGGCACTTAATCCTAGGCTTGAGCTACAAGGTCTTGTGGTGACCATGTACGACAGCCGCAACAACTTGAGTGAACTGGTGGCCAAGGACGTGCGCCGGCACCTGGGCGCGACGGTCTATGAGACCATAATTCCCAGAAACGTGCGGGTTTCCGAGGCTCCGTCCCACGGCAAGCCGATTCTGCTCTACGATATGAACTGTGCCGGGTCTCAGGCATATATTCGGCTGGCGCGCGAGGTCCTGCAGCGCGAAGAGGGCCTGAGCCGCGTGCCCGAGCCGGTCGCCTAGGTGCGGCGCCGGACGCCTAGGCACGGCACCGGATTCGGAGCTGCGCCCACAACCTGATGGGGCGCGGGGCGGGCGGTAACAGTCGGGATGGGCAGCGGGAGCGGCAGACGAACTGGCCGCGGGAGCCCAAAACGGGCGGTAACAATTTATACGTGTATTTGAGGCGCGGGAGAGCAGGAGAAAGGCGGCCGCCGTGAGCGACGAGACAGACCGAGGCAAGGCGGACAAGCGGACCAACCTGGGCCGTGGCCTGGCTGCGCTGTTCGGAGAGGAAGAGGAGGATTACGCGGCCCTCGACAAAGTGCGCAGCACCAAGGCCGTGCCCCTGGAGCTGCTCCACCCCAACCGCCTCCAGCCGCGCCAGTTGTTCGACGAGGAGTCGCTGAAGGCGCTAGCCGACTCGATTGCGGAAAACGGCATTTTACAACCTATACTTGTTCGCCGCCACGCCGAGAAAACCAGTGAATTTGAAATCGTCGCCGGCGAGCGGCGCTGGCGGGCGGCACAAATGGCGCGGTTGCACGAGATCCCGGTGGTCATCAAGGAGCTCTCCGACCATCAGGCCCTGGAAGCCGCCATCGTGGAGAACGTGCAGCGCCAGGACCTCTCGCCGATCGAGGAGGCCTCGGGCTATCAGCGCCTTGTGGACGAATTCCAGCATACCCAGGATGCCCTCGCCCGGATCATCGGCAAGAGCCGCAGCCACATCGCCAACACGCTGCGCCTGCTTTCCCTGCCGGACGCGGTCAAGGCCATGGTGACGAGCGGCGAGCTGAGCGCGGGGCACGCCCGCCCGCTCATCGGCCTGGACAACGCGGAAAGCCTGGCCCGCAAGATCGCGGCCGAAGGCCTGAACGTACGCCAGGCCGAACGCCTGGTTCAGGAATCCCGCGGCACCGCCCCGGTCAAGGGCAAGGCGGCCAAGGTCAGGACCCGGTCCGAAAAGGACCCTGACACGCTCGCCCTCGAGCGGGACCTCTCGGCGCTGCTCGGCCTCAAAGTGAGCATCGATTTTCGCGGCCAGGGCGGCTCGCTCACGGTGCACTACAAGACCCTGGAGCAGCTCGACGACGTGTTGCAGCGGCTCAGTCACGGCCCGCCGGACGAGGCGGGCTAGCCCGCGGGGGCGTAGCCGGTTTGACTGGCCGCCAAGTCATCGCACCGCCGGTCCGACCACGCGCCGACCCACGAAAACATCAGCTAAACAGGGCATCGTTACGTAATCGTAACGACCAACGATTGGTCGTTGCAGTTCCGAAACGATAGGCCGGATTTAGAGGCGGGACGATGAGCGGTGCGGGGTCCGGTGGAGGGGTCCGGTGCGGGGTCCGGCGAGAGGCGTGGAGATCTCCAGTGAAAGGCGGAGAGGAGTCCCGGCGCAGGACAAACCGGGGCCGCCAAGGGGGGGCTAACCACCCGCGGCGGAGTGCCCTGGAACGGGGCAGGAGGGGGCCGGAGGAAGGGCCCTGGCCCGTCCCGGGAAAGACGCCGATAGGAGACCGGTGGGTGGGGGAGGCGGGTCAGCGCAAGGGACCGCTGGGTCTTGGGGCGTCAAATCGAGGCAGCGGCGCCCCGCCGAGGACAGGGAGTGGCGCCTCCGGAGCCTATCGAGTGGCCCGGCGGGCGCGTCCGGGGGCCCCATGAGCGATGGAGAGTAGCGCCCGGGCGCAGATGGTTTCGGCGGGGGCGCCGGTCTGCTTGCAGGAGCGTTCGGCCTCCAGGAGGCGCGCCAAGGCCCGGCCCAAACCTTCCCGGGACCAGGCGCGCGCCTGGTGCGTAAAGCGGTCCCTCACCCTCCAGAACGGCGGCGGACGCAGCTTGGCCACGGCGTCACCCAACGGCGCGCCGAGCGCCACCTGCCCGGACACCAGATGCAGGCGCTGCAGGTGCCTGGCGCCGGCGCGCAGGGCGGTCACCGGCTGGGCGCCTTCCTGGAAGGCGCGGTTCAGGATGCGGTCGAGCTCCCGCAGTTGACCGTCGGCCATGGCATAGGCCAGGTCGTCGAGTGTCCGCGCCGCACTGTCGCCAACCACGGCCTGGGCCTCCGCCAGATCGATCTCGCCGCCGCCGCCCTTGTAGAGCGCGAGCTTCTCCAACTCGCGCCGGGTCAACTGCCGGTCTCCGCCCAGGCTGCCGGTCAGATAGGCGAGGGCGTCGGGGCTCGCGCGCAGGCCCTCGGCGCGCAGGCTCTCCGTGATGAGTGTCGAGAGGCCCCGTTCGTCGTCGCGGTAGCAGGGAACGGCCGCCCCCTGCCGCGCGCCCTCGAAGGCCTTGCGCAGCGGCGAGCGGGCCCCCAGATCGCCGGCCTCCACGACCACCAGGGCCTCGCCCGGCGATTCGGCCAGGAAGTCCTGCAGCCGGGACGCCAGGCCATCATCGGCCGGGCGCAGCCGCACGACGCGCCGCCCGCCGGTGAGCGACATCGCCGCGGCCTCGTCGGCCAGGCGCGCCGGATCATCCTTCAGATCGGCCGCGCTCAGCTCCGTGACCTGAAAGGGATCGGCCGGGTCCTCGACTACCGTGGCCAGCAGCGTTCCGGCGCGCTCGCGCACCAGGCCGCCGTCGGGCCCGTAGAGCAGGACGGCGCGGACGCCGGGGTCCGGATTCCGAATGAAGGACTCGATGTTCTTGGGCGCGATCTTCATGGCAGGAGAGTAGCGATTTCCGGCCGACTTTGCGCGGCCGAAATGGGGGCGCTAGCTGTTCGAGAAATAGATCCCGAGCCGGACCCGGATGGCGTCCGAGAGCTCGCGCAGCGCGCGCTCGCGCGCATCGCTCTCCGAGACGATGGTCGCGAATTGATTGGTCAGGATGTTGTAGCTGTTGATCGAGGAGCTTGTGCCCTTCAGCAGCACCTCCTCCGAGCCGACCGGGCGCAGCACGAAGCTGGCGCGCAAGATCAGGTTCGCGCGCGTCGCCGTCTCGTCCTTGCGCACGCCGAGCTCGCGCCGCGATTCGTTGAGTGTGACATTCAGGAGGTAAGCGGCCTTGGCCGGCTGCCCGCGCGGGTTCAGGCGGTCGCGCAAGAGGTTGTGCATCTGTTGACCGATGCGGTCGGGCAGGGGCGCGATGCGGATCGCCGCCATTTCCTCGACCGGCGAACGCGCCGCCTCGGAGGTACGGCCATAAAGCGGCTGGAACCCGCAGCCCGAGAGCAGGAGGGCGCCGCTCACCAGGAGCAGCAGGACCGCGCCGCGCCGGCCGGGCGAGGCGGTGGAGTCCTTGGACCACGATCTTCTAGACCACGACATTGACGATTCGATTCTTCACCACGATCACCTTGCGCGGCGGCTTGCCGCCCATGGCGCGCTGC
>JAZGBC010000098.1:0-23836 GCA_036444495.1 Kiloniellales bacterium
AGGCTATGGAACAAAAAGAGAACAAATAAGTCAAGGGGGATGATGGCGAGGGCAATCCCCAAACCGGCCCCGAACGCCCTTGTATGAGTACGCGAGCCTAGGCCGCGCCTAGTTTTCCTGGGATTTCCGCCGCTTGACCTTGCGCCATTTGGCGACGTTGCGGTTGTGCCCGCGCAGGGTCTTGGCGAAGGCATGGCCGCCGCTGCCGTCGGCGACGAAATAGAGATAGTCGGTCTCGGCGGGGTGGAGCACGGCCTCGAGCGAGGCGCGGCCCGGGTTGGCGATGGGCCCGGGCGGCAGGCCAGGATTCAGGTAGGTGTTATAGGGCCCGGGCGCGCGCAGGTCCTCGTGGGTCAGCGGGCGGTCCAGCGGCGCCGCGCCGCCGCTCAGTCCATAGGCGACCGTGGGGTCCGACTGCAGGCGCAGGCCCTTCCCCAGCCGGTTGAGATAGACCGAGGCCACGAGCGGCCGCTCCGCGGGCAGCGCGGTTTCCTTCTCCACGATGGAGGCCAGGATCACGGCCTGTTCGGGTGAATCCAGCGGCAACCCCTCGGCGCGCGCGGGCCAGAGCTCGGCCAGAACCTTGTCCATGTCCCGGGCCATGCGCGCGATGAGGTCCGCCCGCCCGTCCCCGCGCGAAAAGTGATAGGTCTCGGGCAAGAGCGCGCCCTCGGGCGGGACCGGCCCCGCCTCGCCCTCCAGCGCCCCGCTGCCGGCGATCAGCGCGACCACCTCCGCGCTCATCAGTCCCTCGGGCAGGGTCAGGCGGTGCACCACGGTCTCGCCGCTGGAAAGCACCTGGACCGCGTCCCGCATGGAGCCGCGCGCGGGAAAGCGGTATTCGCCCGCGCGCAGGCCGCGCGCCGCACCCAGCGCACGCACGCCGAGCTGAAAAATCGTCGGATCGTCGATCACGCCGGCCTCGTGCAGCCGGCGGGTGATGCCGTCGAAGCCGGTGCCACGCGGGATATAGACGATGGTATCGGCGGTGAGCGGTCCGTCGCGCTCGAAGCGGTCGAAACCGTAGAACAGGACCGCACCGCCGCCCAGCGTCAGCAGAGTGAGCAAAATCGCGGCGAGCACGACGAGCCGCGCCATGGGATACAACCTGTCTAGTGTTGTGTTTCTAGTAAAAAGTTCCCGATGTCGGCTGTTGAATTTTCACCACAAAGACACAAAGAAAAGACTCACCACAGAGACACGGAGACACAGAGGAGAACCAAGAGAAGGTTGGCCGCGCGCGAGGCGCGCAAAGAAATACTTCTCTGTGTCTCTGTGCCTCTGTGGTGAATCTATTTTTCCCGCCCATCAAGTGCGAAATGTTGGAGTCGGAACACTAGTTGTATTGGGCGAGCACCAGACTCGCGTTCGTGCCGCCAAAGCCGAAGGAATTGGAGAGCGCCACGTTGACCTTGCGTTCCTTGGCCTGGTACGGCACCAGGTCCACGCTGTCGCAGCCCTCGGCGGGATTGTCCAGGTTCAGGGTCGGCGGCACGACCTGTTCCCCGATGGCGAGGATCGAGAAGATTGCCTCGGCCGCGCCGGCCGCGCCCAGAAGATGCCCAATGGCCGATTTGGTCGAGGACATGCTGAGCTTCTTCGTGTGGCCGTCGAACAGTCTCGTCACCGCGCCCAGCTCGATCATGTCGCCGAGCGGCGTGGAGGTCCCATGGGCGTTGATGTAGTCCACGTCATCCGGGTTCAGTTTCGCGCGCTTGAGCGCCGCGGACATGGCCCGGTAGGCCCCGTGGCCGTCTTCGGCCGGCGCCGTAATGTGGTACGCGTCCCCCGACATGCCATAGCCAACCACCTCGGCGTAGATCCTGGCGCTGCGCTTCTTGGCGTGTTCCAGCTCTTCGAGCACCACCACGCCGGCGCCCTCGCCCATGACAAAGCCGTCCCGGTCCCGGTCCCAGGGCCGCGAGGCCCTCTCGGGCGTGTCGTTGAACCCGGTGGAAAGCGCGCGCGACGCCGAAAAGCCGGCCACGCCCAGGCGGCAAACGGCGGCTTCGGTGCCGCCGGCAACCATGACGTCGGCGTCTTCGAGTGCGATCAGACGGGCGGCGTCGCCGATGGCGTGCGCGCCGGTGGAGCAGGCCGTGACCACCGAATGGTTCGGCCCGCGGAACCCATAGCGGATGGACACGTGGCCCGAGACCAGATTGATCAAGGCCGCCGGAATGAAGAAGGGCGATAGGCGCCGCGGTCCGCGCTCGTGCACCGTGAGCGCGCCTTCAGCGATGGTGCGAAGCCCGCCGATGCCCGAGCCGATCATGACGCCGGTGCGCTCCAGGCTTTCCTCGTCCTCGGGCTGCCATTCGGCGTCTTCGACCGCCTGCTGGGCCGCGGCTATGCCGTAGATGATGAAGGGATCGATCCGGCGCCGCTCCTTCGGCGTGATATAGTCGTCCGGGTTGAAGCTCCCCTCCGCCGTCTCGCCAAGCGGCACCTCGCCGGCGATCTTGCACGGCAGGTCCGACACGTCGAAGCTTTGGATGGCGCCGATGCCCGATCGGCCCGCGATCAGGCGTTCCCACGTGGAACGGACACCGCTTCCAAGCGGCGTTACCAGTCCGAGCCCGGTGACGACGACCCGTCTCATCCCAAGTTACCGGTTACTGCCAGATCCGGTAGTGTCCGCCAGACTCGCAGGTCAAGCGTTCTTTTGAATAAAATCGATCGCATCCTTGACGGTCACGATCTTTTCAGCGGCATCGTCAGGTATCTCGCAGCCGAACTCCTCTTCGAAAGCCATGACCAGTTCGACCGTGTCGAGACTGTCCGCGCCCAGGTCATCAATAAAGCTGGCAGCCTCGGCAACCTTGGCCTCGTCGACCCCCAGATGCTCCACAACAATCTTTTTAACGCGTTCCGCGATGTCGTTGCTCATTCCTCTAGACCCTTAGGTTTGCTGGCCCTTTCCCGGCAGGAGTTCGTTTCGTCGGGCCGCCTGTCGATTGATCCCTGCGCTTGGCGCCGCCTCTTATCACAGTTCCCGCGGCGCTGCCAACGCCCGAGGCCACTTCCAAGCACCGCCCGAACGAGGGCTATATCATGGCCATTCCCCCATTTACATGCAAGGTTTGGCCGGTCACGTAACTCGCTTCCTCGCTGGCCAGAAACACCACCCCGGACGCCACGTCCGCGGCACTGCCGAGGCGCCTGGCGGGCACCGCAGCCAGCAGTTTTTCCCGCTGCGCCTCGCCCAGGGCATCGGTCATGGCCGTCTCGATGAAGCCGGGCGCCACGCAATTGACCGTGATGCCGCGCGAGCCGACTTCCTGGGCGAGCGCCTTGGACATGCCGATCATGCCGGCCTTGGAGGCCGCGTAGTTGGCCTGGCCCGGGTTTCCGGTCACCCCGACGATCGAGGTGATGCCGATGATCCGGCCCCAGCGGCGCTTCATCATGCCGCGCAGGCTGGCCCGCGCCAGGCGGAAACCGGCCGTCAAATTGACGTCGAGCACTTGGCTCCATTCCTCGTCCTTCATGCGCACGGCCAGGTTGTCGCGCGTCAGGCCCGCGTTGTTGACCAGGATGTCCAGCGCCCCCATGGCCGCTTCCGCCTGGCCCGGCAGGGCGGCAACGGCCTCGGGGTCGGAAAGATTGCAGGGCATGACATGGGTCCGCTCGCCCAACTCGCCTGCCAGCGCCTCGAGCACCTCCACACGGGTGCCGCTCAGACCAACCGCCGCCCCCTGTGCATGGAGCGCACGGGCGATCGCCCCGCCGATGCCGCCGGAGGCGCCGGTCACAAGCGCGGCCCTGCCGGTCAGGTCGAACATCACGCCTCCCTCCTCGTTTCTCTTATACCAAGGAGCGCTGATAATGACCCATAGAGATCGCGCGGGCGATCCGCCGGGTCACAGCGTCTTGATCATGGCCTCGATCTGCTCCGGCGTGCCAGCGTTTTGGGCCGATATCTCCCGGTCGATGCGCCGGGTCAGTCCGCTCAGTATCTTGCCCGCGCCCAGCTCCACCAGGGCCTCCACGCCGCTCTCGCGCATGGTGAGCACGCATTCGCGCCAGCGCACCAATCCCGTGACCTGCTGCACCAGCAGGCTGCGGATTTCGTCGGGGTCCTCGGTCGCCCGGGCGGTCACATTGGCGACCACCGGAAGTCGCGGCGGCAGGACCGTGACCTCGGCCAGGGCCTCGGCCATGACATCGGCCGCCGGCGCCATGAGCGCGCAATGGAAGGGTGCGCTGACCGGCAGCATGATGGCGCGCTTGGCACCCCGCTCCTGCGCCACCTCCACGGCCCGCTCGACCGCGGTCTTGTGGCCACTGATCACCACCTGGCCCGGCGCGTTGTCGTTGGCCGGCGTGCAGATCTCGCCCTGGGCGGCTTCCTGGGCCACCTCGGCGACGACCGCCAGATCCAGGCCGATGAGCGCCGCCATGGCCCCCTCGCCCACCGGCACTGCCTCCTGCATGGCCTGCCCGCGGCGCTTGACCAGGCGCGCCGTATCGGCCAGCGACAGGGCGCCGATGGCGGCGAGCGCCGAATATTCCCCCAGGGAATGGCCGGCCACCAGGCTGGCTTTCTCCGCCAGCCGGATACCGCCCTCGCAATTGAGCACCCGGACCACGGCCAGACTCGTGGTCATGATCGCCGGCTGGGCGTTCTCGGTCAGGGTGAGCTCGTCCTCCGGCCCCTCGAACATCAGCTTGGAGAGGCGCTGGGACAGCACGTCGTCGACCTCTTCGAAGACCTCCCTGGCCGCGGTAAAGGCGCCGGCCAACTCGGCCCCCATGCCGACCGCCTGCGACCCCTGGCCGGGAAAAACGAATGCCCGGTTCATTGCCTCCTGCCCCCCTGCGGCCCAGGGCCGTACATTGCGCCCCCGGGCCCGCCCAGAGATAGCGCCTGCGGCCCGCCTGTCAAGCATTGGAATCCCTGCGAATCCAAGGCCCCGTGCGACTCTTGCGCCACTGCCGGTTTCGTGTATAGTCGCGCGCCTCGTGGACCTCGGGTCCACATATAGCTCCTTGCCGGTTCTCCCGCCGCCATAGCAGGACGGGCCGGCTAGGATCGGGCGGCTCGGCGGCGTGACCGCCAGCTCCGGTCCGTCAACAGCCGAAGGGAGTGGAGAAGGAATGCCTCTTTACGAGTGCGTGCTCATTGCGCGCCAGGACATTTCGTCGAGCCAGGTCGAAAACCTGGTCGGCCAATTCAGCGAAATCATCGAGAAAAACGGCGGCCGCATCGCCAAGTCCGAGATGTGGGGCCTGCGCAACCTGGCCTATCGCGTCAAGAAGAACCGCAAGGGCCACTACGCCCTGCTCAACATCGATGCGCCCTCGGACGCGGTCCAGGAAATGGAGCGCATCATGCGCCTCAACGAGGACATCCTGCGCTTTCTGACCGTGCGCGTCGAAGAGCTCGAGGAAGGCCCCTCGGCGGTCCTGCTCAGCCGGCACAGCCGCGACGACCGCGGCCGCGGGCGCGGCGGCCCGCGCGGCGACCGCTTCGGCGGACCCAGGCGGGACGGCGACCGCTTCGGCGGACCCAAGCGGGACGGCGACCGCGGGGACGGCAGATCCAGGGACAAGCCCAAGTCAAACGATGAGCCTAAGGCTGGCGATGAACCCGCAGCCAAAGCCGCGGCGGATGCCAAGGCGGCGGATGCCAAGGCGGCGGATGCCAAGGCGGCGGATGCCAAGGCGGCTGATACTAAGGCGGCTGATACTAAGGCGGCTGATGCCAAGGTGGCGGATGCCAAGGCGGCGGATGCCAAGGCGGCTGATACTAAGGCGGCGGATGACAAGGCGGCTGATACTAAGGCGGCTGATACTAAGGCGGCTGATGCCAAGGCGGCTGATGCCAAGGCGGCGGATGCCAAGGCGGCAGATGCCAAGGCGGATACGAAAGAGGAGAGCGGCGCATGACCATCACGGTTGTCAGCAAGGGCATCGGCAGACGCCGGCGGCCCTTCTTCCGCCGCCGCAAGAGCTGCCCCTTCTCCAGGCCTAACGGGCCCAAGATCGACTACAAGGACGTGCGGACCTTGCAGCGCTTCACCTCGGAACGGGGCAAGATCGTGCCGAGCCGCATCACCGCGGTCTCGACCAAAAAACAACGCGAGCTGGCCCGCGCCATCAAGCGGGCGCGCTTCCTCGCGCTCCTGCCCTACCTCGTCAAATAGGCGGAGGGCCGCGCCATGCAGGTCATACTTTTGGAGCGCATCGAGAAGCTGGGCCAGATGGGCGAGGTGGTCACGGTCAAGCCGGGCTACGCGCGCAACTATCTGCTGCCCCAGGGCAAGGCCCGTCGCGCCACCACCGAAAACGTGGCGCAGTTCGAGGGTCAACGGACACAGCTCGAAGCAGAGAACCTGACCCGGCGCCAAGAAGCCGAGAAGGTGGGCGCCAAGCTCGACGGTCTGAGCGTCACGCTGCTGCGCCAAGCCGGTGAATCGGGCCAGCTATATGGTTCGGTCAACACGCGCAACCTGGCGGATAGCATCACCGAGGCCGGCTTCACCATCACGCGCGACCAGGTGATCCTGGGCACCGTGATCAAGGCCTTGGGGTTGCACAAAGTGCAGGTCCGCCTGCATCCCGAGGTCGCCGTCACCGTGACCGCCAACGTGGCCCGTTCCGAGGTCGAGGCCCGGGCCCAGGCCCAGAGCGGACACTTGGTGAGCAGCGAGGAGCGGGAGGCGGCCCAAGCCGCCACCGCCGCGGAGACGGAGGCCGCCGTGGCCGCGGTCGAGGCCGAGGAAGAAACCGAGCGCGCCGCCGCCGAGGCGAAGGCGGCGGAAGAGAATGCGGCGGCGGAAGGCGACGATAAGGCTTCGGCGGGCGAGGATACGGCAAAGGCCGGGGAGAAGCCGGAAGAGTCGAGCGGCGGCACGGACCAAACGGGCGGGGAGAAAACGGAGGCCTGAACATCCGGGCTGCCGTTTCGCAAAAGAATTCGCACGACGAAGGGCGGCGGCATCGGTGCCGCCGCTTTTTTTCCGGCAGTTCGAAAGCTTTGTTGGTGAAAGAACTCTGTGCCGACTCGTAGTTTTTTCGGGTACAGGTAAATTGCGGGTCGGTTATCCCCGTACTCACAACTTATTCCAGGATGCTTCTCCGTAAAGTGCTCTGCTAGTGTGCCGCCATGGATCGCAATCAATCCGCAAACCTCGCCCGGCTTCCCGATGCCGATGGCAACGGCGATGACTACCGCGCGCCGCCGGTAAACTACGAAGCCGAACAGGCGTTGCTCGCCGCGATCCTGGCCAACAACCGCGCCTACGAAAAGGTCTCCGACTTTCTGCGCCCCGAACATTTCGCCGACGAGGTACACGGCCGCATCTACGAGGCCTGCGTGACCCTGATCGAGCGCGGGTCAACGGTCGACTCCGTCATGCTCAAGAGCTATTTCGAGCGGGACGAGTCCCTGGCCGATGTGGGCGGCGCCGCCTATCTGGCCAAACTGCAGGGCAGTTACGTCACGATCATCAACGCGGGCGACTACGGACGCACGATCCACGACCTCCACCTGCGCCGCGAGTTGATCGCCATCGGCGAGGACGTGGTCAACGACGCCTTCGGCCAGGACCTGGAGGTCACCGCCGCCGATCAGATCGAGGTGGCCGAGCAGAAGCTCTATGGCCTGGCCGAGGCTGGCCGCACCGAGGGCGGCTTCAGGAGCTTCAAGGCCGCGGTCGTGGAATCGGTGCAGATGACCGAGGCCGCGCTCAAGAGCGACAGCCACGTGGCGGGCGTGCCCTCGGGTTTCAAGGACCTGGACAGGCTGTTGGGCGGGCTGCACAACTCGGATCTCGTCATCCTTGCCTCACGGCCGTCGATGGGGAAGACGGCGCTGGCCTCCAACATCGCGTACAACGCCGCCTCGACCAAGCGCCGGAAGACCGGCCCGGACGGCAGCACGGTGGAGGCGCCGGAGGTGGTGGCCTTCTTCTCGCTCGAAATGTCGACCGAACAGTTGGCCACCCGGATTATTTCGGAACAGGCCCACGTGCGCTCCGACGCCATGCGGCGCGGCGAGATCAAGGACGACGAATTCGACCGCATCTTCGAGGTCAGCCGTGGCCTTTACAATCTGCCGCTGTTCATCGACGACACGCCGGCGCTCTCTATCCCGGTGCTGCGCACGCGCGCCCGCCGGCTCAAGCGCCAGCAGGGCCTGGGCCTGATCGTCGTGGACTACCTGCAGCTCATGCAGGGGCCGCCGGGGCTGCGCAACGAGAACCGTGTCCAGGAGGTCTCCGAGATCACCCGGGGCTTGAAAGCCGTGGCCAAGGAGCTGGAGGTGCCGGTGCTCGCGCTGTCCCAGCTCTCGCGCCAGACCGAGCAGCGCGATGACAAGCGCCCGCAGTTGTCCGACCTGCGCGAATCCGGCTCGATCGAACAGGACGCCGACGTGGTCATGTTCCTCTACCGCGAGGAGTACTACATGGCACGCGAACGCCCGACCCAGCGGGCCAACGAAATTACGGAGAAATTCAACGAGCGCCGGGCCGGCTATGACGAACGGCTGGACAAGGTCCGCAACAAGGCCGAGGTCATCATCGCCAAACAGCGCCACGGGCCCATCGGCATGATCGAGCTGCAGTTCCACGGCGCCTTCACGCAGTTCAACGACCTCGTCCAGGACGACCACATTCCCGAAGATGTGCCCTTCTGAGGCAGCCGGAGCCGACAGCCCGGCGGCGGCCCGGGCCGGCGCGATCCTGACCATCGATCTGGGCGCCATAAAGGCCAACTACGGCCGCCTCTGCCAGGAGCTGAACGGGACCGCCTGCGCGGCCGTGGTCAAGGCGGACGGCTATGGCCTGGGCGCGGCCCATGTGGCCCGGGCGCTCTGGGCCGCCGGCGCGCGGAGCTTTTTCGTCGCCCAGCTCGGCGAAGCAGTCGAGGTGCGCGACGCCCTGATGGAGGTCTATGGCGCGGAAGGCCGGGACAAGGCGGAGATTTACGTGCTCAACGGCATGGCCGCCGGCCCGGCGGCGGAGTTTCAGGCGCAGCGCGTCGTACCGGTGCTCAACTCGCTCGGCGAGATCGATGCCTGGCGGGAGGCCGCGGAAACCGCCGGCCGGGCCCTGCCGGCCGCGGTTCATATCGACACGGGCATGAGCCGCCTGGGCCTGCCGCAGGAAGAGTTGGAAACTCTGGCCGAGGATCATGGGCGGCTCGGCGGGATCGAACTGCGCTACGTGATGAGCCACCTGGCCTGCGCGGACGAGCCCGGCCATCCGCTGAACGCGCGGCAACTCGCCGAGTTCCAAGCCGCGCGCGCGCGCCTGCCCGCGGCGCCGGCCTGTTTCGCCAACTCCTCGGGAATTTTCCTGGGAGCGGACTACCACTTCGATCTGGGGCGCCCGGGTGTGGCGCTCTACGGCGTGAACCCGACGCCGGAGCGGCCCAACCCCATGACTCAAGTGGTTCGCCTGCAAGGCAGAATCTTGCAGGTGCGCGAAATTGACGCTCCCAGGACCGTTGGCTATGGTGCCACCCACAGCGCCGCCGGGCCGGTCCGCATTGCCACCGTGGCGGTCGGCTACGCGGACGGCTACCTGCGGTCGCTTTCAAATCGGGGGAGCGCCTGGATCGGCGGACAGCAGGTGCAACTGGTTGGGCGGGTATCTATGGATCTCATCACCTTAGACGTGACCGCTGTGTCGCGCGAGGCGGCCAGTCCGGGTTCCTTCGTCGATCTCATCGGGCCACAGCTTACTGTCGACGACGTGGCCCAGGCCGCGGGCACCATCGGCTACGAGATCCTGACCTCCCTGGGCCCGCGCTATCACCGGGTCTACACCGGCGCTTGATGGGGCAAGCCGGCATGCCGATCCTACAACCCATTGGCCGGACATTCCTGGCGTTTCTCGAAGTCGTCGGCCGCCTGACGATGTTCGCGGGCACGGCGGTGTTGCATTGCGCCCGCCCGCCGCTCTATCCGCGCCTGATCGGCCGGCAGATGATCGAGATCGGCTACTACTCCCTACCCGTGGTGGGGCTGACCGCGATCTTCACCGGCATGGTGCTGGCGCTGCAGAGCTACACGGGATTCTCCCGCTTTTCGGCGGAAAGCGCGATCCCCAACGTGGTGGTCATCTCCATCACGCGCGAATTGGGGCCGGTCCTGGCCGCGCTCATGGTCGCCGGCCGCGTCGGCGCCGCCATGGCCGCCGAGATCGGCACCATGCGCGTGACCGAGCAGATCGACGCCCTGGACACCCTAGCCACCAACCCTTTCAAGTACCTGATCGCGCCGCGCCTCATCGCCGGGCTGACCATGCTGCCGCTGCTGGTGCTGGTCGCCGACATCATCGGGGTGTTCGGCGGCTATGTGGTCTCGATCTACAAGCTGGGCTTCAACCCGGCCACCTATATCAAGAATACGCTCGACTTCGTGGAGCTCATGGATGTGGTCTCCGGCCTGGTCAAGGCCGGGGTCTTCGGCTTCCTGATTACGCTCATGGGCTGCTACCACGGCTACCACTCCAAGGGCGGCGCCCAGGGCGTGGGCACGGCCACGACCAATGCCGTGGTCTCGGCCTCGATCCTGATCCTCTCGTTCAACTACTTAATCACGGAGCTGTTCTTCTCGCGATGAGCGCGGCAACCGGAGGAACCCCCAAGATTCGCATGCGGGACGTGCACAAGTCCTTCGGCAAGAACGAGGTGCTCCAGGGCCTGGACCTGGACGTGGGCGTGGGCGAATCGGTCGTGGTGATCGGCGGCTCGGGCACGGGTAAGTCGGTCATGCTGAAATGCATCCTCGGGCTGCTCGGCCCCGAATCCGGCAGCATCGAGGTGGACGGCGAGGAAGTCGTGGGCATGGGCGGGCGCGACCGCGACCGCGTCATGCGCAAATTCGGCATGCTGTTTCAGAATGCCGCCCTGTTCGACTCCATGTCGGTCTGGGAGAACGTCGCCTTCGGGCTGACCTCGGGCCAAGGCATGGCCCCAAAAAAGGCCAAGGAGATCGCGCTCACCAAGCTGGCCGCCGTGGGCCTGGGGACCGAGGTGGGCGAGCTTTGGCCGGCGGAGCTCTCGGGCGGCATGCGCAAGCGCGTCGCCCTGGCCCGCGCCATCGCCACCGAGCCCGAGATCATCTTTTTCGACGAGCCCACGACCGGCCTCGACCCCATCATGGGGGACGTAATCAACGATCTCATCGTCAAGTGCGTGCGCGAATTGGGCGTTACGGCGCTCTCCATCACCCACGACATGGCCAGCGCGCGCAAGATCGCCGACCGCATCGCCATGCTCAACGAGGGCAAGATCATCTGGGCCGGGCCGGCCCGGGAGATCGACGCGACCGGCAACCCCTTCGTGGAGCAGTTCATCAACGGGCGCGCGGAGGGGCCGATCCAGATGCAGGTCCGCGCCCTTTAGACGGCCGCCGCCGGCAGGAACCGGGAGCCCTGACTTTGGCCAAAGCGCAGTCCAGATACGTCTGTCAGGCCTGCGGCGCCGTCTCGGCCCGCTGGGCCGGGCGCTGCGACGCCTGCGGCGAGTGGAACTCGATTGCCGAGGAGGCCGCGGCCGAGCGCGCGCCCGGGGGCCTCGGGACCAAGCGCGCGCGGCGCAGCAAGCCGATCGAGTTCGCCGGGCTCGAGGGCAGCGCGGACAGGGAGCCCCGGCGCGCCACGGGCCTGGCCGAGTTCGACCGGGTCTGCGGCGGCGGGCTGGTGCCGGGCTCGGCGGTCCTGATCGGCGGCGACCCGGGTGTGGGCAAATCCACGCTCCTGCTCCAGGTGGCCGCCGCGCTGGGCGGGGGCGGTCCAGGCAAGGCGCTGAGCTGCGCCTACATCTCCGGCGAGGAGGCGGTCGAGCAGTTGCGCCTGCGCGCCCGGCGCCTGGGGCTTACGGGCGCCGAGGTCAAGCTGGCCACCGCCACCTCGGTGCGCGACATCGCGGCCAGCCTGGACGGCGCCGGGGCGCCCGCGGTCGTGATCGTGGATTCGATCCAGACGCTCTACGTGGACAGCCTCGAATCGGCCCCGGGCACCGTGTCCCAGGTGCGCGCCAGCGCCCAGGAGCTGATCCGCCTGGCCAAGATGCGCGGCTTTTCCCTGCTCCTGGCGGGCCACGTCACCAAGGACGGGCAACTGGCCGGCCCCAAGGTACTGGAGCACATGGTGGACACGGTGCTTACCTTCGAAGGCGAGCGCGGCCACCAGTTCCGCATCCTGCGCGCCACCAAGAACCGCTTCGGCCCGACCGACGAGATCGGCGTCTTCGAGATGACCGATGGGGGCCTGGTGGAGGTGGACAACCCCTCGGCCCTGTTCCTGGCCGAGCGCCACGGCGATATCTCGGGGGCCGCGGTCTTCGCCGGGATGGAGGGCACGCGGCCGCTTTTGGTGGAGATTCAGGCCCTGGTTTCCCCCTCGCCGCTCGCCACGCCGCGCCGGGCCGTGGTCGGCTGGGATGGCGGACGGCTGGCCATGGTGCTGGCGGTGCTGGAAGCGCGATGCGGGCTGGCCTTGGGTGCGAAGGAGGTCTATCTAAACGTCGCCGGCGGCCTGCGCGTGGCGGAGCCGGCGGCCGATCTGGCGGTGGCCGCGGCGCTGGTCTCGGCGGCCGGCGGCGAGCCGGTCCCGGCCGAGGCCGTGGTTTTCGGCGAGATCGGCCTGTCCGGCGAGGTCCGCCCGGTCGGCCAGACCGAGTTGCGCCTCAAGGAGGCCGCTAAGTTGGGCTTCAGCCGGGCCTTCGTGCCGCCGTGGCGGCGCCAGGGCAAAACAGCCAAGAGGCCGCGCGGCCTGGAGGTTCGGGAGATCGCCCATTTGCGGGATCTGGTTGCCCTGTTCGGTACTGGAAAGGTGCGGCCCATCGGACGGCGTGGCCGGGCCGGTTAGCAGCTAGAACCGCTCTAGACGGGCGCCCCGGAAGGCGCCGAGACCCGGAAGGCTCCATGGAATCACTGCCATCCCTCCCGTTTAACCTGACGGACGCCGCGGTCGTCGCGGTCATTCTGCTGTCGGGGGTCTTCGCCTTGTTCCGCGGCTTCGTGCACGAGTTGCTGGCGGTCGTCTCCTGGGTCGGGGCCGCGGTCGCCACCCTCTACGCCTTCCCCTTCGCCCAGCCCTTTGCGCGCAAGCTGATCTCGGTGCCGCTCGTGGCCGACGTGGGCGCCGGCATGCTTATCTTCCTCGTGGTGCTCATCGCGCTCTCCGTCCTCACCCGGAAGGTCTCCAAGCGGGTGCGCGACAGCGCCTTTGGGCCGCTCGACCGCTCGCTCGGCCTGGTCTTCGGCTTCCTGCGCGGGGCGGTGCTGATCTGCATCGCCTGGCTCATGTTCCTCTGGCTCTCGCCGCGCGAGGACCACCCCAAGTGGATCAGGGAGGCCCGGGTCCTGCCGCTCGTCGAGCAGGGCAGCACCATGCTGGTTTCCCTCCTCCCGGCCCATCTGCGCGCCAAGGGCATTGTGCCGCTAAAGAGCGGGACGACGGCCAAGGGTGTGCAGGAAAGTTATCAGAATCTGCTCAATCCGCCGACGAAAGGCGATGCGCCCGGGGCCGAACCCGGTTATAACAGCCGCATGCGGAACGAGATGAGCCGCGCGGTCGAAGGCATCACCGGCAAGCAGGACGGCGCCGAATGATCTCCACTTTCCTTGGCCACCCCTTCCACCCCCGGCACCCGGATGACGACAAGCCGCGCGAGGAGTGCGGGGTTTTCGGCATCTTCGGCCACGACGACGCCGGCCCGCATACGGCCCTGGGACTGCATGCCCTGCAGCACAGGGGCCAGGAGGCGGCCGGCATCGTCGTTTGCGACGGCAAGCAGTTCCACGCCCACCGGGACCGGGGCCTGGTGGGCGATATCTACGCCAACCAAGAGGTCATGGGCCGCCTGGCCGGGCGTATGGGGATCGGCCATGTACGCTACGCCACGACCGGCGAGACGGCCCTGCGCAACGTGCAGCCGCTTTTCGCCGATCTGCAGCTGGGCGGCTTCGCGCTGGCGCATAACGGGAATCTGACCAACGCGCTCAGCCTGCGCCGGACGCTGGTGGAGCGCGGCTCCCTGTTCCAATCCACCTCGGACACCGAGGTCATCGTCCACCTCATGGCGACCTCCGAGGCGGGCAGCGTGGTCGACCGCATGACCGACGCCCTGCGCCAGGTGGAGGGCGCCTATTCGCTGGTCGCGCTGACCGATTCCTGCATCATCGGCGTGCGCGATCCCCTGGGCGTGCGGCCGCTCGTGATCGGGCGCCTGGGCGAGGCCCATATCGTGACCTCGGAGACCTGCGCGCTTGACATCATCGGCGCCGAGTTCGTGCGCGACGTGGAAGCGGGCGAGATGGTGGTGCTCGACGAATCGGGCGTGCACTCCCTGCGCCCCTTCCCACCGGCGCGGCGGCGTTTCTGCATTTTCGAGTACATCTATTTCGCCCGGCCCGATTCCCTGCTCGAGGGCGCCAGCGTCTACGAACGGCGCAAGGCGATCGGGATGGAACTGGCGCGGGAAAGCCCGGTGCAGGCCGAGGTGATCATCCCGGTGCCGGATTCGGGCGTGCCGGCGGCGATCGGCTACGCCGAGACCTCGGGTATCCCCTTCGAGCTCGGCATCATCCGCAACCACTACGTGGGGCGCACCTTCATCGAGCCGAGTGAGCAGATCCGCCACCTGGGCGTCCGGCTCAAGCACAACGCCAACCGCGCCAGCCTCGCCGGCAAGCGGGTCGTGCTGGTGGACGATTCCATCGTGCGCGGCACCACCTCGGTCAAGATCGTGGAGATGGTGCGCGCGGCGGGCGCCACCGAGGTGCATATGCGCATCGCCGCCCCGCCCACGGCGCGCTCCTGCTTCTACGGCATCAACACCCCGGAGGAGGAGGAACTCCTGGCCGCCGGTATGGACGTGCCGGCCATGACCGAACACATCGGCGTGGACAGCCTCGCCTTTATCTCCATGGACGGCCTGTACCGCGCGGTGGGCGAACCGGGGCGCGACGACGCGAACCCGCAGTATTGCGATGCCTGTTTCACCGGCGACTATCCCACACAGCTCACCGATCGCGACTCCGGAGACAACACGACCCAGCTTTCGCTGCTGGCCGAGTTGGCGTGACCTCCGGGCGGCTTTCCGGACGCATTGCAGTCATCACCGGGGCCTCGCGCGGCGTCGGCGCGGCCGTGGCCGAGCGCTTCGCCGCCGAGGGCGCTCAACTCGTCCTCGTCGCGCGCACCGTGGGCGGGCTGGAGGAGCTGGACGACAAGCTGCGCGGAATCAGCGGCCAGGGAGCCACCCTGGTGCCGCTGGACCTGCGCGAGTTCGAGGCCATCGACCGGCTGGGCGCCTCGCTCTACGAACGCTTCGGGCGGCTGGATGTGCTGGTGGGCAACGCGGGGATTCTGGGCGAGCTCTCGCCCACGGGCCACATCGACCCCGGCACCTGGGCCGAGGTCATGGACGTCAACCTGACCGCCAACTGGCGCCTGATCCGCAGCCTGGATCCCCTGCTGCGCCAGTCCGAGGCGGGCCGCGCCATCTTCGTCACCTCGGGCGCGGCCGTGCGTCCGCACGCCTACTGGGGGCCCTACGCGGTCTCCAAGGCGGGCCTGGAGATGCTGGTCAAGGTCTACGCCGCCGAGCTGGGCAAGACCAAGGTGCGCGCCAACCTGATCAATCCGGGGCCGGTCCGTACCGGCTTGCGCGCCAAGGCCCTCCCCGGCGAGGATCCCGAGTCCCTGCGGCCGCCCGAGGCGATCACGGACTGTTTCGTCGATCTCGCCGCCGCCGACTGCGCGAAAAACGGCGAGGTGGTGCAGGCCTATTGAGCCGATCCGCCTGCCTCTGGAGTGGTTCTAGGTCTCGTTAACTCGTGTTGCGATGGGCAACGTCCACTTTAGGCCCAGCACCGGACCTGCCGTGAACCGGTCCAGTATGTCGGCTCCTGACCCGACGGCGATATGGGCTGTCCATGGACTTAGCCCTTTCCACCACATAGAATTTCGGCCGTAACGCGCATCCGCGAGGAGACGGCCTCATGGCCGAGGAGCGCGTCCAGAGGAAGTTAGCGGAATCCTGACGGCCGATGCGGTCGGCTGACAGATGAAGCTCCACGAACCCAGCAGGAGGCAATGATGAGGTGGTTCTTGTCAGCGGCGTTGATGGTTTTGATGTCGCAACCTGCGCTGGCCGGTGAAAATATCACCTACAGCGTCAACGGCAACGACTATGAAGGTTATCTGGCCAAGGCATCCGGCGAATCCGCCGGACTGGTGCTGGTCGTACATGACTGGGACGGGTTGACGGACTATGAAGTCAAGCGCTCCGAAATGCTTGCAGGCATGGGATACGATGTCTTCGCCCTCGATCTGTTCGGCAAGGGCAACCGCCCGACCGAGACCGCCGCGAGGAAGGCCGAGACCGGAAAACTGTACAAGGACCGCGCAAAGATGCTTTCCCTGGTCCTTGGTGGACTGGCCGAAGCGCAGCGTCAGGTTGCGGGTGACGCCGTGGTCATGGGCTACTGCTTCGGCGGTGCCGCCGTGCTGGAACTGGCGCGGTCCGGCAAGGCCGAGGGCGTAAAGGGGTATGTAACTTTCCATGGCGGTCTTGCGACGCCCAAGGGCCAGAGCTATCCGGCAAACACCCCGCCGATTCTGGTCGCGCACGGCGGCGCCGACAAAGCGGTCAAGATGAGCCATGTTGCGGCGCTCTCCGAAGAATTGGAAGCGGTCGGGATCTCGTACGAAATTCAAATCTATTCCGGCGCGCCTCATGCCTTCACGGTGATCGGCTCCGGCAGGTATCGGGAAACAGCCGACATGAAGTCCTGGAATGCGTTTTCCGATTTCCTGAAAGTGAACCTCGGAGGGTAGCGGGACCAGGTTCTCGCCGGCACGGCCTACGAGTATACGACCTAGCCCGCGTAAGGGTTTTCGCCCTTGCGCAGGGTGATGCGGATCGGCGTGCCGGGCAGGCCGAAGTCCTCCCTGAGCGCGTTTTCCAGATAACGCAAATAGGAGTCCGGCAGGTCCTTGGGCTTCGAGCAGAAGAGCACGAAGGTGGGCGGCCGGGTCTTGGCCTGGGTCATGTAGCGCAGCTTGATGCGCCGGCCGGCCGGCGCGGGCGGCGGGTGGCGCTGGATCATCCCGGCGAGCCAACGGTTCAGTTCCGAGGTCGCGACGCGCTGGTTCCAGACGTCGTAGGCGGTAAAGACGGCGCGCAGCAGCCGCTCCAGGTTCTGCCCGGTGAGCGCCGAGATGGGCACGACCGGGATGCCGCGCCCCTGGGAAAAGGAGCGCTCCAGGCGGTCGCGCAGGCGTTTCAGCGCGCCTTCCCGGTCCTCGCAGGTGTCCCACTTGTTGATGGCGACCAGCAACGCCCGGCCCTCGTTCATCACCTGGCGCGCGATGGTCAGGTCCTGCTTCTCCATGGCGGCCTCGGCCTCCACCAGCAGCACCACCACTTGGGCGAAATCGATGGCCCGGCGCGTGTCGGCGACCGAGAGTTTCTCCAGCTTCTTCACCGCCTTGGCCTTGCGGCGCAGGCCCGCGGTGTCGATCAGGCGGATACGCCGCCCCTCGTAGGACCATTGCACCGCGATGGCGTCGCGCGTGATGCCGGCCTCGGGGCCGGTGAGCACGCGCTCCTCGCCCACCAGGCGGTTGACCAGCGTCGACTTGCCTACGTTGGGCCGGCCGACGATGGCGAGCTGCAGCACCCTTTCCTCCGCCTCGCCGTCCGATGCGCCGGGTTCCTCATCGTCCATGTCGGGCAGGGCCGCCAAATGGGACTTGATCGCCTCGTGCAGGTCGGACAGCCCCTCGCCGTGCTCGGCCGAGATGGGTATCGCCTCGCCGAGGCCGAGCGAAAAGGCATCGAGACGCCCGGCCTCGCCGGCCCGGCTCTCGCATTTGTTGGCCACCAGGACGACCGCTGTGGGACCCTTGCGCAGCCAGTTGGCGAAATGCCGGTCCAGCGCCGTGACCCCGGCGCGCGCGTCGATCAGGAACAGGGCAAGATCGGTTTCGGCCACCGCGCGCTCGGTCTGGGCGCTCATGCGCGCCTCCAGGCTTTCGTCGTCCGCTTCCTCCAGCCCGGCCGTATCGACAGCGGTGAACTCCAGGTCATAGAGGCGCGCCTCGCCTTCACGGCGGTCTCGCGTGACGCCCGGCTCCTCGGCAACCAGCGCCAAGCGCCTGCCCACCAGACGGTTGAACAGCGTCGACTTACCCACATTGGGCCGGCCGACGATGGCGACGGTAAAGCTCATAACGGGTCCAGAATAAATTTTAGTAGAGCCGGCGGGACCGGACCCGCTCAGCGCATGGCGAGCAGGGTACCGCCGTCGGTCAGGAAATACAGGCTATTGCCGGCAACCACCGGGGCGATCAGTACCGCGCCCGGCAGCTCGATGCGGCCCAGCACCTCGCCCGTGTAGGGCGAGATCGACAGGGCCTCCCCGGTCGAGCCGGCCACGATCAGCCGGTCGCCGGCGAGCACGGGCCCGGCCCAGTGGATCGGACCTTCCAGGTCCTCCGGATCCTTGAAACGGCGCAGCGGCAGGACCCAGCGAATGCGCCCGTCGGCCCGCGTCAGACAGACGAGCTGTGCGTCGTTGGTCAGGACGAAGATGTAGTCTCCACCGACCCAGGGCATCTCCACGCCGCCTACTTCGGCTTCCCAGACGCGCAGACCCCGGCGCAGGTCGATGGCCACCATGCGGCCGGAGTGGCTGACGGCAAAAACCATGCCACGGTCGATCACCGGCGTGCCGCGGATCTGCGCGATGTCGCCCAGGGGATCGACCCGCGTGATCGAGGACAGGCTGTCGCTCCAGAGTACGCGGCCGGTCTCGGCCAGCAGGCCCACGATCTCCCCCGAGGAGTAGGGCGCGATCACGGTCGAGCCGGAGACCGCCGGGCTGGCGCCGCCGACCAGGCCGGTGGCTTCCTGGATGCCGCTGTGGCTCCAAAGACGCTGCCCGTCTTCGGCGGAGAGCGCGACCGTCTGATTGTCGAGCGTAACCACGAACACGCGGCCGCCGGCCGCCGCGGGCGCCGCGCGCACCGGAGCCGACACGCGCTGTTGCCAGATCACTTGGCCGGTTTCGCCATCCAGGGCGAAAACCCTGGCGAAGCCGGTGCCCACGTAAAGCCGTCCGGCATCGTAGGCGATACCGCCGCCGAAGTAGCCATCGTCCTCGTCTTCCGGCTCCAGATCCACTTTCCAAAGCAGCCGGCCACGATCAGCCTCGAAGGCGCTGATGGTGGAGAGTGCGTCCATGGTATAGACGACCTCGCCCACAACAAGCGGCTGGGCAAGCAGCTGCTGATCGCTGTCGGAGCCCGATCCCACATCGGCCGTCCACACGCGCTTGAGCGCCTCGCCCAAGGAAAGGTGATACATGACGTGCTCTGAACTGCCGCCGAAATGGGTCCAGGCCACGTTCACATAGGGTTCGGACAGGCGCACGGGCTGTTCGGCCAGCCCCGAATCCGGTCGCAGGCCCCGGTCGAGCGTGAGGATCGCGATGCGCTGGCCCGGCAGTTTCTCTTCCGCCCGTTTGGTGAACAGATTGTCGACCACGTCCAGGCTGCCGCAGGCGCTCAGCGCCAGGCCGGCGGCGGCGAGCAACGCGATCCGGATTGAGGCGGCGCGCATTGGCGGTCAGTCCTTAAGGGCGGTCAACATCTGGGTCGCGCGGGTCTTGATGCCCAGCGGCGCCTCGCGGTCGTCGGCGATCGTGGTGTAATGCGCGCGCGCGGCCGCGCGGTCGCCTTCGCGCAGCGCCAGGAGCGCCAAGAGCTCCAGCGCCGTGGCACGGAAGGCCTGGCCCTCCGCGGCGAGAGGGCCCAGACGCGCGCGCAGCGCCGCGGGGTCACCCTCGTCCAACTGATGCATGACCGACAGCAATACAGCCGCGCCGCGGAACGCGGGCCCGAGTTCGGAGCTCTCGGCGATCCGGTCCCAAACGGCCCGCGCGCCATCGATATCTCCGCTATCGGCCAAAACCCGGGCGCGCTCGAAAGCGGCCAGGCCCGCATAACCGTCCCCACCCGCATCGGCCAGATCCAGCAAGGCATTGAGCGCGGCGGCCGTGTCGCCCGCCGCGGCCTGGCCCAGCGCCGCCGCATAGCGGTCCGAGAGCCCGCTGCGCCGGTCCAGATCATAAGCACTCCAGCCCTGAATCCCGGCCACGCCGAGGACCACCGCCACCGCCACGGAGATCATGTGCCGGCCATACTTCTTCCAGAGCTTGCCGAAGCGCTCCTCGCGTATGGCCTCGTCGACTTCCTTGAATATGTCAGCCACGGATCAACCCGTTCATCTGCCCGCCGGAGCCCCGTTGATATAGGGCTTCGCCCGGCGGATCAACGGCCTATGGCGTGGAGCTTCGGCCCCGGAAACGGCCCCGGCCAGATGTTCAGGCCGCCCGCCACTTGATGGAACAGCCCATGGAGGAAATCTGCTCGGCCGGGCCCTGGCCGGTCTCGGCGATCTGGATCATGGCCTCGTAGAGCTCGCGCCGGGCGCCCTCCACCAGGCTGGTCTTGGACTCGTCCAGGCGGCCCCGGTATTGCAGCTCCAGGTCCTTGTTGAAGCCGAAGAAATCGGGCGTACAGACCGCCTCATAGGCGCGCGCCACCTCCTGGGTCCGGTCCACCACGTAGGGGAAGTTGAAGCCGTGGGCCTTGGCGAAGCCCTTCATGTTCTCGAAGGAATCATCGGGATAGGCCTCGGGATCGTTGGCGTTGATCCCGATCACCCCGATGCCGGCCGCCTTCAGATCCCCCGCATCGCGCACGATGCGCCCGGCGACCGATTTCACGTAGGGGCAGTGATTGCAGATGAACATCACCAGGATCCCCTCGGGACCCCGGACCCGGCTCAGGTTGTAGAACTCGCCGTCGATGCCCTCGAGCTCGAAATCCAGTGCCTTCCTGCCGAAGTCGCAGACCGGCGGACCCGCAGCCATATAAACCTCCTCCCTAGAATGATAGTTCCGATATTAACCATAAATAAGCCTTGCCGAAGCGGGCTTCCAGGGCTCCAGCTTACGCTTTCTTTACCCGCAAAGCCGACAATTTAGGTCAATCCCTCCATAAGGGCCCAGAACAGCGGTTTCCGGGGTCCCAGGGTGCGGTATCTGGCCAGGATGGCCGAAAACGATGGAATTTCAGTGCCTTATCTGGGCACGAGTCGGGGTTCCAGGTTTCGTGGGAGTCAAGGTATGACGCGGTTCCTATACATGATCGGCCTGCTTTTGACGCTTTCTGCCTGCGGCGGCACGGTGGGCCTGACGGTGATCGCCCTGAGCACGGCCACCCTCATCCACGCGGACAAGACGGTCCCCGACCTCGCGGTGAGCTGGTACACAAAGGAGGACTGCTCGCTGCTCCATTCCGCCAAGGACGAGCCCTACTGCCAGCCCTACGAGTCGCCCGAGAAGGACCAGGTCACCTTCATGAACTCCTTGCTCTACTGCTACCGGACCCTGGGCGGGGTGTCCTGCTACGACCGGCCCGACTATACCGCCAGCAACGAGACGCGGATCGACTTCGGCAACACCTTGATCTCGCCCCTGGATTCGGATTCGCCGCTGGCCTCCCTGCCTAAGGACGGTCTCCAATAGGCGCCTGGCGGCTGGACGGGGCGCCTAATATCGGAGACACTATTAGGCAAGAAGTCATCAACCAGGAACCCGCCACCCGTCCCATGGCCCTTCTCTACCGCTTTAACGAAGTCCGCAGACCTCCAAAAGGGACCTTCTTCGACCGCCGCGAACTGAATCAGCTCCTGTCGCTCTATTCCCGCCGGGTTTCCGCCGGGGAATGGCGCGATTACGCCATCGATCCGCGGCCGGGCAGCGCGGTCTTCTCGGTCTTCCGCCACACCCACGACGCGCCGGCTTTCACCATCGCCAAGGAGCGCGCCAGCAGGGAGCGGCGGTGGGAATATGTCGTGCTGAGCGGCCGGGAGACACTGATCCGGGCCAGCACCATGTCAGCGGCCCTCTCGGTCTTCGAGCGCCACCTGCGCGTGGTCTCCTGACGGTCGACTCAGGCGGCCTTGTTCACCACGATCTTTTCGACCGCGACCTTCGCCCCCTCCTTGGCCATGGTCTGATCGAGCAGCTTGACGCAAGCATAGACCGCTTCGATGTGCGGACAGGGTGTCTCGGTCAGGCGCCCCAGTTCGATGATGGCGCCCGCCAGGGCCTCGACCTCGAGCGAGCGCCCCGCCTCCACGTCCTGCAGCATTGAGGTCTTGTGTGCGCCCACGCTGCGCGCACCCTCGATGCGCCGCTCGATGGTGTGGCGGAAATCGATGCCCAGCTTGCCGGCGATCTCGGCCGCCTCGCGCATCATGTGCCCGGCCAGCGCGGTGGTCTCGGGGAATTCGCACATGTCGGCCAGCGTGGCGTGGGTCAGCGCGCTGATCGGGTTGAAAGATAGATTGCCCCAGGCCTTGAGCCAAATCTCCGAGCGGATCGAGGTCAGGATGCGCGAGCGGAACCCGGCATTCACCAGCAAGTCGTGCACGCCCCGCAGGCGCTCGGTCTCCCTGTTGTCCAACTCCCCCACCGGGAAACGGTCGCCCTCGACGTGGTGGATGACACCGGGCGCGGTGACCGCGGCCGCCGGGTAGACCACGCAGCCGATGATCCGGTCCGCTTCGATGCTGGCCTCGATCACGCCGCTGGGATCGAGCGATTCCAGGCGGCGGCCGTCGAAGGGACCGCCGTGCTTCTGGAAGTACCACCAGGGCAGGCCGTTCTGCACCGTCACCACCATGGTATCCGGCCCGAAAAGGGCGGACAGGGAGGGCGCCACGGCCTCGATGTAATGAGCCTTGATGGCCAGGAACACGAGATCCTGGGGGCCGGCTTCCTCGAAGCTGTCGGTCGCCTTGACGTCCTTGGCGATATGCTCGGCGCCGTCGGCCATGACGAGCTTGAGGCCATTGCCTTTGATGGCCTCCAGGTGCGCACCCTGATCGATGAGCGTGACCTCGTTGCCGGAAAGCGCCAGCCTGACGCCCAGAAGACCGCCGATGGCCCCGGCGCCGACGACACAAATACGCATGATATCCTCCCTCGCGGCGGGCCGGCGGCGGGCCGGCGGCGGCCCGGCCATTACTGTTCGAAAATGTTGCTGAGCGTGCCGATTCCCTCGATGGAGATTTCGATGCTGTTGCTCGGTTCCTTCATGGACCCGATTCCGATGGAGGTGCCGCAAGCGATCACGTCGCCCGGATAGAGAGTCATGTCGTGGGAAATCAGGCTGACCAGCCGCTTGGGCGGAAAAACCATGTCGCTCACCGGGTAATTCTGCCGCTCGTCGCCGTTCAGCACCGTGCGCACCGACAGGGTCATGGGGTCGAGCCCGGTCGCCACCACGGGCCCGAAGACGCCGAAGGTGTCGAAGCTCTTGGCCCGGACCCACTGGGCGAAGGTGGGATCCTTGTCGATCAGCTCGACCGCGGTCACATCGTTCGCGCAGGTGTAGCCGAAGATGCAGGATTCGGCCTCCGCCTCCGAGGCTTCCGTGCAGTCCTTGCCGATCACGATGCCGAGCTCGCCCTCGTAGGTCACCTTGCCGCTATAGGACTTGGGGCGGCGGATGGTCTCGCCCCCGGCAAGAAAGGAGTTCCCGCCCTTGAGCAGATAGAGCGGCTCTTCGGGCGGCTCCAGGTTCAGCTTCTCGGCCAGGGCGTGAAAGTTGTTCCAGAGCGCGATCATCTTGCTCGGCTCGGTCGGGGCGAGCAGCTTGACCTCGGCCAGCTCCAGGGTATCCGAGGTCGCCGCCGGGCCAGAGAACATGTTGCCCTCGTGCCGCGTGATCCGCTCCCCTTCAAGGGTGCCGAAACCGGTCTGGCCGGCCTGCTCGAATCGAATCCACTG
>JAZGBC010000099.1:0-6383 GCA_036444495.1 Kiloniellales bacterium
ACCTGCATGGCCTTGTCCATCACCTTGCAGATTTTCTCGGCGTGGGCCTCGGAGAGCGAGCCGCCGAAGACCGTGAAGTCCTGGCTGAAGACGAAGATCGGCCGGCCGTTCACCGTGCCGTGGCCGGTGACCACGCCGTCGCCGGGCACCTTCTGCTCGGCCATGCCGAAGTCGCCGCAGCGGTGCTCGACGAACATGTCCCACTCCTCGAAGGAGCCCTCGTCGAGAAGTATCTCGATGCGCTCGCGCGCCGTCAGCTTGCCCTTGGCGTGCTGCGTCTCGACGCGTTTTACGCCGCCGCCGGCGCGCGCGGCGGCGCGTTTTTCCTCGAGTTGACGGAGGATGTCGTGCATGTCCGCCCCCGTTTCCGATTCGCTTGATGCCGCAAAGCTGATAGCACGCGCATGGCCCCAGCGCCAGAAGCCGCCCAGGATCAGCCCTTCAGCAAATTCAGGAACCGCGCCGCGGCGTCGAGATCGTTCTTGATGGCGCCGCGGCGGCGGAGCGCTTCCGGGTCATCGCCCCACTTCTCGATCTGATAGCCCTCGTCGAGCTGGGCCGCGGCGAAGGCGGCTTCCGCATCGATCTGCCGCGCCGACAGCGCCAGGCCGATGACCAGCGATCCGGCCGCGCTCGCCGCGCCGCTCAGCGCGGTCAGTTCGAAGTCGTCCCTGGACTCGACCGCGCTGCGCAAGGCGCTAAGCGAAGCCGCCGGCTGCGCCACCGAGACCACGCCCGCGGTGACCTTGAGCGGCGCGGCGAGGGTCCGCGCCGCCCAATCCAGAAGCGGTTGCCAGAGTTCCTGCTGACGCGCCGCCAGCTCCGAGGTCGCCTCGGCCCGATAGCAGAGCTGATCGTGCGCCGCGTAAGCGGCCAGCTCCTCGATCACGCGCGCGCGGCCGGGACGCACCAGATCGAGGGCAGTCCAGGCCAGGCCGGTGAGCGGCATGGCGGCGGGATCGACCTCCTCGCCCTGCTCGTCCCATTCGGCGGCCACGGCCTCGGCGAGCCCGCAGCCGGGCAGGATCATCTCCGCCTTGGCTGGAGTCTTGATTCTGCGCCCGTCGAGGGTGACCGAAAAACCGGCCGCCGGCCCAGCGCTCGCCACGGCCACGGTTTTGTAGAACCGCTTGAACCTGCCCCGGCTCATGGACGCAGTATATTGCCTTGGATCAGTTGCCGAACAGGCTCTTGAGGCCCTCGCTGATGCCCTTGCCCACGTCGTCGAGCATGTCGGCCGCATCCTTGGCCGTATCCTCCACGATGTTGCCGCTTGGCTGCGCGGCTTGCTGGGGCGCGGCGGCGGGCGCCTGGGCGCTCTTGTTCAACGCGGCGACGCAGGGGTTCTGGTCCGCCGTTTGGCTTTCCCCGATAAGAATGGCCCCGACGGCCAGTGGATTGATGAACAGCCCGGCGACCTTGGCCGCGCCCACGGCGGTACCCACCGGATCGGGCGCGTAACTGGGCTTGGCGAGCGTGCCCTTCACCAGGAAGGGAATGGCCAGGCTCATCAGGCCCGCGTCCTTGGCCTGCGGTGTGATGCGCAGGTCCAGGGCCTCGCTGCGCAGGTCCACCTTGCCCGTGCCGGTCACGGTCATGGTAGAGGTGTCCAGCAGGATCACCTCGCTGGTCATCACGCCGCCCTTGACCGGCAGGCGGGCGACCACGCAGTTGATATTCAGGTCGTCGCCGCTCTCGCGCCAGCCGCCCAGCATCTGGAACAGGCCCGTGGCCGCGCCCTTCAGCAGACTGCTGCTCATGCTGCCCTTTTCGCCGACCACTTCGATCCGGCCGTTGAGGCTGGACGCGATGGCGCGCGGCGAGGCGCCGGCCCCGCTCAGATTGACGCTGCCGTCCAGCCGGCCGCTGATCCCATCGGACACCTCGAGTTGCTTGAGCAAACCGCCGTAGTCGATCTGCGTGGCCGTCAGCTTGACCTTGAGTGGCGGCACCTTCTTGCCCGCATCCAGGCTGAAGGAGCCGGCCACCTTGCCGCCGGCCACGCCGGCCTTGAAGGAGGAGACCTGGAGCCGGCCGCCCTTGAGGCTGAGTTCCACATCCATATCGGCCAACTCCATGCCCGGCTTGACCCGCAGCTTGCCCACGCTCAGCTTGATCTTGGCGTCCACGGATTTGAGCGCCGCCAGCGGCAGCGGCTCCTCGGTGAAGACGAACCTCCGGTCACCGCTCTGGGACGGGGCGCTCTCCGCGCCCGGCCCCTGGAAGTCGGCCAAATCCAGAGTACCGGCAGTGAAGGAGCCGCTGATCGAGGGCCGCTTGCCGCCCAGCGACAGGCTGCCGCTGCCGGCGATATCGCTGCCGCCGATCTGCACGGCCAAGCCGGTCAGCCTGTAGGCCTTCTTCTCCTGGATCACCTGGGCGCTCAGGGAATAGGGCCCGAGCGGCGGCAGGGCGGCGCCGGTCAGCGCGCCGAGGGTGGCCAGGCTCTCGCCCTTGGCCTCCACCTTGAGATCGATGCCCTGGCCCTTCATGGGCTCGGCGATGCTGCCCTTGATTGCGAGGCTGGCGCCCCCGGCCTCGATCTTCAGGTCCACGGGATAGGCCTGGTCCCCGGTCAGGGCGGAGAGCGCGCCGAGGGTGCCTTGGATCGTGAGCGGCGCGTCGTTGTAGGCGCCGTCGAAGGCAATCGTGAGCGGGCTCGAGGGGCTGTCGGCGCTGCCCACAAATTCATTCAAGCGCAGCACGATTTCCTCGCCGGTCTTGCCGTTGCGGTAGGTCAGGCGCCCGTCGCGGATCGCCACCTGATTGATGCTGGGCAGCTCGGCGGCCTCCTTCTCCGGTTCCTTCTTTTCCTCTTTCGCGGCCTTCATCTCCCAGTTGCCCCGGCCCTTGGCGTTGGTTTCCAGCAGGATGTCGGGCTCCACCAGGACCAGGCGGTTAACCTGGATGTCGCCGGAGATGAGCGGCAGGAGCGCGACCTCCACCTCGAAGCGCTTGACCGAGATCATCGCGGCGGGGCTGCCCCAGGGCGCGTTGGCGAAGGTTACGCCCTCGAGCGAGATGGCCGGCGTCAGCGAGATTTGCAGGTCGATGGCTCCCGCGATCTTGAGTTTACGGCCCGTCGCCTCCTCGGCCTTGGCTTCGATCACCCCGCGCAGGTCCTCGAAATCCATGGTGGAAAGCACCGCGTAGACGGCGACAACGGCCGCGACCAGAAGGGCCGCGACACCGCTCAGAATCCATTTGAGTTTCATGCTATATCCGCTCCCAGGGCGGTCGGGCTGGCTACAGGCCGGGTAAAATCCCCGATGAATCAGGCCGCGCCGCTCTCCTTGAGGTGGACCGGGCCGCGGCAGCCCCAGGAAACACCTGCATCTCTTACCGAGACGTTAACGGCCATGCCGTAAGCCGTAACCGGTGTCCCCGATTGTCACGGTCTCGCCCAGCTTGGCCCGCAAAACTCCTATATAGGGGCGCTCGGCCACGTTACCAGCCGTTGACGCGGTCCCAGGTCTCGACGACCTCTTCGCCCGCGCCGTCGCTGCTGTCAACCACGTGATAGAACTCGTAGGCCGCCGCCGTGAAGCAGGCGTGGTTGGGCAGGATGCGCAGGCGCGCGCCGGGCGGCAGGGCGGCAAAGGGCAGGCCGCCGCCGGGCGCGGCGACGATGCCGTGCTCCTGGGACACGCGCACCACCTGGAGTTCGGGCAGCTCCCCGGGGCGGCCGGGATCGACCGCCAGGCCGTAGCCCACGTCGCGCGGCCCCGCCGCCGTGCTGCGGTCCTTGGACAGCGCCAGGCCGCCGGCGTCGATCACCAGCTCGCCGCGCGCGTGCTGCTGGCCGGTCACCGTGGTCAGCACGGAGAGCGCGATATCTTCCAGGCCGCAGGACCCGATCTCGGCCTGGAAGACATCGTTGAACACATAGACTCCGGGCCGCATCTCACTGACGCCCTCCAGGCTGCGCGCGTGCATGGCCGTCGGCGTGGAGCCGACGCTGACCACCGGGCAGGGCAAGTCCGCCGCGCGCAGGCGCTCGGCACCCTGTACCGCCCCGGCGCGCTCGGCCTCGGCGACCTCTTCCACCTCGGCCACGCCGCGGCAGCCGTAGGAATGGCCGGCGTGGGTCAACACACCGCGCAAGCTCACACCGCGCGCGTTGTCCAGGGCCATGCCGATCTCGATCAGCGCCTCGGAGTCCGGCGCCACCCCGGCGCGGCCATCGCCCGTGTCCAGCTCGATCAACACCTCGAAGTGCGCACCCAGGGCTTCCGCACGCACCCCGATGCCCCGGGCCACCTCCAGGTCGTCGGTGAGGACGGCAACATGGGCACCCTTGGCCTGCAGCGCCGCCACCCGATCGAGCTTGGGAAGCGCGATGCCCACCCCGTAGACCAGGTCCTTAAAGCCCCGCTCGGCGAAGTACTCCGCCTCCTTGAGGGTGGAGACCATGACACCGCCGGAATGGCCGGCCGTGGCCAGGCGGCCCACCTCGGCGGATTTGGCGGTCTTGAGATGGGGCCTGAGATCCACGCCCAGGTCCCGCGCCCGCGCGCTCATGCGCGCGATGTTGGCCTCGAGGCGCGCCCGGTCCAGGATCAGCGCCGGGGTGTCCAACTCGGAAAGCTTCATCGGGCTTTCTTCCTGGCGGTTTTCTTGCAGCCGCGCTCGCGCTTGGGTCCGGGCGGCGTGCCGGGAGGCGAATGGACCTGACCCTCGGCGTAGCGCAGCAACTCCGCTTCCGCGCGCTCGGCGCGCGCGCTGTTGAAACCAAATCCGCGAAACATGCGCTCCATATGCTCCGGCAGTGGCGCGGCGACGCGCAGTGTGGTGCCGTCGTCCGGATGGGGCAAGGCGATCTCGCGCGCGTGCAACATCAGTTGCTTGGGCGTTGCCTCCGGTGAGCCCGGCGCCTCGGGGAAGGCCGCCTTGCCGCCGTACTTGCCGTCACCCAGGATCGGCGTGCCCAGCGCGGCGCAGTGCGCGCGCAGCTGGTGCGTGCGCCCGGTGAGCGGCATGAGCAGCAGCCAGGCCACCTTCGGCCCGGCGCGGCCCAGCGCGTGCTCCTCGACCACCTGATAGAGCGTGAGTGCGGGCTTCCCGCCCGCTTCCTCCGCGCCCACTTTCTCGCCGCCCCGGCCCGGTTTCTTGGCGAGCGCCAGCTCGATGCGCCCGCGCGGCGGTTTCGGCACGCCGGCCGTGAGCGCCCAGTAGAACTTGCACGCGTCCTTGCCCCGGAAGGCGGCGGTCAAGCGGCGCGCCGCGGGGGCGGTACGGGCGAGCAGCAAGACGCCGCTGGTGTCCTTGTCCAGGCGGTGCACCAGGCGCGGGCGTTCGGCGCTCTCGAACCTGAGCGCTTCGAGCATGGCGTCCAGGTGCCGCACCTGGCCGCTGCCGCCCTGCACCGCCAGACCCGCCCACTTGTTGATGGCGATTACCGAGTCGTCGCTGTAGAGCACGGCGGCTTCCAGCGCGCGCGCGTCTTCCCGGCTCGGCGCCTTGGGCGCGGGACGTCCGGGCCGCGCAGGGGACTCGGGCAGCGGCGGCACGCGCACCACCTGCCCCGGCGCCAGGCGAGTACCCGATTTGGCGCGCCGGCCGTCGACGCGCACCTGTCCGGTCCTAAGCAGCTTTTCCAGCCGGCCGTGGCCGAGCGCCGGGAACCGCCGCTTGAACCAGCGGTCGAGCCGGAGCTCGGCTTCGTCGTCGCCCACCGTCAGCGCCTGCACGCCGCTCATGTCAAAAGAACCCGAAATATGCGCATCCCGCCGAAGATGCCGATGAGCGAGAGCAAAACCGAGGCCACCATGTGATACCAACGGTCCTTGATATTGGCCCATTTCATGGGAGCAAATCGGCTCGCCCGGGCAGGCGCGGTGCGAAGCGCGATGCGGGACATCGGGCAAGCGCCACAACGAACCCGGCGCGCCGATTTGCCCCACCTCAGGCCGGGCGCTTTTTCCCGCCAGAGGCGTCGCTCGCTGCTTAAAGTGTCCCGCACTACGGCGCAACTCGCTCCTGTCTGGTGGGCAAAAATCGCCTCGGTGAAATAGGTCAATATCAAGGACCGTTGGTATAAACCGCCGCCGGGACGGGTGCGCCGCGCTCGACGAGCGCGACAACCTCCATGGAATAGGTGGAGAAGGTAGTGAAGCCGCCCAGCAAGCCGACCACGATCATGGCACGCAACTCGGGCGAGGGCGACCAGACGAGCGCCGTCGCCTCGATGAAGGCGCCCATGGCGAAGCAGCCGAGCAGATTGACGGCCAGCGTAGCGAAGGGAAAGCCGCCGGCCATCAGGAAGCGGGCCACCGCGCCGAGCGCGCCTCCGCCTGCCACCGCCAGGGCAATTCGCATGTTCGCCTCGCTCCAGGTTCCGCGCTCTAAACCGGCGGCGTTATAGCCCGGATTCCCGGCGGCGG
>JAZGBC010000100.1:0-9050 GCA_036444495.1 Kiloniellales bacterium
GGGGAAGAGATGAGCGAGATACAGGACCTGCGGCGCACCGTCGAGACCGCCCGGGCGAGCTTCACGCGGGTGAGCGAGCAGCACGACCGCTCGAAGAAACACCTGATGAGCGTCATCCAGATTCTCGAGGAGCGCCTGCGGGAGAAGCGCACGCAGATGGCGCGGAACGAGGCGGATTGCGGCCGACTGGGCGAGGAATACGTCCGGCTGAGTTCGATGCTGCATTCGCTGGCGCGCACGGTCTACGGCCAGAGCGAAAAACCGAAGGACGAAATCGCCACGCTCGTGGAGGCGGAAGAGCAGGGCGAGCTCGCCGTGGCCGAACTCGAACCCATAGCCAGCCCGGAAGCGTTGCGCTCGGGGCTCAGGCGGGTGCTGAAAAAGCAGCGGACGCGGAAATCCGAGCCCCCCCTGCCCCAGGACGTGACCCCGGCAGAATGACAAGAGACCACCACACGCAGATATCCGTCAGGCGATCCACCATGAGAAACGCACTATTGATCTTATCGCTAAGTCTGCTGCTCGCGGCCTGCTCCACGGCGCAGTATGGCGCCGTGCGGAGCCCCGCTCCGAATCCCGTCCCCGGCGCCGCGCCGCGAATCGTGAATGCGGCCGCCCCGCTGCAGTGCGTCGCCTTCGCGCGCACTGCCTCGGGCGTCGCCATCTGGGGCAATGCGTCCACCTGGTGGAACAGCGCCGCCGGCCGCTATCGCCGCGGCAACCGGCCGGCGGTCGGCTCGGTCCTGGTATGGAGGCGGTCGAACCGCCTGCGCCTCGGCCATCTGGCCGTGGTGACCGCGGTGCTGGACAGCCGCCGCATCATCGCCAACCACGCCAACTGGCTGAACCGCGGGCAGATCCACCTGGGCACGCCCATCGTCGACGTCTCGCGCAAGAACGACTGGTCGGAGGTAAGGGTCTGGTACACCCCGGGCGACTCCTGGGGCGCGCGCAGCTACCCGGCCCAGGGCTTCATCTATCCCGGTCAGGTCGCGCTCAACTAATCCCAACTCTCAGAAATAGAGAAATAGGGGGACACAATATTATTGTGTCCCCCTATTTCCCCCTACTTGATGCCGGCGTGCATGAATGACTGCACGAACTGGCGCTGGAAGAGGAGGAAGGCGATCAGGAGCGGCGCCACCGCCAGGAGCGTGCCGGCGGTAATCACCGACCAGTCCACGCCCGATTCCGGCGCGCCGAAGATCGCCAGCCCCACGGTGAGCGGCCGCGTCTCCACGGAATTGGTGACCACGAGCGGCCAGAGGAAGTTGTTCCAGTGGTAGCTGACCGAGACCAGGCCATAGGCGACGTAGGTCGGCCTGGCCAGCGGCACATAGACCTTCCAGAGCACTTGCAGGAAGTTACAACCCTCGATACGGGCGGCTTCGTCCAGTTCCTTGGGCACGGTCTTGAAGGTCTGGCGCAGCAGGAAGATGCCGAAGGCGCTGGCCATATACGGCAAACCGATGCCGAGGATGCTGTCCACCAGTCCCAGCTGAGCCATGGTGCGGTAGTTCTCGACGATCAAGATCTCGGGCATGATCATGAGCTGCAAGAGCACCAGCGCGAAGGCCACGTCGCGCCCGAAGAACTCGAAGCGCGCGAAGGCGTAGCCCGCCAGCGTGCAGAGCACGAACTGCGCCACCAGGATCGAGCTCACCATGAGGAAGGTGTTCAGGTAATAGCGCGCGAAAGGCGCCTGGCTCCAGGCCTCGTAGAAATTCTCCAGCGTCAGCGGCGCGAAGAGCTCGAAGCGGGTGGCGTAGATCCAGGGGTGGAAGGCGGCCCAGAAGGCGTAGAAAAGCGGCGCCAGCCAGAGCAGCGCGAGCAGCCAGGCCCCGAGGACCTCGAGCCAGCGCCAGCGGCTCTCGCCCGGCTCCGGCGCAAAGACGGCGAGCAGCCTGCCGCCCAGGGGTCGGTCCGCGGCGCTCATTGGTAATGTATCCGCTTTTCCAGGATGACGAACTGGCCGATGGAGATCACCGCCAGCGCGGCCAGCAGCACCACGGTGAGGGTGGCCGCGTAGGATTCCTCGAAGAAGCTGAAGGCGACCTCGTAGATGTAATAGAGCAGAAGGCTGCTGGCGTTGTCCGGCCCGCCCTTGGTCAGGATGAAGAGGTGATCCACCAGCTTGAAGGAATTGATCACCGCGTTGATCGAAACGAACAGCGTGGTCGGCATGAGCAGCGGGAAGGTGACGCGCCAGAAGAAGTACCAGCGCTTGGCCCCCTCCAGCTTGGCCGCCTCTTCCAATTCCGGCGGCAGGGACTGTAGCGCCGCCAGATAAAAGATCATGAAAAACCCGGATTCCTTCCAGATGGTCATGATGATGGTGCAGGCCAGTACCGTGTCCGGATCGCCCAGCCAGTTGTGTCCAGGCAAGCCAAAGAGGTCGAGCATCTGATCCACGAAGCCGATATCGGGCGTGTAGAAGAACAGCCAGATGTTGGCGACCGCGATCATGGGCAGAATGGTGGGCGTGAAATAGGCCATGCGCACCAGGCCGCGCGCGGACAAACGGCCGTTGACCCAGACCGCCATGAGCAGGGCGAGGGCGATACTGGCCGGAATGGTGCCGATCGCGAACCAGAGGTTATTACGGACCACCTTCCAGAACACCTCGTCTTCGAGCATGAGCTGGTAGTTCTCGAGGCCGACGAAGACCGAGGGCCTGAGCGCCGTGCCCTCGGAAAAGAAGCTGTGCCAGAAGGTGGCGCCGGTCGGATAATGGGTGAAGGCGATAAGCAGGATCGCCGCCGGCGTCAGCAGCAGCCAGCCATAGAGGTGTACGGATCGGAATCCTGCCCGCGAAAACATGAGACCCACGCCTGGAAAATCTGCCGAAAAGGCCGGGCCCGGAGCAACGGCGAACGCCGATCCTCCGGGCCCGGTTCGGTCACGTCTTAGCGGTACCGTTCGAGCAGCTTATCGGCTTTCTTCTGGGCCGCACCCAGCGCATCCCCCGGCGATTTGCTGCCGGTCAAGGCCGCCTGGATGGCGTCATCCAGAAGCTTGCGGACCCGGCCCGTCTGGTAAGTCGAGAGCTCGGCGGTCGCGAACTCGAGTTGATCGCGCGCCACCGCGGCGGGCGGGAACTCGATCACGTATTTCTGGAGCGCCTCGGTCTCGTAGGCGTCCGGACGCGTGCCGAGATAGCCGGTCTTCATGCTCCACTCGGCGGTTCGCTCGGGTTGGGTCAGGAAGCGGATGAGCTTCATCCCCGCCTTGCGCTCCTCCGGCGTGGTCTGCTTGAAGATGTAGAAGTTGCCGCCGCCGGTCGGCGTGCCGCGCCGCTTGCTGGCCGGCAGCATGGCGACGCCGAAGTCGAAGCCGGCCTTCTTCTTGACCACGGTCAGGTTGCCGGTCGAGTGCCACATGATGGCGGTCTTCTGCTCCAGGAAGTTCTGGCGCAGGGTGCCCCACTCGATGGTGCCCTGGGGCATCACCTTGTGGGTCTTGCCGAGATCGAGCCAGTACTCCAGGGCGCCAACGGTACCCGGCGCGTCGAAGAAGGTTTCGTTGCCGGCCTGGTTCATCAGCACCTGGTCGTTCTGCATGGTGAGTGCGCCGAACATCCAATAGGGATAGCCGGTCGAGGGAATCATGACGCCCCAGCGCTCGACCTTGCCGGAGGCGTCCTTCTTGACCAGTTGCTTACCCATGTCGGCCAATTCGGTCCAGGTTGCCGGCGGTTTCTCCGGATCGAGGCCGGCCTCGCGGAAGGCATCCTTGTTGTAGTACATGACGATGGTGGAACGCTGGAACGGAATGCCCCAGGTCTTGCCGCCGGTGATGCCGTTCTCCATGAGCGCCGGATAGAACTTCTTGAGCCAGGCCTTTTCCTCGGCGGTCTCGACGATGTCGTCGAAGGCCACGATGGCGTCCTGTTCGATCAGTTGATAGATGTCGATCGAGAACATGACCGAGAGTTGCGCCGGCTTGCCGGCCTTGAGCGCGGCCAGCGCCTTGATACGGGCGTCGTTGTAGTTGCCGGCATAGATCGCCTTGACCTCGATATCGGGGTTCTCCTTCATGAAGTCGGCGACCAGGCCGTCGACGATCTTGGTCAGCGGCCCGCCGACCGCGACCGGGTAGTACATGGTGAGTTCCACCTTGGCCCAGGCCGCGCTCGCGAAGCCGAGGGCCAGGGCGCCCGCCAAGAGGCCAACGCCCAAGGTGCGTTTCAAGCTGTCGAACATAATCATCGTCCTCCCTCTAGTGTTATGGAGAGCTTTCTTGACCGCCTGCTCTCCCAGTTCCAACCCGCATGCAAACTGGCGCACGCGACTCTCTTCAAAAAAAACCTCTCATGCCGCCATGGCCAGCGCCTGCCGGCCGTTCACCCGGCGCCCGCTGGCCGCGTCGAAGACATGCACCTTCTCCGGCGCCCAAACGAGATTGACCTTCTTCCCTTCCGCCGCGCCGAAACGCCCCGGCACCCGGACCAGGATCGACTGCTTCCCGGCCCGCGCGGTCACGATGGTGTCGGCGCCCAGGTAATCGAACCACTCGAGTTCCGCGGGCAGGCCGCCGGACTCGCTGATCTCGATGTGCTCGGGCCGGATGCCCAGCATCAGGCCATCGCCCGGACCGCCCAGGACCGGCCGTCCCCCGAGCCCGGCGATCACCGCACCCTCTGGCCCGTCCGCCAGGTCGAGCAGGTTGACGGGTGGCGTGCCGATAAAGCCCGCCGTGAACAGGGTTTCCGGCCGGTCGTAGAGCTGGTCCGGCGTGCCGGCCTGCTCGATCCGCCCGTCGCGCAGCAGAATCACGTGGTCCGCCATGGACATGGCCTCGCTCTGGTCGTGGGTCACATAGACCACGGTCACGCCCAGGCGTTGCTGGAGGCTACGGATCTCGCCGCGCATGTCGTGGCGCAGCTTGGCGTCCAGGTTGCTGAGCGGCTCGTCCATCAGGCAAATCGGGTTCTCCGAGATGATCGCCCGGGCCAGCGCCACGCGCTGGCGCTGCCCGCCGGAGAGCTGCGCCGGCTTGCGGTGCAGCAGCTCGGACAGGCCGACGATCTCGGCCACCGTCTTCAGGCGCTGTTCGCGCTCGGCCGGGGGCGTCTTGCGCACCTTCAGGCCGAAGACGATGTTCTCCGCCACGTTGAGATGGGGGAACAGGGCGTAGGACTGGAAGACCATGGAGATCTTGCGTTCCGAGGGCGGCTTGCCGGTCACGTCCCGGCCCGCGATGTAGACCGTCCCGGCGTTGACGGATTCCAGCCCCGCTATCAGGCGCAGGGTGGTCGACTTGCCGCAGCCCGAGGGACCCAGAAGCACCACGAAACTGCCCTCCTCGACCGCAAAGGATACATCGTCCACGGCGATCGTGTCGCCCCAGGCCTTGGTCACGGCGGTAAGTTCAATCGCGGGCATGAGTTTCTACACTCCCTCTCCGACCGCCACGGGCCGGGCCTCATCGCCGTGCCGCGTGTCCTCGACCGCCTTGCCGTCGGCGCCCACCACCACCAGCTGCACGCCGTTCTTGCGCAGGACATCGACGATGGCCGGCGGGGGCGGACTGTCGGTGAACAGGGCGTCCACTTCCGAGACGTGGCCCAGCGCCACCATGGCGTCGCCCTCGAACTTGCTCCGGTCGGCGACGACGAAATGCCGCCGCGAGATGGCCATGGCGGTCTGCGAGACCTGAACGTCGCGGTAGTCGTAATCCAGCATCTGCCCGTCGTCGTGCACCGCCCCGATACCGAAAATGCCGTAGCTTAAGCGAAAGCGGCGCAGGAACTCGGTCGTCGCCTCGCCGGTCACCGCCTGATCGCGGTTGCGCACCATGCCGCCGGCCAGATTGATCTCGAAGTCGGGCCGCTGGCTGAGAATCGAGACCACGCAGATGTGGTTGGTGACGATGCGCAGCTTCTCATGATCCAGCAGGGCCTCGGCGACCGCCTCGGTCGTGGTGCCGATGTCGATGAACAAGGAGGCGCCGTTGGGAATCTCGCGGGCGACCAGCTTGCCGATCGCCTGCTTGGCCGCCGTGTTGCGCACCTTCCGGTTGGGATAGGCCAAGAGATCGCCGCCGGCCGGCAGGCCCGCCCCGCCGTGGTAGCGCACCAGAAGGTCGTGATCCGAGAGCCGCTTGATGTCGCGCCGGATGGTTTGCGCCGAGACCGAGAAATAGGCCGACATGGCCTCGATCGAGGCAAAGCCCCGCTCGCGCACCAGTTCCACGATGCGGCGCTGACGGCTTTGGATATCCAGGCGGCGCAGCAGCGCGCCCGGCTCCGCCATCCCCCTGTCATCGTGCGGCGGTCTCATTACCTCCCAGCGACCCCGATTCTTCGTTTTTCTTGTCCTCGGCACCTGGTCGATTTACCAGACCGGAGAGAGATCATAGTACGAAACCTGACACGAATGTAAGATAGTTTACACCCGAACCCGCAAAAAATACCGGCCAGCAGGGGCTTCCCGGATTTTCACGGGAACGTCTGGGCGGAACCGGGGTACGTGACCCGGGAGCAGAGGACCGGAGTCAAAAAGAGCCCCGCCGGGCCAGGGTGTACCGACCGGCGGGAAATCCGGGCGAACCTTCGCCTAGCTTCTCAATAGGGACAGTCGTCGCGCCCACAGTGGCCCGCGCCGCGCGCCGGCACGTAAGCCTCGCAGACCTGGCACTGCACCATGTCCTGGGCAACCGCGCCTGTGCTGTCTGGGCCCGCGCCAACGCCCGATCTGGTCCGGCCCGCTCGGCCCTGGTCCAGCTTGGCCTCGGCCTCGCGCTTGTCGTGCAGGCGCGAGATGAACTTGAAGCCGTACCAGACCGCGGCGATGACCGCGACCAGGACGATCAGTTTCTGCAGGGAAAAGCCGAACATGGGGCCACTTGTAGAGGGCGCACGCCGGGCCGGTCAAGCGCGGCGCGGGCCTTACCCGGTGCGGCGCGGCCGGGCGAGCAGCGGGCCGTAGAGGGCGACGAACAGGCCGAAGGCGGCGATCCAGCTGAAGCCGGACAGCCCGAGCAGGATCGGCGCGCTGCCCGACATCAGCGGCGCGAGGACCCGCGCCAGCACCGCCAAGCTGACCAGGCCGTAGATCGCGGTCGTCCCAGGCCCCGCGGATAGCCGCCGGCCCGTGTGCCCCAGGGTGGCCCGGGTCATGACGGCGAGCATCATGGTGCCCATGGCCCCGGCGGTCAGCGCGTGCAACGCCGCCGTCGGGTCGAGCGCGGAGAAGAAGACCGAGGCGCCGAGCAGCGCGAAGCCCGCGACCAGCCAGCCGTAGCCCAGATGAAGCACCCAGACCAACGGCTCGGCCAGGGTCCTGTGGCCGCGCCAGCGCGCCAGGCGCGCAGCGATGGCCGCCGCGGCGAGGAGCGCGAGCGCGCCGGTCACGCCTGCCTCGGGCGCGAAGCTCCAGGCCAGGCCCGCCGCGGCGCTGGCCGCGATCGCCAGGCGGTCGAGGCGGCCGAAGGGGGCCGGCAGGACCGCCTCTCCGCGCTTGGCCAGCCAGTTGCGCGTGAAGCTGGGCACGATGCGCCCGCCCACCAGGGTGAGCAGAAACGCCACGTCGGCCATGCCGAGCCGCAAGCCCAGGCGCGCCGTCGGCGCGAGGCCGAGCGCCTCCAGATGCACCAGCAGGTTGCTTACGGCGAGCAGCGCGATGATTGCGGCGATCGGCAGGTTGCGCCGGTCGCCGCCGGCCACGATCTCGCGCAGCACCAGCCCGGCAAACGCGGTCAGGAAAGCAAGATCCAGCGCGGCGGCGGGCCCCGGGCCGATCGACGCCGAGAAGCCGGACGCGGCGCGCCCGGCGCACCAGAGCGCGAACAGAAGGCCCAGGCGCCATCCGCGCACCGGCAGGCGACCGGTCCAGTTGGGGATGGCGGTCAGGAGAAAGCCCGCGATCGCCGCGGCGACGAAGCCGAACAGCATTTCGTGGGCGTGCCAGACCATGGGGTCGAAGGCACTGGACAGTTCGAGCCGTCCGGTGAGAATGGCCAGCCAGAGCGCAACCACAGTCGCCGCCCAGATCCCGGCGCCCAGGAAAAACGGCCGGAAGCCATGACTCAGGATCGCCGGGCCGGCATAGCCGCGGCGCGCCGCGCTCGAGGTCTCGCTGTCTGGTGAATTCACGGTTCCTCCCGTTTCGTTCGATCGGCGGGTCCCCCGGGACCCTCGGCGGCTTGACAGGATGCACGCGGCCGAACGCCCCCGCCTCGCCTTTGCTCAAGCGCCCATCGGCCGCGCGGCCTCGTTCAACGGTTGGGGATGGAGGAGGTTTACAGCCCGAAGCGGGACCACAAAGCACGCTCCTCCACGGCGGCGAGCAGTCCGGTCACCCAATCCTGCGGAGCGGGCCGGATCGCGGGCGCGCCGGGCAGGTTGAGCCCGCCGAAGCCGCCGAAGCCGAGTCGCCGGCGCCACCAGGGCCGGGCGCTGTCGACGCGCTTCAGGACCACCTTCTCGCCATAGCGCTCGCGCATCACCTGGCGCATCTCGCCCAGACCATCGATCAGCCCCAGCTCCAGCGCCTTCTTGCCGGTCCAGAACTCGCCGCTGAACAGGTCGCGCTCGCCGGCCTTGAGGCGCTCGCCGCGGCGCTCCCGCACCAGCGCCTTGAAGCTCTCGTGGATGTCCTTCTGGATGGCCTTCAGGCGCTTCACGTCCTTGGCGTCCTCGGCGCGGAAGGGATCGAGCAGGGATTTCTTCTCGCCCGCGGTATAGACGCGGCGCTCCACGCCGATGCGTTCCAACAGGCCGGGAAAGCCGAAGCCGGTGGAGATCACCCCGATAGAGCCGATGATCGAGGTCGGCCGCGCGAAGATCTCGTCGGCCGCACAGGCCAGCCAGTAGCCGCCCGAGGCCGCCACGTCCTCGCAAAAGGCGAAGACCGGCACCTCCTTTTCCTCGGCCAGATCGCGAATGCGGCGGGCGATGAGGTCGGATTGGGCGGGCGCACCGCCGGGTGAGTTGACGCTGAGCGCCACGGCCTTGAGCCGCCGCAGCTTGAAGGCGCGCTCGATGGCGCCGTCGAGCGCGGCCAGGGTCATGCCGGGGCGCAGCGGCCCCAGGCCGCCGATTACCCCGG